>JAHEBX010000001.1 GCA_024642045.1 Pseudorhodobacter sp. | reverse complement strand
ATGATACAGCCAGTAAGCGTAAGACCCGAGGGCCCACCTTGCGTATATGTCTCTGGCTGAACCTTGATCCCGGGGCTGATAGCCTCTGGTGGCGTGTAGGAGATTCGACCATTGGTCACAGCTGCCGGATCGCTTGGGCTGCCATCATAAACGACGCTATACCCCGTAGTGCCATCCACCGGCGTAGGGGCCACAGCAACATTGCTCAGGTCCCACAGGTTGATTGTCGCTGCTTGGGCACTCACCCCAGCAAATGACAATGCAACCACACTTGGGACCGCCCTGAAAATTGATCTCGCAAACGTCATATTTGATACCTTTCAAGTTGTCTCGATATAGAACCCACCACATCGCGATAAGCATCGCAGCGGGCGGCAACTGCTCAATGAGTCGGGCAGGTTTCAAATCCCACCTACGATGATATTCTTAAATTCAGATACGAAACATTGATCCGCATCAATTGCGCAAGATTCAGGTTTCGCACAGAGCCCCGACACGCCAGATTGGGCAAACACAATAAGGGATCCCGCGATGGAGCAAGCAGCCGACTATCATTTCAACGTCATCGCCCGTGCGCTCAAGATCATCGATACCGAGGCATCCATGCTGAGCCTCGAGGCGTTGTCCGCCCGCATGGGAATGAGTGCCGCACATTTCCAAAGGGTGTTTTCAGCCTGGGTTGGCGTTTCCCCCAAGCGCTACCAACAGTATCTCACACTCGATCACGCCCGCAGCCTGTTGGCACAAAAGTTCACGCTGCTTGAAACTGCGGCCGAGACAGGGCTGTCCGGCACAAGTCGGCTGCATGATCTTTTCCTGACATGGGAGGCGATGACGCCCGGCGATGTTGCACGCGGGGGGGCGGGGCTGACGATCAATTGGGGCTGGTTCGACAGCCCATTTGGCGCGGCGATTGTGATGGGCACCGAAAAAGGCATCTGCGGCATGGGCTTTGCTGCGGAAATGGGCGAGGCGGCGGCCCGGGCAGACTTGCTGGGGCGTTGGCCGCAGGCAAATTTCATCGAGGACGCAAATCTCTTGCGGCCTTGGGTGCAGACCGCATTTGGCGCGCAGCCCAAACCAAATGGCCCTGCCCCGCTGTATCTGATCGGAGCCCCGTTCCAGATCAAGGTTTGGGAGGCGCTGCTGAAAATCCCTTCTGGCCACGTCACCACCTATTCAGAAATCGCCCAGTATATCGGCCACCCCAAGGCGGTGCGGGCCGTTGGTACGGCTGTCGGGCGCAATCCGATCAGTTTGTTGATCCCTTGCCACAGGGCGCTGCGCAAATCAGGAGGCCTCGGCGGTTATCACTGGGGATTACCCGTAAAACGCGCAATGCTTGCTTTCGAGTCCGCCCGCGACGACGTTGCAATGAACCTGTGAGCATGGGCGAAAACTTGCTAAGGCCCGCAAGAAACCATGCCGCTGCCGACGTGTTAGCCTATAGAAGGGCATCGGCCGGATCAGGCCCAACCATGATACCCAGAGGCGAACCATGAAACTCAAAACTCCCGTGCTTTTGTCCACCGCAGCCCTGATCGGGCTGACCGCCTGCGTGAACCCCAACAGCTATCCCGATGATCCAAATGCCCGTGCCAAGAATGGTGCGATGATGGGTGGTTTCCTTGGCGCCGTTGCCGGTGCAAGCAGCAAAGACGACAAGCTGGGCAAAGCGGTTGTCGGCGGCGTGATCGGCGCGGCGCTGGGCGGCGCTATCGGATCGACGCTTGACGCACAGGCGGCAGATCTGCGTTCGTCGATCGGCAACTCGAATATCTCGGTTACGAACAACGGCCAGTATCTGGTCGTGAACATGCCGCAAGATGTGCTGTTCGCCACAGACAGCGCTACGTTGCGCCCTGATCTGACCTCGGACATCCGTGCGGTCGCGGGGTCGCTGAACCGCTATCCAAACAGCACCATCGAAGTCATCGGTCACACGGATAACACGGGATCTGCGGCCTACAACCAGGATCTGTCGCAGCGGCGCGCGAACAGCGTGGCGAATGTGCTGCGCGACTCGGGCGTTCAGGGCGGTCGGATTGCAGCCTATGGCCGCGGCGAAGATCAGCCCGTCGCCTCGAACCTGACACCGCAGGGCCGCGCGGCCAACCGTCGGGTCGAGATCATTATTCGTCCCACGGCCTGATTGACCTTAGGCAACTTAAATTCGAGCGGGGCGCAGGCTCCGCTCGTTTTTCGTTGAGGCGGCAAAGAATTGGTCATACATCTTAACCGGTTCGGAGCAAATCATGCCATTCAAAAAGATCGAGGCCGAGAAACTGTCGCAATCCGTGGTTCATCAAATCGAGCTGCTGATCCTGCGCGGTATATTGCAACCCGGGGAACGCCTGCCTTCGGAACGCGAGCTGTCAGAACAGCTTGGCGTCTCGCGCCCCTCTTTGCGCGAGGCCGTTGCCGACCTGCAGGAACGCGGCCTGCTGACCAGCCGCCCGAATTCTGGGATCTTTGTGGCAGAGGTGCTTGGGTCTGCCTTTTCGCCTGCCCTGATCGGGTTGTTCGCGGCCCATCAAGAAGCGGTTTTCGACTACGTGATGTTTCGACGTGACATCGAGGGACTTGCGGCCGAGAGGGCCGCACGGCTTGGCTCGGACACCGATCTGAAAGTCATCGACACGGTGTTCGGCAAAATGGAAATGGCCCACCAAAGGCGCGACCCGACGGACGAATCCGACCTGGATGCGCATTTCCACATGGCGATTATCGAGGCCAGCCACAACGTCATCATGCTGCACATGATGCGCTCGATGTATGAGCTTTTGCGTCAAGGCGTTTTCTACAACAGACAGGTCATGTTCAAGAACCGGGTGACGCGCGACATGCTGCTGGATCAGCACCGCGCGATTAACTCAGCGGTGCA
Source organism: Pseudorhodobacter sp. (assembly GCA_024642045.1). GTDB lineage: Bacteria > Pseudomonadota > Alphaproteobacteria > Rhodobacterales > Rhodobacteraceae > Cypionkella. The sequence continues at coordinate 80,035 of JAHEBX010000001.1, read as the reverse complement.
GGCCCGCAACGCGCTGGCGGCACGCAAAGCGGTCGAGGTGCATCTGGATTTTGTTCAAGCAGCCATGCTGGAGCAAATCAAATACAATCATAACGAGTCTATTGCCAAACTCCGGCTCGAGAATGAAAACCGCAAATAAAAAGGCCCGGCGAATTGCCGAGCCTTTCTTTATTTCCAAACGCTTAGTGGAACTTGGCGTCAACCTGAGCAATGGCTTCGTCGATCGAAGCGGTCGCGGTTTCTGCGGTGGCTTGCTTGGCCAACACCTCGCCCGCTGCGGCAATAGCGACCGAGATCGCGCTCTCGCGGACCTGACGCAAGGCAGAAGCCTCGGCCGAAGCGATCTGCTCTTCGGCTGCCGCAAGACGGCGGGCAATCGACAGCTTCAGATCGTCCTTGGCTTTGGCGGCAGCGCTTTGCGCCTCTTCCTTGGCCTGCGCGATGATGCGCGCAGATTGCTCCTGCACTTCTTTTTGCTTGACCTCATAAGAAGCCAGCAGTGCCAATGCTTCTGCCCGCAGAGCCTTGGCCTCTTCCAGTTCGGCCTTGATGCGCGCGGCACGAGCATCGAGTGCCCCCGCCAACACGCCCGGGACCCCAGTATAGATCAGCACGCCGATGAACAGCAGGAACGAGATGAGCACCACAAAGTTGGTGTTGTGCAGGCTGAACATCGCAGCGCCATGGCTGTTGGCGGTCAGGACCGCAACGATACCTGCCAAAGCGATGATAAGAAATACGTTTCTCATTATCTTAGCCTTTCAACCGAGCGGTCACCGCAGCGGTGATCGACCTTGCATCCGCCTTGCCGCCCAAAGCTGCCACCAATTCCTTGGCGGTATCCTTGGCGACCTCGTTGATCGCTTCCTGCGCACCTGCGCGAATTTCGTCGATCCGGCCTGCGGATTCGGCTGACTTGGTGGCGATCTGGGCATCTGCCTTGGCGATAGCTTTATTCAGGTCACCCTGAATTTCTGCCTTGGCATCAGCGACGATCTTTGCCGCCTCGACACGAGCCTGCGCAAGCGCATCCTGATAGGCTTTCTCGGCCGCAACGGCCTTTTGCTTCAGCTCTTCCGCGGCGGCGAGATCGTTGATGATCGTGCCTTTACGGTTTGCCAATGTGCCACCGATCCGCGGCAAAGCCACGAGTTTGAGCACGAAAAAGACCACGAGCAAGGTGACGACGAGCCAGAAGATCTGGTTCGCGAAATGCGTAGGATCAAGCTGTGGCATGCCACCTGATGCGGCTGCCTCATGCGCAACTTCGGTTGCGGCTTCTGTTGTGGTGGTCGCTGTCATTTTGCCCCTCCGTCGGACCCTTTTTGAAGTTCAAGGGCGCCGCGCGTTGGCGGCACCCCTGACCGTAAGGATGGACGGGTCAGATTAGACTGCGAACATCAACAGCAGAGCGACGAGGAACGAGAAGATCCCCAGTGCTTCTGCAAAAGCCAGACCGATGAACAGGGTCGCGGTCTGCGAGCCGGCTGCCGAAGGGTTGCGCAGAGCGCCTGCCAAGAAGTTGCCGGCCACATTGCCAACACCGATAGCCGAAGCGCCCGAACCGATGGCGGCAAGGCCTGCACCGATGAATTTGCCCATTGCGGCTGCTGCTGCGAGTTCCATGATATTCTCCTTACGATGGAATAGGTTAGATGAGTTTAAGACAGGCGTTAGTGACCCGGATGCAAAGCATCCTTCAGGTAAACGCAGGTCAGGATTGTAAACACGTAGGCTTGGATGAAGGCGACGAGCACCTCCAGCGCATAGATTGCTGCGATGGCAAGAACCGACACCGGCGTCACCAAAATGCCGATCCCTGAGAACAGGATCATCGGCGCAAAGGCAGCAAACACTTTCATAACGGCGTGGCCCGCCATGATGTTGCCCGCAAGACGAATGGAATGGCTGACCGGGCGCACAAAGTAGGAAATCAACTCGATGATCGCGATGATCGGACGCAGCACCAACGGCGAGTCCGTCATCCAGAACAGGCCGAGAAAGTGCAATCCGTGCTTGTAAAAGCCCAAGAGCGTCACGAACAGGAACACGCCAAAGCCGAGGATTGCCGTCACCGCGACATGCGAGGTGGGCGCGAAAGATCCGGGCAACAAGCCAAGCATGTTCGAAAAGGCGATGGTCAGGAACAACGTCATGATCATCGGGAAGTATTTCGCGCCATCTTCGCCGGTCACGTCAACGACCATATTGTGCACGAAGTCATACCCAAGCTCGCCAACTGATTGCATCCGCGATGGAATAATCTTGCGGCCCGAAGAGCCCCAAGCAAACACACCGATCACGGCCAGGGCTGCGATCAGCAACCAAAGCGTGGCATTGGTAATCGTATACCAGTGGATCGGCCCCTCGCCGAACAGCGGGTGAACTTCGAACTGCTGGAGCGGATGGAACGACAATCCACCTTCGCTTTGCGCTTCGCCTGCCACGTCAGTATTCCTCTTCATCGTCTGCCGCGACTGCGGCGTTTGCTTTTGGATCAACCGCTGGCGCGGCGTCGCCCTGCATTTCCTTCGCCGAGCGCAGCATGGTTTTCACCCCCGCCGCAAACCCAGCCAGCACAAACAACACCAGAAACACCGGTTTGGTCCCAAACAGGGTATCCAGCCCGTATCCGATGCAGAAACCGATCAGCAGACCGGCCACCAGCTCAATTACCATGCGCCAAGCCAGTTGTGCCTGACGATGTTTATCCTCTTGGGCCGAACGGCGTGGTGCCGCTGCGGCTTTGGCGGCATCAATCCGCTTCTCCAAGGCCGAAAGGCGCTCGCGATCCGCGTCCGATACCATGGCAAAACCCCCAAATGGTCTTGGGTTTTCTACGAAGCGGCGCCCTGCGAGTCAAGCGGGGATGATACTATGCAACCCATTGTATTATATATATTTCGTCAAATGTATCAGCACCACCGCTCGGCAATTTGATGCAATCCTATATTCAACCATCTGGTTGACGATCCTCAGGCCAGGCGCGATAGTTGTGCCATGGCAGAGCGTTTGGACATGGTTTTTTCGGCCCTCGCAGACCCGACCCGGCGGGCCATTCTGGCCATGCTGCTGGAAGATGACATGGCCGTCACGGATGTCGCAGAGCCTTTCGAGATGAGCCTCGCGGCGATCTCAAAACACTTGGGGATTCTGTCCGAGGCGGGATTAATCGCGCGGGAAAAGCGCGGTCGGGTGATTTGGTGCAAGCTGGAACCCGACGCGCTGCGCACGGCAAGCGTATGGATGCAGGGTTTTGGCCAATTTGAACCGGTCGATCTGGACGCGTTCGAGCGGTTCTTGGCCGACGAGTTCAACCCGATTGACGAGGCGGGATTGGCCACGGGGTGAATGAACCTCCAGCGCCCCGACGGCGAAAGTGAAAAAGACACTGCAAATCCTGACACAAATCAAGTCAGGGCACTAAAATTGTATCGCGCACCATACCGAGGGGCTTACAGAGCGAAAATCAACCCCCTTAGGCTGATCTGACAAGGCTTTCAACAAGCGCTGGCAATACCGCAAAATCGGAAAAGCTGACGCGATGCGGCAACTCAGCCAGCGCGGTCTTGCGGTATCCTTCGGTGAAGAGGATAAAGGGCACACCCGCGCGGGTCGCGGTTTCGGCATCGACGTCACTGTCCCCGACAAAGATATCGGGGGTGCAGGCGCGCAGCGGCCGGGGGTCGGGTTTACGGTACGGCAAGCTGTCACCGCCGATCACCTGATCAAAATGATCCCTCAGCCCCATTTGCAAGAGGCAGTGGCGTGCGGGTGCTTCGGGTTTGTTGGTGCAAAGCGCAAGGCTGTGGCCCGCCAGTTTCAGGGCCGAGAGAGCCTCTGCAACATTTGGATAAAGTACTGTCTGCTGCCCGTTCACCGCATCATAGTGACCCGCCACGCGCAACGTAAGCTCTCCGTGTCGCGCCAGATCAATCTCACGCGCGCTCATAATCAGGCTCACAAGATGCGGCAATCCATTGCCAACAAAAGACACCACTTCGGGCAAACTCAGACGCGCCAAACCTTCTTGGTCCAGCATCAGGTTTACGGCTGTGCAAATGTCGGGCGCACTGTCAACCAAAGTGCCGTCCAGATCGAAAACAATCCGCGCCATCAGTTTACCGCGCCGCTTCGGCTGCCGCGCGGATCGCACGGATATTCGTGCCATAGGCGGCGGGATTGGCGACAGAGCCACCTTTAAACACCGCTGAACCCGCAACCAAAACATCCGCCCCGGCAGCGGCCACGAGTGGCGCGGTCTCTGGCGTCATCCCGCCGTCGATTTCAATATGAATCGGGCGATCCCCGATCATCTCACGCAGGGCGCGGATCTTGGCTGTCATGTCGATGAACTTCTGCCCGCCAAATCCGGGGTTCACGGTCATCACGCAGATCAGATCGGTCAGATCCAACAGATGCCTCACCGCCTCTGCCGGAGTGCCTGGGTTGAGCGCTACTCCCGCCTTCATTCCTGCGCCGCGAATGGCCTGAAGCGTGCGATGAATATGCGGCCCCGCCTCGACATGCGGCGTCAGAATATCTGTCCCCGCCGCCGCAAAGGCATCGATATAGGCATCGACGGGCGAGATCATGATGTGAACGTCCATCACGGTCTGGACATGTTTGCGAAAGGCCGCAACCGCGGGCGGGCCAAAGGTGATGTTGGGCACAAAATGCCCATCCATCACATCGACATGCACCCAGTCGGCACCCTGCGCCTCAATCGCTTGGATTTCGCGGCCAAAGTCGGCGAAATCGGCCGAAAGGATCGAGGGGGCGATCTTGATGGAACGGTCAAAGGACATCGAACAGGCTCCTGGCAAATACGGTTAGGACGCGTGATGCCACGGACCCCACACTTTGTCACGCTGCGGAATTGATCTGCGAGTCTTAGGGCCGTTATGGGCTCAGCTGCCAGCCCCGACGCAACAAACCCGAAGGCCCGTCTTGCAGCCAACTTGATGTTTGGGAAATGAGACAGGAACGACCTGACCCCTGATTGCACGCGGCAAGAGGTGCGTCAGCGGCATTACTTCTTTCACCCCGGGACATATCCTGCCTCGAAACCGAGGCTAATGTGGGCGCTTGTCCGTTCAACAATAACGCCTCTGATCTGTATCAAGGCCCTATGCTGCGGCGCCTGACATTGTTGGAGGTGTATTTTTGCGGAGCCTTGAATGGATATCCAGATATTGGCAGACAGCCTTGGCGAACCTGCGACAGCCGCGCTGTTCGGGGTCTTGACCGGACTTGTCTTTGGCGTGGCCGCGCAGCGTTCTTCGTTTTGCCTGCGCGCTGCAACGGTCGAGGTTGCGCGAGGCCAACTTGGTACGCGGATGGCCGTCTGGCTTTTGACCTTTTCGACCGCCGTCATCTGGGTTCAAAGCGCGCAGATGTTGGGGCTCTTCAATGCAGACCAGTCGCGGATGATGTCTGTCGCGGGTTCTTGGTCCGGCGCGATCTTTGGTGGGCTCATGTTCGGCGTGGGCATGGTGCTGGCTCGCGGCTGCTCGGGGCGGCTTTTGGTACTGGCGGCCTCTGGCAATTTGCGCTCGGTCGTTTCGGGTCTGATCTTTGCGGTGGTTGCGCAAATGAGTCTGCATGGCTGGCTTTCGCCAGTGCGCGACTGGATTGCGCGGCTATGGGTGACGCCGGGCGGAAGGAATGTAGAGCTGACAACACTCGTCCAGCTGCCTCATGAGGCCGGGCTTGCGATTGGCGTTCTGATCGCCGCCATCGCATTGTTATTGGCGCGCAAGAACCGGATTGGCTGGCAGGTGTTGATCTTTGCCTCTGGCGTGGGCTTTTCGGTGGCATTGGGATGGATCATGACGTTTCGACTTGCGCAGATCGCCTTTGATCCCGTCGCCATCACCTCGGTCACATTCAGCGGGCCTTCAGCAAAGACGCTCATGTTTTTTCTGGTGCCGCTGCCAGCGCTGGATTTCGACGTAGGTCTGATCGCCGGGGTTTTTGCGGGGGCGGCAACCTCGGCCCTGTTTGCCGGCACGTTTCGCTTTGAAGGCTTCAATTCCGAAAGCGCGATGCGTCGCTCGATGTTAGGAGCGGCGATGATGGGCTTTGGCGCGATGCTGGCAGGCGGCTGCGCAATCGGCGCAGGTGTGACCGGCGGGTCGATCTTTGTCGCTACCGCTTGGCTTGCACTGTTTTGCATGTGGGCCGGCGCGATGGCCGCCGACTATTTCATCGACCAGCCGGCCTAAGTGGCGGCGACAAAGCGATAGCTGTCGCCCATGCGTTCTGCGCGACCGATGCCGCCTTCGGGCAGATGGAACCCCAGAAAAGGCATCTGCTCGGCGGCTAGCTGATCCAGCAGGCCAAGCCGCGTTTTTGCAGCGGTTGGGCCGTCCTGATCCGAATTTGACACCCAACCGGGCCGCTCAAAAGCGACATGGTGATTGCCCAAAGCATCCCCAACCACCAGCATTGATTGCGACCCATCGCGCAGCTCGAATGACATATGGCCCGGCGTGTGGCCAACAGTGGCGCGAGCGGCCACGCCAGGCAAAATCTCTTCTCCGTCGTTAAAGAAGCTGAAGTGATCTGCGAAGGCACTCAGCCTGCGCGCAGCCCCTACGGCAAACGTCGTCCGCTCGGTGCCAATTGTGCTGACCGTATTGGGGTCGGTCCAATAGTCGAATTCAACCTGCCCGAAATGATGCGCTGCATTGGCAAAAACCGGTTCGTCAAACTCATCCAGCAGCCCCCACAGGTGATCCGGATGGCCGTGAGTAAAAACAACATCGGTGATTTCATCGGCGCTTACACCCAAGGCATCGAATGCTGAGGCGAGCTTTCCCGCGGTCGGTTGGAAATCAGGACCCGCGCCGACATCGAAAATGACCTTCCGATCTGCGTAACGCAGCAGGGTCACATTGCAAGGTGGCGTCAGACTGCCAGCTTGCAACCCATATTTGGCAACAATCGTCGCAAGCTCATCCGTGGGCATTCCACCCAAGATGAACGCCGCTGGCAACGTCAGATTGCCATCAGACAACGAGTCAATCTGCATGTTGCCCAGCTGTGCCTGAGTGCTTGCCCACAGCAATTGTGGCGCAGCACTGGTAGCCAGAGCCGATGTAAGAAAGTGACGACGCGTGATCTGCATGATGTATCCTTCTTAGCCAAAGATGTCGGCTGTTATGCCCTCATACCAAGCCAAACCTTCTTCGGCAGTAGCGCGGCGGGTTTCAGCGGGCTCGTTTGGAGCGCTGATGTAAATCTCGTCTGACACGATCTTTTCGGCGGTGGCGTGAAATGTCTCGGTGATCTTGACCGCATCGTTTGGTGCCAGCAGTGACCAACAGGCATTTGCATAGCTGGGCGGTGGGGCCGCGTTGCCCACCATTTCGGCAAGGATTGCGCTTGCTGCAGCATGGGCGTGGCTGTTTGCGGCAAAGGCCGATTTCGGCATGTCGCCTTGGGATGCACTGTCGCCAATCACAGAGACCAACGGATCCAGCTTGCTGCGCAGGGAAAAGGCGTCGACTGGCGCCCAGCCGGTCTCATCGGTGACACCTGCGAGATGGGCGACAGCACCTGCGATCTGGGCGGGGATGACGTTGCAGACATCGACGGCCTGAACGTCACCATCGACAATAACTTCCATCGCATCGGGACGCACTTCGACAGCATCCGCACCGAAATCGGGGCCAAACCAGGTGATCATGCCGTTGTAGTATTTACCCCAAGCGTTCTCGAACAGGGTCTGCTTGGTGAACTTGTCTTTTGGGTCAAAGATCAGGATCTTTGCGGTCGGGTTGGTTCGCTCTAACCGATGCGCAATCATTGAGATGCGTTCATATGGCGCAGGCGGGCAGCGGTAAGGATTGGGCGGTGCCAGCATCGCAAAAGTTCCGCCCCGCGGCATCGCATCGATCTGGTCGCGCAAGAGCTGGGTTTGATCTTGCTCTTTGTACGCATGCGGCATGCGTTGCGCATCAGCGAGCGACCACCCAGGCACCGCGCCTTCCCGAAAATCAATGCCGGGCGCCAGCACGAGCCGATCATAAGCCAGAACCTCACCCGTATCGAGGCTGACCGACTTTACGTCCCGATCAACCCCGACGACGCGGCTTTGCACCAGCGTCACACCTGCCGCGACCAAGGCCTCATAGCCAAAAACAAAGCCTTGATGATCGCGCAGCCCACCCAAAAAAAGGTTGGACAAAAAGCAGGTGTGATACTTGGGATTGGGTTCGACCAGGCTCACCCGAACACCCGAACTGGCAAGCAGGCGCGCGACCGTCGCGCCCCCTGCCCCGCCACCGACAACAACCACATGAAAGACCGTCTGCGCCAATAGCATCGGCGCTTGCAGCAAAGCCGTGCCAGCAAGACCAACGCTCAGAAAGTGACGTCTGTTCAGGGCCATAGGCTCGTCTCCGATAGGCCGAAACGGGCGACCAATGGCCGCCCGCCCGCCTGGTTCACTGCGAGAAACTGCCCAAGTAAGCTATCACCGCCGCGCGATCTTCTGGCTTTGGAAGGCCGGCAAAGGACATTTTGTTCTTTGGAATAGCCGTCTTGGGGTTGGTCAGATAGGTATCAAGCGTCGCCGGATCCCAGACAGTGCCATTGGCCCCCGCATCAGCCATCGCCGCCGAGTATTTGTATCCCTCGACCGCCCCAGCCGCACGCCCCACAACGCCGTTCAGCATTGGGCCGACCCCGTTCTTGGCGCCCTCACCGACCTTGTGGCAAGCCGCACATTTCTTGAAGACCTTTTCACCAGACGCGATCAGGGCGGGATCAACGCTGGCCACTTCAACGGCAGGTGCAGGTTCGGCTGCGGGAACAGCGTCAGCGACGACCGCAGGCACAGGTTCGGTTGCCTTCTTTTCATCCGGCGTCACGTCAAGCACCGAGGCATAGGCCGTAATTTCGACCTTATCCTTGCAGTTTTCCATGCAGGCCGGTTTGGAAAACTCTGGCAACTCAACGGTTTCGCGGTTGTCGACAAAGAAGCCATCGGCATTGGGCATCTTCACGTCGAGGAAATTCTCTTTCGACAGCGTGAAATCCTCGCCCACAAGGTCGTTCGAATAAAGGATATAGGCCAAAATGGCATAAACATCATTCGGTTCAAGTGTTTGCGCATTTCCATAGGGCATCGAGCGATGCACATAGTCGAATGTCGTCGAGAGGTAAGGCCAATATGACCCCACGGTTTTCAACGGGTCCTGATCGGCCAGCGTGCCGGCGCCGCCGGCCAGTTTGGGCCAGTTATCGACACCCTCGGCGAATTCGCCATGACACGCGGCGCAGTTGGCAGAAAACAGCGTCTCGCCTGTCGCGACGTCCCCCGAACCCTCGGGCAAGCCTTGGCCATCAGGGCGCACGTCATGGTTCCAAGCGTCGATTTCAGCAGCAAGAGCAGGCCTGCCAAGGCCCATTTTTTCTGCAAATGCGGGCATAGCCAGAACTGTCGTCAGCACGAGGCCAAGCGCAACCTTAGGAAACTTCGACATTTTCTGCCTCCCCATCCGACTTGACCCACCAAGTTTGAATGCCGTTGTTGTGATAGACCGAGTTCAGGCCCCGAATGGCTCTCAGCGCATTCTTGGTCGGCTGAACATAACCAGTGCTGTCGGTGGCGCGCGATTGCAGCAGCATCTCGGAGCCGTCCCAGACGTGATCAAAGTAGAAGCGGTGCAACGCCTTGTCGTGGCTATGCGGTTGCAGCCGCGCCTCGTGCCACGTCTTGCCACCATCCATCGAGACATCGACACGGGTGATTGTGCCGCGTCCCGACCACGCAAGGCCGGTGATGACCACCGGACCGGGCCCCGATTTGATCGGCATCTGCGGGCTTGGGCTGGTAACCACGGATTTGGCATCCATGATCCATGTCCATTTTCGCGCGGAACCGTCTGCCATCGTGTCGGTGTATTTTGAGGTTTCCTCACGCGTTTCCCAGGGCATGTCGCCGACCTCAATGCGGCGCAGCCATTTGACCCACATATTGCCTTCCCAGCCCGGAACCACGAGTCGAACCGGATAGCCATGCTCTTTGCGCAGCGCCTCGCCATTGGCCTTGAAGGCGACGAGACAGTCGTCCAACGCCTTTTCCATCGGGATCGAGCGGCCATTGGACGAGGCATCGGCACCTTCGACCAATATCCACTTACCCTCGGGCTTTACACCCGCCTCTTCCAGCAAAAGCCGCAGAGGAATGCCGGTGTATTCCATATTATGGACCATGCCATGAGTGAACTGCGACCCGTTCAGCTGCGCGCCCGCCCATTCCATGCCACTATTGGCCGCACATTCCAGAAAATGCACGCGGCTTTCGCGTGGAAAGCGTTCAAGATCAGCGTAGGTGAACACCAAAGGCGTTTCGACCAGTCCGTTGATCATCAGGCGATAGTCTTCCTTGGCAAGCTCGATCGCGCCGGAATGGTGGCGCTCAAAACCGCAGCCAGCCGGCGTTATGGTGCCGTCCAGCGCATGAATCGGGGTGAAGTTGATCGAACTGGTCACATCGGCCGTCAGCCATGGGACGTTTCGACGGATCACATCTGTCTCAAATCGGATCGGCATACCGTAAGGCGTGGCGTCTATCCCGTCCCCAAACACCCGCGCCCAAGGTTGCACCTCGGTGATCAGCGGATCGGGGGTTTGCGCAAATGCCGCCCCACCCGTCGCAACCAGCGCACCACCCGCGACGCTCGCGCGCAAAAATCCGCGCCGCGTTGGGCCGAATTCAGGTTTCTCGGTTGGTCTTTCGCTCATGTCTTCCTCCCTCACGGTCATTCTTCGCGGTCGCAGGCTCAGGCACCTGTGACGACCACCGAAGTATTTGGTTCGATCTTCACAGTGCCGATCTTGCGGATATGGCTCTCCAGCACATCCCAGATCTGCGGCCCCTCGGTGCCTTCATTGACGCTCGCCCATCCCGCGACTGTGTAGGATTTGGAGGCATCAATGGCCTCGCCCGTTGCAAGCAGCGTCATGTTGCTGATGCGCGCGCCGATTTTCTGCGACACATCAATGTGATAGCCAAGGCCACCCACGCGCACCATGTCACCGCCCTGCTGGTAATAGGGGTCGGTGTTGAACAGATTGTCAGCGACATCCTCAAGGATGGTATTGATCGTTTCGCCGGTCATCTCTGTGCGATAGACCTGTCCATAGGTCATCGAGGTGGCGTTGTGGATATCCTCGCGGGTGATCGCCTCGCCTGGCATCACCGAAGGCCCCCACCTCACGCCGGGTGACATGGCGATTTGCGCATCGCGTTCCGAGCGCACGGCATCACAGATCAGATCATCCCATGTGCCGTTGAAATTTCCGCGGCGGTAAAGCAGGCTTTCCGTGGTGCCAATCTCTTCTTCCAACTGCGCCTTGAAGGGCTCGCGCTCACCGTCGATCACTGCGGCCATCTCGGCGTCAGGGGTGATCACGTCCGAGAATATCGGGATCAGCTTGTGGCGAAAGCCCATCATCTTGCCGTCGCGTACGTCCAGATCAACGCGGCTGACGAATTTGCCGTTCGAGCCCGAAGCGATCAGGATCGTCTGGCCCACCAGCACCGGCTCGGGGATCGCGTCATGTGTGTGGCCCGTCAGGATCACGTCGATGCCCTGCACCTGCGCGGCCATCTTGCGGTCCACGTCAAAACCGTTGTGCGACAGACACACCACCAGTTCGGCACCCTTGGCGCGAACCTCATCCACCATTTCCTGCATCCGCTCTTGCCGGATCCCAAAGGAATACTCGGGGAACATCCATTTGGGATTGGCAATCGGCATATAAGGGAAGGCCTGCCCGATCACGGCAACCTTGACGCCGCCCTTTTCGAACATCTTGTAGGGATCAAAGGCCGGTTCATCCCATTCCGCATCAAAGATATTCGCGCCAAGGAAGGGGAAGGGCAAGGTGTCGACGATTTCCTTGACCCGCTGGGTGCCATAGGTCCATTCCCAATGGCTGGTCATCGCCTCGACACCCAGTTTGTTCATCACATTGACCATATCCTGCCCTTTGGTGAGCAGCGAAGTCATCGAGCCGTGCCATGTGTCGCCACCATCCAGCAGAATGCTGTCAGGACGTGCGGCGCGGATGGCTTTCACCACCGTGGCCACGCGGTCCAAGCCGCCCATCTTGCCGTAAGTCTTCCCCAGCGCAGCAAAGTCTTCGTAGGTCAGAGCATAAGCCTCGGGCGAGGCGGGTTGCAGATTGAACATCTTGACGAAATCCGCGCCCGTCACATGCGGGGGTTTGCCGCGCGCCTCCCCGACACCAATATTGATCTCGGGTTCGCGGAACCAGATCGGCTTGAGCTGGGCATGAATGTCGGTGATATGGATCAGGGTGACGTTGCCGAAGTCGTCAAACTGCAGCAGTTGATCCTGCGTCAGCACCTGCTGGGCCGCAAGCCGCGACCAATTGCCGATGCCCGAGGCCCCCAAAATTGCAGATGCGGCAACAGAGGCCTGCAAAAACTCGCGGCGCGAAATCATTGGTATCTCCTATGTCATTCAGTCTGACATCCGGCGATTGCCAAGGATGCAATGCTGTCTTGGCACTTGGCCGAAGCTATGGCGCGAGGGGCCTCCCCGCGCCACGCAATCTTAGGGGCGAACGCCGACGCCCTCGACCGAAAGCCCGTCACCGCGCGAGGCGACATAAAGCTCCAGCGCGCGGAATTCGGGCGAGCCTTCCTTGAACGTTTCAGCCCGTGTGTCACGCACACAGCCTTTGAAGCGTTGTTGGATAGAGACCAGTCCTGCATCCTTCAGCCGGTAAACCGGAAAGCCGCTCAGTTGGCCCTGGCTCAGGTGATCGGCGCGGATCATGTGGCCATAGTTCTTCTCGTGGCAGGAGGCGCACGAAAGTTCCAGCTGACCAAAACGGGTGTAGTAAAGGTCTTTGCCCTTTTGCCACCAGTCAGCAGCCGCACCGTCGATCTTGGGATGCACCAATTCACCACGCCCCGCCATCGAGATGGCGGCCGTCATGTTTTTCATATCGTCGCCCGACCACTTCCACTCTTCCGCACCCATTCGCGTGGTGCGGCAGTTATTGATGAAGTTCTCCATCGACCACAGATCGTCGCCTTTTTCGTTCATCTTGGGCATCGAGGCCCGTGACGCTTTCAGGCTGGAGATGTCTTCGTGGCAAGAGGCGCAGGATTTACCCTCGGTGCCATCGACCTTGTTCCACATATCCATACCCTGATCGACAAAGACCATAGCGGGGTTGGAAAAATCGTCCATTTCCATCGCACGGGTTTCGCCTTCGCGAAAGAGCCAGCCCGACAGAATTTCCGGCAGCGCGCCATCCAGTGAAGCTGGCGGTGCTGCGCGGGTGACGAGGGTAATGTCTTCGTTGATCACCAGATCGACACCTTCAACGGCATCAGAATGGGCCACAGAGCTCGCCGTGACGACCATTGCGGCGGCGGTGATTAGAGTTCTGCCAAGACGCAGACGCATTGCTATTCCTCCCTTTTCAAGACCCGGCACCGAAAGGGGTGCTGGGTCACTCCGCAGTTTCGCCTCAGGCGATTTCGATGGATTTCTTCTCTGTGTAGACAGAGCCGTCGTCATCGTACCAAGTGAAGACGAATTCCCCTGCTGCATCGATCTTGACGTCGAATTCAAAATAAGGATTGGTCGACACGGCCGGATCAATCTCGATCTCGATCACGTTCACGCCGTGATAGTCACACGTAAAACGGTTGATGATCTCGCGCGGGATCAGCACGCCCTTGTCGTCTTTGCGCTGACCAGATTCCATCGGATGGCTGATCAGGGTCTTGAGCGTCACCACTTCGCCGACAGCAGCCGACTTAGGGACCTTTACGCGGGGTTTGACATCGTTTGCCATTATCGTCTCCTCATCAGACCAGATCAGCCGCCGCAGCCGCCGATGGTCACTTTTACGGTGGATTCAGCTTGAGCAAAGGTTCCATCGGCGAGCTTCGCGATCGCTACGACCTTTTGCGTTTTAGCCAAACGAATGCGGGTAGCGGCATTTTGCGACCCGGCCGCGGGTCCAAACTTGAAGGTGGCCACTGCGGGTGTCGGGTTGCCCGTTGCCAAGAGCATAATCGCCGAGGCGCCCGGCGCATTTACTGAAACCGGCACCGTATTTCCGTTTTCGGCGATCTCCGGTGCCGTCAGCGTGACCCCTGCCGTCCCGACTGCCGCGCCTCCGGTAAAGGCCGAAATCGCGTCTTCGGCCGCATCAGCCAGCACTGGCATCGGCAGCAAAGTTGCCGCAACACTGCCAAAGCCAAGAGCGATCGCTTCACGTCTTGAAAGTTTCATCATCGACTCCTCGTTCATTCGGGCTGGGCCCCTAGTCCTTTAAGGTCATCAGATACGCGACGACATTCTCGATCTGCGTGCCATCCAAAATCGGAGGCAGCGGTCCCGTCGGTGCCTTGCCAGTGTAGGCGTCGCCCGGGCGGATATAGCCCTCTGTCTTATAGAAAGCGGGCATCACTGTGCCGTCAAAGGTCATCTTCGCATTGGCAACGATGCCGCGCAGCTGCGCCTCTGACCACCGACCGGCCGCACCATCGAGTGCGGGCCCTACGTTGCCCTGAAACGACGCCTCGGGCATCGCCGTGACCACATGACAGGCAACACAATTGCCCATCGCACGGCTTGCCATGACCTTTGCACCTTCGGCGGCATCGCCCGGTGCACCCGTCAGGCTTGTTTCGATCGCGCCTTCATTGAACACGACATCGGCTGGGGCAGTTTGGGCTGCGGCGGGTAGCGCCGCAAGCGTGGCCAAAGTCAGGCCGAGCATGACTCTGCTCTGCATTTTAGTCCTCCCTCGTCTCTCCGACTCACAGTCTAGGCGAAGAAAGGTGAAGCTGGCAACATTGATATACGATTACGTGAATATAATTTCCGGAGGGTCTTTTCAGTTTCCCGCACCCATCCGCGCCGCGACATATTTCTGGAAAGGCTCGCCGCTCTCATATCCGTGGTCTTTCACCCATGTCAGCAAAGCCTCGGTCGTCCCCTTGCCAAAAGCGCCCGGCATGGTCACCACAGCGGCCTCAGAAGCCGTCTTACCTTCAGGAACCTCTTCCGGCAGAAAGATCAATGTCGGTGTGAACAAAGCGCCCCAACGCACCACCATATCTTTTTCGGGCAGAACCTTGCCGTCAAAATCGGTCACATCCACATCGCCGAACATATTGATCTGAATTACAAAATAGTCATTCTTCAACAGCGCATCGATCTTTGGGTCGGGAAAAACCTCTTCATGCATCTTGGTGCAATAAATGCAGCCGCGCTGTTCGATCATGATCAGCAGTCGCTTGCCTTCAGCATTGGCCTCGGCCAAATCCTCGCGCAGGTCTTTGAAGGTATCATGCTGCCATTCGGTCTTGTGCAGGCCATCATCGCCCAGAGTAACGGCCTGCGCCGACGCCGCAAACACCGTCAACAGTGCTGCCAAAATCAAGCGTTTCATCCCAACCTCCCTGTTACTGCAGCGTACCGCTGAAATCAAAATGGCGGATCATAAAGTCCGCGATATAGTTGACAGAATTTGTAGCGATGAGCAGAGCAAACACGATCAGCATACCGCCCATGACCTTTTCAACATAGACCAGATATTTCCTGTTCCGGCTGATCCAGCCCAGAAAGGGTTGCGCGAAAAAGGCGGCGATGACGAAGGGAAAGGTCATCGCAACGCCATAGACGAACAGCAGGCTCGCCCCGCGCCACAAATCGCCCATACCGCTTGCGACCATCAGAATTGCCGCCAAGGCAGGCCCAACGCACGGCGTCCAACCAAAGCCAAACGCAAGACCCATGACATAGGACCCAAGCACCCCCGCGGACGGCTTGCCCGCATCCAGCCGCGCTTCGCGGTACAGAAAGCCGATCTTGAAGATGCCCAGAAAGTGCAATCCAAACACCATCAGAACAGCGGCCGCAACATAGGAAAGCGGCTGCTTCCATTGCAAAAAGACCTGTCCCAGCGCCGTTGCCCCCAAGCCCAGCAAGACAAAAATCGTGGTCACACCAAGCGCAAAGGCGATAGCGGAAAACACCAACCTGCGCCGCGCCCCCGGAACGATTCCACCCTCGGCGCGCAATTCCTGCATCGAAAGCCCGGCCATATAGCTCAGATAAAACGGCACCATGGGCAAAATGCAGGGCGACAGGAATGACAAAATACCTGCAAGTACTGCCCCTCCATATGAAATTTCGAACATTTTACCTCGCAGTCCTGCTTGGCCAAGAAAAGGGGGTTCGCAACACGTCTAACTTGGATATATTACAATGTATCTATATGAATCGAGGTCCGTCAATGAGACTGTCTCTGCAAGGCGCAGTTCTCGGCCTTAGCCTGTTGCCATTTTGGCCACTCACCGCCCAAGCGGAGGTTCAATTGCTGATGTTCGAACAGCCTGGCTGCCGTTATTGCGCGCAGTGGAATCGCCAAATTGGCCCAAAGTATCCACTGACGACTGAAGGCCAGCAGGCCCCTCTGATGCGGATCGACATTCACGCCACGCTTCCGGACGGCATCACTTTGCGGTCCGCACCCGTTTTCACCCCAACCTTTGTTCTGGTTCAGGACGGCGTCGAAGTTGATCGCATCGAAGGTTATCCCGGAGAAGATTTCTTTTGGGGATTTCTGGACATGATGATTGCAAAGACCTCGGAGCAGATGAACAGCGACTAGCCGCCGGCATGGCGCGCCCTGACTTGGCAGCTTCAGATCCAAGAATTGCACTGTGATGTGGCTGCTTCGCTGACACGATCCTCGTGTCAGGACCACCTGATTTGGACAAACAACGATGATCGACAGCTTTCACTATTTTCTCGGCACGCTTTCTGGCGGATTGGTTGGACTGACCTTGGGCCTCGTGGGCGGAGGCGGGTCAATCCTTGCGGTGCCTTTGATGGTCTATGTGGTAGGGGTGACAAATCCGCATGTGGCGATCGGGACCAGCGCGCTGGCAGTGGCCATGAACGCGATGTCCAGCCTGGCGCAACATGCGCGCGCCGGAAATGTGAAATGGCGCTGCGGCGGGCTCTATGCGGTGTCGGGTGTTCTGGGGGCGTTCGCGGGGTCAACGCTTGGCAAATCCTTTGACGGTCAGAAGCTTTTGTTCCTG
The DNA here is from genome assembly GCA_024642045.1 of Pseudorhodobacter sp. Lineage (GTDB taxonomy): Bacteria > Pseudomonadota > Alphaproteobacteria > Rhodobacterales > Rhodobacteraceae > Cypionkella. The sequence goes on along the minus strand of JAHEBX010000001.1, from coordinate 62,910 downwards.
TTCGCGTTGGTGATGCTGGTTGTCGGTGTATTGATGCTCAAGAACCGCCGGGCCGAAGGCATTCCGGGCGCGCAATGCGGACGCGAGAATGCTGCTAAGGTCATGAGTTTCGGCGTGGCAACAGGCGGATTTTCGGGCTTTTTCGGTATCGGCGGCGGTTTTCTGATCGTGCCGGGCTTGGTGGCCTCGACCCACATGCCGATCATTAATGCGGTCGGCACCAGCCTTGTCGCCGTCGCGGCTTTCGGTCTGACCACGGCTCTGAACTATGCCTTTTCGGGGCTGGTGGATTGGGGCTTGGCCGCCGTCTTCATTTTGGGCGGCATCGGGGGCGGCTTGCTGGGCACCCGTCTTGCACGCCGCCTGTCTGGGCGCGGCACACTGACGACGGTGTTCGCGCTGCTGATCTTCGTCGTGGCATTCTACATGCTGTGGAAGGGCTGGCAGTCTTTCTAGGCTGGCGTTGCCCGAACGTCGCCAAGCCCAGATGCGATTGATCTTCGCTAAAGCGCCACTTCGGACCGCAGTGCAGCCTTCTCGAAACTTGCGCGCGGGCCGGATGTCGATACGAGGCCCCGCCGCAAGACATAGAAATGATCGGCCAAAGCATAGGCAAACTCGAAGTACTGCTCGACCAGAACAATTGCCATATCGCCTTTGCCCTTCAAATATTCCAGAACATGGCCGATTTGCTGGATGATATTTGGTTGAATGCCCTCGGTCGGCTCATCCAGCAAAAGAACCTTTGGCTTCATGATCATGGCGCGCGCGATTGCAAGTTGCTGCTGTTGGCCACCCGAAAGATCGCCGCCGCGTCGCTGTGTCATGTCTTTCAGGACCGGAAACAGATCATAGATTTCGGCCGGAATTCGACGTTCGGATTTTGGCAAGACCGCGAAGGCCGTTTCCAAATTCTCGCGCACGCTGAGCAGCGGAAAGATCATCCGACCCTGCGGCACAAGCGCAAGCCCGCGCTGCGCCATGACTTGCGCTCGCACGATGCCTATGGCTTCGCCGTCAAACTCCATCCTACCGCCAGAGCGCGGATGCGTGCCGGACAGCGCCTTCAGCAAACTGGTCTTTCCGGTGCCATTTGTGCCCATGATACAGGTGATCTGGCCAGATTTTGCTTCAAAATCAATGCCGTGTAGAATTTGAGTGCCGCCGTAGTGTAAGGTCAGGTCTTTGACTTTGATCATTATCCGCGCCCCAGATAGACGTCGATGACATCTTGGTTCTTGGTGACATGCTCGAGACTGCCCTCGGCCAAAACCGCGCCTTCGTGCAGCACCGTCACACGGCAATTCAGGCGGCGGACAAAGTCCATATCGTGCTCCACCACCACCACGGCCCGCGTCTGCGCGATCTGGGTCAAAAGTTCGGTCGTGCGCTCGCGTTCGGCCAGAGTCATTCCGGCAGCGGGTTCATCCACCAGCAAAAGCCGCGGCTCTTGCGCCAGAAGCATTGCAATCTCGAGCCATTGCTTTTGCCCGTGGCTCAACTCGCCAGCTTTGCGCGGCAAGTGGTCGGCAAGGCCAACTTGGACCGCCAACCGTTGCACCTTCTCAAGATCAATCGACTTGATCCGCCATGCCAGCACCTTCCAAGGGCTGCGCGCGGCCTTCAGGGCAAGGATCAGGTTTTCGGCAACGGTTTGATCTTCAAACACCGTCGGGCGCTGAAACTTCCGCCCGATCCCGACCCGTGCAATCTGCGCTTCGGACAGCTTCAGCAACGAGGTCGACTTCTCGCCAAACGTGACCGCACCGCTGTCAGGTTTGGTTTTACCCGTCACGATGTCCATGAATGTGCTTTTGCCCGCCCCATTCGGCCCGATAATCGCGCGCAGCTCTGCCGTCCCGATGGAAAAGGTCAGATTGTTGATCGCGCGAAAGCCGTCAAAGCTGACGCTCACACCCGAAACCTCCAACAGCGCGCTCATTTCAACGCCTCTTGTTCCTGCAACGATCCGTCGTCGCGCCCCAGCGGTGCGCCTTTGCGATCTGGTGACGCGGCACCGGCGACCCAATCAAAGATGCCGCTGATGCCCTTGGGGGCAAACAGGGTAACACAGACGAACGACAGCCCCAGCAAGACCTGCCACCAGTTCACCCAGTCGATTGTGGCAAAGCCCAAGGGGATCGAGGGTGCGCGTCCGCCGGTAAACCAACTGGACAACAGCGAAACAACCGCAGCCCCGATGACCGCGCCATAAAGTTTGCCACGGCCCCCGATCGCGACCCAAACCGCAAGATAGATCGATGCTATTGGGGCGAGTTCGGCAGGGTTGATGATGCCCGCCTGCGGATAGTAGAGCGCCCCGGCAAGCGCCACGATCACGGACGTCAAGGTAAAGACGAAAAGCTTATAGGCCTCAACCGAATAGCCCAGAAATCGCACTCTTGCCTCGTCATCGCGAATAGCGCGGATCACCGATCCGAACTTGCCCGACACGATTGCAGAAAGCCCGATATAGGTGATGCAAAGCGCCGCCGCCGCCGCCCAAAAGAACCACAGCGATACCTCCTGCTGCCCCGCTGTCACCCCCGGCAGGTTTTGCAGACCCGACAGACCATTGTTGCCCCGCAACCCAGAGTCGTTTTGAAACAGATACAGCGCCAGTGCCAAGGTCATGGCTTGGGTCAGGATCGAAAGATAAACCCCCGTGACCCGCGCCCGAAACGCAAGCCAGCCGAACGCCAGCGCAAGCAGTCCGGGCAGCAGCACCACAAGCATCAATTGCAGCGGCAGGCTATGCGCAAAGCCCCAGATCATGGGCAAATCCGAGGCCCCGACCACGCCAAAGATCTGCGAGGCGATGCCTTGGCTGATCTCTTCGGGTGTGGCAGGCAGACCCGCATTGGCCAGCGAAGCAACCACAATTTCCTCGGTTCGGGCATACATCAGCCACATGCCGATCATATAGCCGCCAAGCGCAAAAAACGCCATGTGGCCAAGGCTCAGGATACCCGCATAGCCCCAGATCAAATCCATCGCGAGCGCGGCGATGCACAGGCACAGCGTCTTGCCCAAGGTCTTGACGAACGAGGTTGAAACCAGCCCGTTCTGCGCGCCAATAGTGACAAGGATGGTGAACAAAGCCAGGACTAGCACAAAGATCAGCCGAGATTTCTGGTTGCGCATCAGTCAGTCTCCTGCGGCGCGACCACGCAAAGCGATGATGCCACGCGGTCGAAACTGAATAAACAGAATGATGAATAAGATCATGTAGGTTTGCGCTGCCAAGGTGTTCGAGGGGTTGAGAAACTCAATCATCTTTTGCAAACCGCCGATCATCGTCGCCCCCGCAAGCGTGCCCCAGATATTGCCGACGCCACCGACCACGACCGTCATGAAGGATTGCACGATATAGTCAGTGCCAAGCTCTGACGTCACTTTGGCAAACAGTCCGATCGCCACCCCCGCAATGCCCGCGATGCCAGAGCCAAGCCCAAAGGTCAGCATGTTGATACGGTCGGGATTGATGCCCATGCTTGCCGCCATTCCGGGGTTTTGCGTCACGGCGCGCACCTCCAGACCAAGGCGCGTGCGTTTCATCAGCCATAGGAAAAAGCCCAGAAAGACCAGCGCCAGCACAAAGATCGCAATGCGGATATAGCTGATCGACACGACGTCATTGAAACTAAGCGCGCCGTCCAACCATGCAGGCGAGGTCAAGGGCCGCGCTTGCGTGCCAAAGATATTCTTGAATATCTGCTGCAGCGCGATGGAAATTCCAAAGGTGGCAAGCAGCGTCTCAAGTGGCCGCTTGTAAAGATGCCGGATCACCAGCCGCTCCATCGCCACACCGGCGGCAAAGGTCACCGCAAAGGCCAAAGGCAGTGCGATCAGGATCGAGGCAGTGTAATTGGGCACCCATTGCTGCACGACATAGCCCGTATAGGCGCCAAGGGTGATGAACTCGCCATGCGCCATATTGATCACCCCCATCACGCCAAAGGTAATGGCAAGCCCTATGGCAGCCAGAAAGTAGATCGAGGCAAGCGATAGCCCGTCCAGGGCGAGGTCTGCCGCCTGCATGAAATCGACCCGGTAACCAATCGACGTCAAGGCAGCACTGGCTGCAGACGTTACGGCGGCATCAGGTTCCACGTAAACATCGTAAAACTGAAAATCGTTCACCGCGGCCTTTGCCTCCGCGTCGGTCATCGCTTGCGGCACCCGGCCCTCGGCTTCCAGCGCGGTATAGGCGCGGTCGCGGGCGGCTTGACTGGCAAGATCCGCCAAAGCTACGCCGCCAACCATACCATCGGTCAGATTGGCCAGCAGGGCTGCACGCTCTGCTTCGATGGTCAGACGCGGCAAAGCGAGCCCGGCCGCGACCAAAAGATCATAAGCCTCGGTTTGCGAAAGATCGCGCCCTGGCTGCAACGCGCGCGCAATATTGCCGTCTGGCGGGCTCGACGCAGCGAGGCGTTTGGTCACGACCAAAGGATTGAGCGCGGCACGCAGATCAAGTCCTAAATCGGCACCAAATCCAGTAATTGCGGCGACACGGGCGGCAGGATCAGCATCGAACCGCAGCGTCAGCAGTTGTTCAAGTCGTTGTTTCTGAGCCAGAATCGTAGGTGCTTTTTCCAACTTGATCGCCGCCCGCAACGGCAGCAGGGCCTCAGGTTTGGGGTCTTTTGCGATGGAATCGAGGGCCGCTTGCCGCTTTGAGATATCTGGATCAGAAAGGGTGAACTGAACCAGTGCCGTTGCGATCATCGCACGCACGCCGGCATTGGGCTTCAGTTCCGTAACGTCGGTTTTCGTGGCTGTGCCTAACGTCGCCCCCGTCAGATCGCGCACCTCATAGCCGTCAGATGTGGTTTTCAGCAGAACAAAGGCCCCGTCACCCTTGCGGATTGCCAAGGCCTTTTCCTGCCAGGCCGCCAGAACTTCGGCTGCCATCGGATCGCCGCTTGCCGCAAGTGCATCGATCACCGGGGCAATCGTCTGTCGCGAGGATTTTTCGATCAGGCCCGCATTGGCCGAAAGGATCTCCGCCACGGTCTGCGCGCGCAGGGGCGTCACTGACAGCAACGCGAAGAGGCAGATCAACAAAGTTCGCATTTCATATCCGGTCGGGAAATGTGAGGGGCCAGACGGCCCCTCACTCAAGGATCAATAGTTGGAGGTCAGCTGCACGCAGGTCTTGGTTTCCTTGTTGTACATGCCGCACTTCAGGTCCTTCCAATCCGACTCGAGCACCGCAGATTCCGGCAGAAAATCTGTCCAGGCATCGCCCGCGACGGGCTCAGTCTGGCTGATGATATCGAATTGCCCATCGGCGCGAATTTCGCCGATCAAGACCGGTTTGGTCAGATGATGGTTGGGCAACATCTCGGCGACGGTGCCGGTCAGGTTGGGGAACTTTTGCCCGATCATCGCATCGGACACGGCATCGACATCTGTTGTTCCCGCCGCAGTCACCGCATTCACCCACATGTTAAAGCCGATATAATGGGCTTCCATCGGGTCATTGGTTACGCGCTTTTCGTCTTTGATAAAGGCGTGCCACTGGTCAATAAACGCTTTGTTTTCAGGTGTATCCGCTGACATAAAGTAGTTCCATGCAGCCAGATGGCCAACAAGGTTCGAGGTGTCCAGACCCGAAAGCTCTTCCTCGCCAACCGAAAAGGCGCAAACGGGAAGCTTGTCCGCGGTCACACCCGCCGCCGCCAGCTCCTTGTAAAAGCCGATGTTGGCGTCGCCGTTGATGGTAGAGATCACCCCAACCTTTTTGCCATCTGCTCCCAAGGCCACAACGTCGCTGACGATTTTCGACCAATCCGAGTGGCCAAACGGGGTGTAGTTGACAAAGATGTCCTCTTTGGCAATGCCCTTCGAGATCAGATAGGCTTCCAGAATGTTGTTAGTGGTGCGCGGATAGACATAATCAGTGCCCAACAGCGCGAACTTCTGGATGCCCAACTCGTTCAGATAATAGTCGACCGCAGGAATGGCCTGCTGGTTCGGCGCTGCGCCGGTGTAAAAGACATTTTTCGACGATTCTTCGCCTTCGTATTGAACGGGATAGAACAGCAACCCGTTCAGTTCCTCGATCACCGGCAACACCGATTTGCGTGATACCGACGTCCAGCAGCCGAACATCACGTCAACCTTGTCTACCGTCAGCAGTTCGCGGGCCTTTTCGGCAAACAACGGCCAGTCCGAAGCCGGATCCACCACCACCGCCTCGATCTGTTTGCCCAAGAGCCCGCCCTTGGCGTTCTGAGCCTCGATCAGCATCAGCATGGTGTCTTTCAGTGTGGTTTCCGAAATCGCCATAGTGCCGGAAAGCGAATGCAGCACCCCGATCTTGATCGTCTCACCTGCAGCAAATGCAATGCGCGGCACGGCTAGCGATGCAATGCCGGATGCCAAAAGTGCGCGTCTGGTCAGTTTCATGTTCACATCCCCTGATGATCGCCCGTGCCATTTTTAAAACAAATACAATGGATTAGAGCGGTTCTTTTGTTTCTATTGCGTTGCGCCGGAAAGAAGGAGTTCAAACGATGCTCGGTCTGTTTCCGCGCTGAAGGGTCCAAGCCTGACTATGGGAAGACCCGAATCGAACAGGCTTCAACCGGCGTGACGATGCGAGGCCCCGGATTCACAGGTGAAAATACTGGATGCCTATATTTTGGACGGGTTTTGATGCTGCAGTGCAGAAATTGTACCAATGATCAATAGCGTGCCCTGTTCTGAAACGAAACGGCACGCCGCGCCATAAAGACATATTAAGCCTCTGAACCGGCCTCGACGCATGGCAGCGGTATCGTAAACCCCATCTTGACGCGGTCCATCACAACACTTGTGCGGAACTTCATGATGTTTTCTTCAGCGAAGAAATACCGACGGGTGAACGCTTCATAGTCGGCCATGTCGCTGGCCGAAAGGATCAGCAGAAAGTCGCTGTTGCCGGTGATGTAATAGCATTGCATCACCTCTGGCGCGGCCTTCATCTTTTCGCGAAACCGGTCCAGATCGGCGGGGCGCTCGGAGGTGAGCGCGACCTCGACGATGACCAATAGTCCGCGCCCCAACTTGCCGGGATCAAGCACCGCGATATCGGCAGCGATATAGCCGTCAGCCCGCAAGCGAGCGAGACGCTTGCGGCAACTGTCGGGCGACAGGAACACAAGTTTCGACAGCGCCTCAGCTGTCAGGCGGTTGTTGGTCTGAATGGCGTCAAGAATGGCTGCGTCGAATCTGTCCATGCCACAACATTGTCTTATCTTCAGAGCGAGGCCAGCCAATTGAATGCTCGCGGTCCGAATTTCCGCAAAAAATGGGTGGGTTTGTCAAGAAATCAGCGCCATGTGGCAGGATTATTCCGGGAAATTTGTGAGTCGTTCGGGCTATCGTGGCGCCAAGGACAAAGGGGGCGCATGTGACCGAAAGACTGCACAACGAATTTCGTGGCAGAGGTTTGCCGGATCTTCCGCCCCTGTCGGGCGCGCATGCTGAGGCGGTTGCAGCCCTCTTGGCGCAATGCCCGGCGCATCGCCCGACACCGTTGCTGGATTGCCCGGAACTGGCTGCTCAGGCAGGAATTGCCAGACTGACGCTCAAGGATGAACGGTCGCGGATGGGGCTTGGCAGCTTCAAGGCGCTGGGGGCCGCCTATGCGATTGCGCGTGAGGCGGCGGCCGCGGGGGGCGATCTGCAAACCGCACTACGGGGCCGGACGTATGTCACCGCAAGCGCGGGCAATCATGGCATGTCGGTGGCGGCTGGCGCGCGGGTTTTTGGCGCAGACGCGGTGATTTATCTGGCGAATACCGTGCCGGAAAGCTTTGCCACGCGGCTCAAAGCCAAGGGGGCGCGGGTGGTGCGCGCGGGCGAAAACTATGAGGCGAGTATGGCGGCGGCAGGTAAGGCGGCAGAGGCCGAAGGCTGGACATTGCTTTCGGATGGCTCTTGGCCCGGATATGTAGAAATGCCCTTCAGGGTGATGGAAGGCTATCGCCAAATCGCCACCGAAATCACGGCGCAAATGGCGGAAGTGCCGAGCCATATTTTGTTGCAGGCCGGTGTCGGGGGGCTTGCGGCGGCGGTGGCATCGGAGCTGAGGCGCCGCTGGGCAGACGCGCCGCAGATGATCGTGGTTGAACCCGAGGCCGCACCTGCCTTGATCGAAAGCATCCGGGCGGGGGCGGTTGTGGAAACCCAAGGCCCCGTCTCGATCATGGGGCGGCTGGATTGCAAGACGCCCTCAATGCTGGCGCTTGCCTACCTTGCCCAAGATGCCGATCTGTTTGTCACCATCACCGAGGCTGAGGCGGCGGCGGGGGCTGCGGCTGTAGTATCGGTTGGCTTGGCTTCGACCCCCTCGGGGGCGGCGGGGGTTGCGGCCCTGCTGGTAGGGCTCGACGGGATTGGTCCGCAGTCGCATGTGCTGTGTATTCTCAGCGAAGGGCCAGAAGATGTCTGACCGCTCTTTGATCTTTCCGGCCAGCGAATTTCGGCGCCGCATCCGGGCCCTGCAATCCGAAATGGCGCGGGACGGGCTTGACGCACTGCTTTTGACCACGCCGGCAGATGTGTATTACACCACTGGTTTCCTGACCCGATTTTGGGAGAGCCCAGCGCGGCCATGGTTCATCGTCGTGCCCGCGACGGGCGATCCGATCGCGGTCATTCCCGCAATCGGTGCCGCCCTGATGGGGCGGTGCTGGATCAAGGATATACGCACCTGGAGCGCACCTGATCCGGTTGACGATGGGGTTAGCCTGCTGGCGGATGCCCTGTCAGAAACCGTGCCGGCATCGGGCAAAGTTGGCATCCCGATGGGGCTGGAAAGCCATCTGCGCATGCCGATTGGCGATTTCATGCGCCTGCAAGACCGTATTGCCCCGCGCAGATTTGATGACGGCACGCGCGCGGTCTATCGCGTCCGAGAGATTAAATCCGCGGCAGAAATCGCCAAGATCCGCGCGACCTGCGCGGTGGCGGACGCAGCCTTTGCCCGCGTGCCAGAGTTCGTGCGCCAAGGCCTGCCCTTGGCAAAGGTGTTTCGCGATTTTCAGGTAGCCTTGCTGCAAGAGGGAGCCGATTGGGTCAGCTATATTGCGGGCGGTGCAGGGAAAGGCGGCTATGGCGATGTGATCTCACCCGCCGATGAGCGCCCCTTGCAGGCAGGCGATGTGCTGATGCTGGATACCGGTGCTGTGCGCGATGGGTATTTCTGCGACTTTGACCGAAACTTTGCGATCGGGCGGGCCAGTGATGAGGTGCGCCGCGCGCATGCGGCTCTCTATGCGGCAACCGATACCGCTTTGGCCGAACTGCGTCCGGGTATGCTGGCGCGGGATGTCCACCGGGTCTTGACCGACGCCTTGCTGCGTCAGGGCGCGACACCGGGCGGCGGCCGGCTGGGCCACGGGCTGGGGCTCACGCTGACCGAATGGCCATCCTTTACGCCGCTTGATACGACTGAATTACGCGAGGGGATGGTCTTGACGCTGGAGCCGGGAGTTGAAATCGCGCTTGGGCGCATTCTTGTGCATGAGGAGAATATCGTGTTGCGGCCCGAGGGCCCCGAACTCTTGTCGCGGCGTGCGCCCGAACAGTTGCCCGAGATCATGGGATGAGGCAAATCAGCTTTGATCTGGTAGGCCCGATTGGGTCCAAGGCGACGCTGGGCCTCGTGGTTCTTCAGGCCGATGAAACGCTTGAGCAAGACTTCCGCAGGCTGTTCCCGGATCGTGAGATCGCCCTTTATGTCAGCCGCATTCCGTCTGGAGACGAGCTTACGACCGACTCGATTGCGGCGATGAAAGCAGACTTGCCGCGCGCGGCGCAGCTGTTGCCTCGGGCGGCGCGCTTTGATGCGGTGGGCTATGGCTGCACTTCGGGCACTACATTGATCGGGGCCGACGCTGTAGCACGCATGGTTCGGCAAGGGGTCGAGACTGCGATGGTCACCGATCCGTTGAGCGCGGCGCTGGCGGCACTCAAGGTGCTGGGTATCGAGCGGCTGGGTCTGGTGACACCCTATGTCGCAAGCATTGCGGCGCCGGTGGGTGACGCTTTTGCCGCGGCTGGCTTTTCTCTCGGGCAGACGCTGACCTTTGGCGAAGAGGTCGAGGCCCGCGTCGCAAGGATCGCCCCCGCCTCGATCAAGGCGGCTGCGCGGGCTGCGGCAAAGGGGGCCGAGGCGGTGTTCCTGTCCTGCACCAACCTGCGCACGCTTGATCTCATCGACGACCTTGAGGCCGAACTGGGAGTGCCCGTTCTGAGCAGCAATCAGGTCCTTGCGTGGCATATGGCATCGGCGACAACAGCCCCTCTTGCCGCAGACGCACCAGGGCGCTTGTTGAAGATCGCACAGCACAAGACAGCTTGAATGAGCCGGGCCGAAATATGGCGTTACGACTTCAGCAGCAGCACCAGCAGCGGGTTGGGAAACCGCCTCTCTCGCGTAATGGCATAAAAAGTTTCAAACATTCCCTCGATCTGCGCGGCCTCGACCAATTGACCCGTCGTCAGTTCATCCTGCACCACGATGGGCGGGATCACGGCCAGTCCTGCATCTTCACGCGCCAAAAGGCGCAGCATGGCCATGTCATCCGCCTCGGCGGCGATGACCGGAGCCAGTTGCAGGCGTGCCGCCAAGGCATCAAAGGCCAGACGCAACGATGTGCCAGGTGCGGGCAGGATCAACGGCTCTTCGGCCAGCAGATCGCGCAAAGGGCGCGGCTGCGCCCCCACCCGAAACTGCGTTCCGATCAGGCTGACGGGTTGCGAGGCCAACTGATGCACCAGCCATAGACTGCCCGAATCCCGGCTTGGCGCAAGGTTCGTCAATACAACGTCCAACGCAAGCGCATCCAGATCGCGCAAAAGTTCCGACTGACTGCCCGACCGCAGCACCACCTCGACATCCACGCGCCCGATCAGCGGACGCACAAACTGCATTTGAAAGTTGCGCGAGAGTGTCGCAAGCGCGCCCACCCGCAAGGGTCGACGCGTCTGACGTGTTTCGCGCAGGGTCGCGGTCAGATCATTGGCCGTGCGAAAGATCGCCTCTGCGTGGTCAAGCGCGATGCGTCCGGCCTCGGTCAGCACCAGGCCGCGGCCACGGCGTTCAAACAGATCGTGGCCCAAAGAAGCCTCCAGCGCCTTGATCTGAGTCGAAAGCGCGGATTGTGACAGGTTCAGCCACCGCGCGGCACCCGTCAGCGTGCCATCCGTGGCAACAGCGCGAAACAGTCGCAGGTGATGCAGGTTCAGGGTGTCCATATGTTCCACAAAATCGAACGATTAATGCTAAAATATGTAATTTTATAGAAGTTGTGCAAGCGGTATCTCTACGGCCATCCGACTTGAACAGGAGCCCGCCAGATGCCCCCCCTGCCCCTACTCGCCCCGATCCTGCTGTTGGCTGTCGCAGCGATTACCACAAGCCACCCGAACCGCCGCCCCGGCCCGCTGCCGCGCTTGGCCGAGGCCGCAGCCCTTGTCGCTCTGGGGCTGGCACTGGCGGGCGTCATCCAGCTTTTTGCCGCGGGTGCCATGACGCTGACTTTCGGTAGGAATGCCGCGCTCTTGGCTTTCCGTCTTGACGCAATCAGCGCGACCATGACACTTCTGGTCAGCTTTGTCGGCTGGGTTGTGGTGCGTTATGCGCGCAGCTACCTCGACGCAGAACCCCGCGAGGGGGCGTTTCACCGCATTTTGCTGGCCACGCTCGCAGCCGTGCTGACGCTGGTGCAGGCGGGCAGCCTGGGAGTGTTGGTGCTGGCCTTTGGTGCGGTCGGGCTTGGATTGCGGCAGCTGTTGCTGTTCTATCCCGATCGCCCCGAGGCACGGCGGGCGGCGGCCAAGTTCACGCTTGTCTGGGGCGCCGGCGATGTTGCGCTGTTCCTCGCTGCAAGCCTGCTCTGGTTGGCCTTTGGCAGCGTGGATCTTGCGGAGCTGGGGCTTGCCGCGCAATCCGGCCTGCCTTTGTCTGCACAACTCGCCGTCGTGCTGATCGTGCTGGCGGCGGCGCTCAAGACCGCGACCTTTCCGATCCACGGCTGGCTGACCGAGGTGATGGAGGCGCCAACTCCCGTCTCGGCCTTGCTGCACGCGGGCATCATCAACGGCGGCGGGTTCCTGCTAATCCGGCTGGCCGAGGTTGTGCAGACGAGCCCTGCCGCGATGGCGTCACTGGTGATGCTGGGCGGGCTAACGGCGCTTTTCGGCGCGGCGGTGATGCTGACACAAAGTGCCGTCAAGACAGCGCTTGCGTGGTCCACCGTAGCGCAGATGGGCTTTATGTTGTTGCAATGCGGGCTTGGGCTTTGGCCTCTGGCGCTGCTGCATATCGTGGCCCATTCGCTCTATAAGGCACATGCTTTCCTGTCGTCGGGAACTGCCGTTCAGGCGGTGGCCTCTATCCGTCGGCCAGGGCCGGTGGCGGCGCCCGGTCCGGGTGCTGTGGCCAAGGCATTTGCACTGGCCCTCGCGCTTTACGCGGTGGTTGCAGTCGGGTTCGAAGCCATCTCTGGACCGAAATCAGCGCAAGCTGTGGCGCTGGGCGCGATCCTGATCTTTGGCGTGGCCTATCTGGTGGCGCAGGGGCTTGCCGATGCGGCACCTGCGGCGCTGACCCGGCGCACGGGCCTTGCCTCGCTCGGGGCGGCCGTGGCCTATTTCAGTTTTCAACTGACGGCCGCCGCCCTTTGGGGCGCATCCCTCCCGGCCCCACCTGCCCCTGATGCGCTGGAATGGGGTCTGATCGTGCTGGCGATCGTGTCGTTTGGTCTGGTGGCTGTGGCGCAGGCGCTGTTCCCACTGTGGGCGCATCATCCTGCAACGGCGGGCCTTCGCGTGCATCTGGCCAACGGGCTTTATCTCAACGCGCTTCTTGACCGGCTGATCGGCGGCTTTCGGGCCTCTGGATCGCTCTGACCCTTTGTCTTGCAGGAGACTGACATGTTCATCAAACACGCTCAAATTGCCCCGGTCCGGGTGACTGGCCTGCTTCAAGCTGCCGAGGCTGCGGCCCGCGCCATCCCGCCCGCCTTTCCGCTGGAGGCGACCGTGGCCGTAAACCCCTTGCTCGGCCAGACCGGCGAGGATCTTGCCATGGCCTCGGCCCGGCTCGCGCGTGTGGCGGGGGTGCGGCTGACACGCCCGCGCGCCGACTATGCCGCCAAGATGGCATCCGGAGCGATCACGGACGACGATGTTGCACAGGCCCTGATCGTCTGTGCCTTGGCAGACAGGCCCGCCGATCTGGCCGCGCTAAAGCGCCAACTCGATGCGCCCAGCCCCGAGGTTCAGGCCTTGCCGACGTTGGCCGAACTTGCTGCGCCCAAGACGGGGCGGGATTGGCCCGCGGTCATCCAGCGGACCATCGGCCTCTGGGCGGCGGGGCATTTCGACCAAGGTCAGGCGCTTTGGACCCCCGCGCCGGGACAAAGCACTTTTGCCGCCTGGCGGGCTTGGGCCAGCCATGATCTGACGCCGGAACTGGCGGGTCTTTCGGGATTTTGCGCGCATGTGGCCTCTGCCCCCGATACAGCCGAGCGCGCTGTGCTGCGCGCGTGTGAGACGCTTGGGATCACCGAAGCGGCGGCCGAGACGGTGTTTCACCGGCTGCTGGTCGATCTGGGCGGTTGGGCACAGCATGCGCGCTGGCTCTTGTGGCAGGCAGAGATGGCAGGGCAGTCGGACGCCACGTTAACCGACCTGCTGGCGATACGGCTGATCTGGGAAGAGGCCATCTTTGCCAATGCCCCGCACGTCCACAAGGCTTGGGAGCAAACAGTGGCCGCGCATGCGCATCCGCTGACCCCGACCCCCGATCAAGTGATCGACATCCTGCTGCAAGAGGCGGCCGAGCGCGCCCATCAGCGGCAACTGGGGTCGATGCTGAGCCAAGCGGCACCGCGCCCGGTGAGCGGGCGTGCGACACTTCAGGCAGCCTTTTGTATTGATGTGCGGTCGGAAGTGTTCCGGCGCGCGTTGGAAGGTGTGGATGCGGGGATCGAGACACTCGGCTTTGCGGGCTTCTTCGGCCTGCCGGTGGCGCATCGCAGCTTTGGGTCTGACGTGGTCGAGGCGCATCTGCCGGTGCTGCTGAACCCCGGCATGACCACGCATGCCTCTGGCACGCCCGCGTGCGAACAGTCCACCCGCATCAAGGCCCGCACGACCCGCGCCTTGGGCCGATTCCGGCAAGCTGCGGTGTCCTCTTTCGCTTTCGTCGAGGCGGCGGGACCCCTCTATGGCTGGAAACTGGCGAGGGATGCGCTGGGGATTGCGGCAAAGCGCCATGATCCAGACCACGCACCACAGCTTGACGTGGCGCTGACGCCCGCGCAAAAGGCCACGCACGCCGCCGCAGTTTTGAAAGCGATGAGCCTGACCGAGCGGCATGCACGGCTGGTGCTGCTGGTCGGTCATGGCGCGCAGGTCGCCAACAATCCGCATGCAAGCTCTTATAACTGCGGTGCCTGTGGCGGCTACACGGGTGAGGTTTCGGCACGACTGCTGGCAGGATTGCTCAACGACCCCGAAACGCGGGCGGGTCTGTCGGTTCATGGTATCGACCTTGCCCCGGACACGCTGTTTGTGGCGGGGCTGCACAACACCACGACCGACGGCGTGACGCTCTATCCTGATACTGCGGCACCTGATCATGCGGCCGAGCTTGCGCAGGCACAGCGCTGGCTTGACGCGGCGGGCGAGCGGGCTCGGGCCGAGCGCGCTCTGCGGCTGCCGGGGGCCTGTGCGGCCACAATTGCCGGGCGGGCCACGAACTGGGCCGAGGTGCGGCCCGAATGGGGTCTTGCGGGGTGTTCTGCCTTTATCGCGGCGCCACGGGGGGCGAGTTGCGGGGCCAACCTTGGCGGGCGGGCCTTTCTGCACAGCTATGACTGGCAAGCCGATGCGGGTTTTGCCACGCTCGAATTGATCCTGACCGCGCCCGTGGTGGTGGCCAGCTGGATCAGCCTGCAATATTACGGCTCTGCCGTGGCGCCGGCGGTCTTTGGGGGCGGCAACAAGCTGATCCACAACGTCACAGGCGGCATTGGCGTCGTCGAGGGCAATGGCGGGCGGCTGCGGGCGGGCCTGCCCTGGCAAGCGGTGCATGACGGCGCGCAGCTGGTTCACGACCCTTTGCGCCTGTCGGTGATGATAGAAGCGCCGCAAACCGCCATTACGGATGTGATTGCCCGCCACAACGGCCTGCAAGCACTTTTCGACCATGGCTGGCTGCATCTTTTTGCACTGGAATCCGGACAGATCGCCGCGCGCTACAGGCCTGGAGGGACGTGGCAGATGGCATGACAACTCGGCCCGCCTTTAGCCGCTCACCTTACCATCTGCGACGACAATCTGGCGCGCACAGGTGGCGGCGATCTTTTCGTCATGGGTCGAGATCAGAAAGGTCGTGCCTTCGTCTCGGTTGATCTGGCCGATCAACTGCATCACCTGCATGGCCGAGGCGCGGTCAAGGTTGCCTGTCGGCTCGTCGGCCAACACCAACTCGGGCGCATTCATCAGCGCGCGCGCCACGGCCACACGCTGCTTTTGCCCGCCCGACAGATTGGCCGAGGGGAAATTGATGCGATCCGCCAGCCCCATGCGGGTCAGCAGATCCGCTCCACGATTGCGCGCGGCCAGTGTCTCGCGGCCCTCGCGGATGGCAGTCGGAAAGATCACGTTTTCCAGCGCGGTAAAGTCGGGCAACAGGTTATGAAACTGAAAGACAAAGCCGATGTGCAAGTTGCGAAACTGCGTCAACTCTGCATCCGTGGCGATGGTCAGATCAACACCCAACATGGTCTGACGGCCGGAGCTTGGCTGCATGAGCGTACCCAATATGGTCAAAAGCGTGCTTTTACCCGATCCCGACGGCCCCAAGAGCGCAGCCATCTCACCTGTTTGCAGCGTCAGATCCAGCCCGCGCAGCACATGGGTTGCGGTCTCACCCGAGCCGAAGGTCTTGACCAGATCGGTGACAGTCAACAGCGTCATTGGCCAATCGCCGTCACCGGGTCCACCCTTGCCGCTGACCGCGCCGGCAGGATAGAGGCGAAAATTGCACCGATCACGGTCAGGATGATCGCAAGCCCATAGGAGCCTTGGGTGATATCCATCGGCAAGGTGCCCGGTCGAAAGGCGTCCCGCGTCGGAAATGGCAGCAGCGCAAGGTAGCCCAGCCCAGCCCCCACAAGCCCGCCCATCACCCCGACCAAAGCACCCTGCAGCACAAACACCACGATCACAAAGTTCCGCGACGCCCCCATCGCGCGCATGATGCCGATCTCGGGCCTGCGGCGATAGGTCGACAAAAGCAGCGCCGAAGCCACGCCAATCACGATGGTGATCATCGCAAAGGTCTTGAGAAAATAGCCCGTCTGCGCCTGAGCCTTGAGCGCCTCAAGCAATTGCGCGCCGTCCACTGTCCATGATTTCGCCGGCAATCCCGTCAGTGCCCTGATATGCGCCGCCACCTCATCGGCGGCATAGAGGTCATTGAGTTTGATCTCGACCTTGGTCAGCCCCTGTGGCATCGCAAACAGCGTGCGTGCGGTGGACAGGCTTACATAGGCCATGCGACGGTCCGGTCCGCCAGAGCCAATCTGATAAATCCCCGTCAGGGTCAGCGCCGCATCAATGCCGTTGGCTGACTGCACCAGAACCGATTGACCAAGGCTCAGGCCCAGATCATCAACGAGACTTTTGCCCAAAAGCAGCGCCCCCGTGCGCAACCCCGCATCGCCCTCAACCATATACTTTGCCAGATTGGTGATCGCCGACTCGCGCCCCGGCTCCAGCCCGATAATCGAGACCTGCGCCACCTGTGTGCCGCGCCGCAAAACACCCGCGCCGTTGACCTGAGGCGAGACCGCCTTGACCTCGGGTAAGGCCTCGATCAACGGCTGGAAATTGGTCGCATCGCGCAAGGTTGCGGTCTCATCCGTGGCAGCTTGAACCAACAGTGTCGTGCCGGGAAATTCACCAAGCTGCGCAGGGTTGGTCGCCTCGGCCTGAATGCTGACATGCGCCATATCCCCGGCAGTGCGCGCGAGGATAAACTCGGCCAATCCGCCGATCAGCGCCGACATAAAGATAAAGATGAACACCCCCACTGCGACGCCTGTCACCAAGAGTGCGGTCTGCGCCTTGGAGGCAGTCAAATAGCGGCTTGCGATTTTTAGCGCGTAGAGCATCAGAGTTTACCCAGCTTAACCGTCAACCCGTCACTCAATCCGGTGCTATCCATGATTACCAGATCGCCGGCCTTCAGCCCGTCGGTCACGATCAGCCGCGCCGCAGGCCAGTCGATGTAGCTAACCGGTGTCCGTTTGGCCTTGCCGTCCACATAGAGAAACACCGCATCGCCCATCAGGGCGGCGCGCGGCACGGTAATGCCATCTCTTTGGTCCACAACAATATTCGCAGTCACCGTAAGCCCCACGGGTGCGCTTAGCGGCGCGGCAAAGCCGATCTTCACCGCCAGCCCACCCGTCGCGGCGTCAACCTTGGGGGACACAAAGGTCACCGCGCCCTCCAGCGTGGTGCGGCTCCCGACAAGCCGCATCTTGGCAGCCTGACCCAGCGCGATCTGGGTGCCATAGCTTTCATCAACATCCGTCTCAACAATCAACTCGGACAGATCGGCCAGCGTGAACAGGGCTGTCGAGGCATCTACCAACTGCCCCAGATCGACGGATCTGGCGATGACAGTCCCCGCGATCGGGGCTTGGACGGTGTAACGCGCCAGTTGGATCTTGGCCTGTTCCAGGATCGCTGACAGCCGCGCCACCTCTTGCTCTGCGCCATCCAGCGACCGCTGGGCGTCCTCCAGCTTGGAGCGGGCGATCAAGCTGCCCAACTCAAGACTGCGCGAATAGGTGGCCTCGGCCTGTGCCTGTTGAATCTGGCCACCTTGCAGCGTCGAAATCGCTTGTTGGACCACGGCGCGTTGCTGAGTATCATCAAGCCGTGCCAAGACCTGCCCTTTGGTCACCGCATCACCCTCCTGCACCAGCAAATCCAGCACCGTCGCACTGACCGAGGCGCGGATCTGTACCGACGTTTGCGCCGCAATCTTGCCGTTGACCGCAAGCAATCGCGTCACAGGGCCAAGTGTTGCCACTTCACTTAAAACCTCGTGCGGGCCCTCGCGCAGGCTTTGCCAGCCCCAATAACCACCAACCCCCACAATGATGACGCCCGTGATCAAAGCCCGGCGCCACCGTGCAAGCCATACTTGTTGCTTGGGCTTTTGTTCATGCGGCATCTGGCGGCTCTTTTCGGTTTCAGACCTCCGTGACCCTATTGGCTGGCCGTCAGCGCGGCACTGATCTGAGTCAACCCTTGATCAGATTTGCGGCCAAGGGTTTCGGCCAGCTTTGGATGATCAAGATCAAAGCGTTTGGCGAGGTTTGTGTTTAATGCACGAAGGGCCTATGCCACTTTGGTCAGAAGGGTCGTGCCGAGAACGTTTCGCGTTAACAAACATAGAGCAAGCGCCATTGGCCGTTTTTATGCCCCATAGCATGCCTGGCTTTTCCCGAAGCCGTGTTTTGATAACCCAAGGCAAGCAGGCCACAGGACGTCACGCTTTCACAAGCTGCATCGGAGAGTTTTGTTTTAGTGCGTAAACAGACCAAATCATCCGCAGTGTTGCGAAAGGCGGCAAAGGGTCTCGGCGTTTTGGCTGGTGGCGTTTCCGCCGCATTGCTGGCAATGCGCATGTCCTTTCCGCTGCCGGAAAGATCGACGTCTGCGGCCGATTTCCTTGCGCCAGATAGCACGCCATCGGCGGGCTTGGGCGAAACGGTGGCCGAGCTATCGGCCCTGCATCCGGGCCTTTCGGGGATTGTGACCTTGCAAAACGGTGCTGATGCTTTTGCCGCCCGCATCCACCTTGCCCGCGCAGCGACCCAGTCGATTGATGCGCAATATTACATCTGGAACGATGATCTGACGGGTCTGCGCTTGCTGACAGAACTGCAAGACGCAGCCAAGCGCGGCGTCAGGGTTCGCCTCTTGGTCGATGACAATGGCGCATTGGGGTTGGATCAGGAGCTTGCGGCTCTGGACGCGCTGCCCAACGCAGAGGTCCGCATCTTTAACCCCTTTACCCTGCGCAGCTACAGGCGGGTGAACTACCTCTTTGATTTCTTTCGCCTGAACCGCCGGATGCACAACAAATCCTTCACTGTCGACGGGGCCGTAACCGTTGTTGGCGGCCGCAATATTGGTGACATTTATTTCGAGACGGGTGGGCCCCTCAGCTATATTGACCTCGACGTTATGGCGGCGGGCCCTGCGGCGCGTGATGTCAGCCGCGAATTTTCGCGCTATTGGACCAGCCAGTCCGCTTATCCCGCCGCCAGCCTGATCACGCTTTTGCCGGGCGCAGAAACCCAGTTAGAACGGCGCGATGCCGCCTTGCGAGACACCGCCGAGGGCCGCCGCTATGCCGAATACGTTCACAGTTCGGCCTTTTCGGATGCGCTGATCGCGATGAGCATGCCGATGGAATGGGTGCCCGCGATTTTGTTCAGCGATGACCCCGGCAAAGTGCTTGGCCTTGACGACGGTGGCGATCTGATGATCCAGCGCCTGTTTGCCGAAATTGGCACACCAGAGCGCAGTCTTGATGTGATTTCAGCCTATTTCGTGCCCGGCAGGACCGCCACTGCCCAATTTAACGCCTTTGTCGCCAAAGGCATTCGGGTACGCACACTTACAAATGCGCTGGAGGCCACCGATGTCGCCGTCGTTCACGGCGCCTATGCCTCTTATCGGGCGGCCTTGGTCGCGGGCGGGGTCGAAGTTTACGAGCTGAAGAGCGATGGCGGCCAAAAGCAATCCGTGCGCGAGGTCGAGCTTTTCGATCTGTCCAAAGCCGCCCTGCACGCCAAAGGTTTCACGATTGATCGCAGGCGCATCTTTGTCGGCTCTCTCAATTTTGACCCGCGCTCACGCAGACTGAACACCGAGATGGGGCTGTTGATCGACAGCCCCAAAATCGCCGACCGTATATCGGACTGGCTGGATGAAAACCTCGCCACGCTCGCCTATCGCGTCAGTCTGGAAGAGGGTCAGAAATTGGTCTGGACGGCACAAGACCGCGATGGCGACGAACAGCGCTTCGAGATCGAGCCGAATACAACGCTGCCTCTGCGATTGCTGATCAAACTCCTTGGCACGCTGCCGATCCAATGGCTGCTTTAGGAGGGCCGATGCCGCAACCTGAAGACCTCTCGGTGGCCTCTTACAACATCCATAAGGGCGTCGGCACCGACCGGCGCCGCGATCTGGACCGCACCGCTGCCGTCATTGCCGAAATCGGCGCGGATATTCTGGCGC
Source organism: Pseudorhodobacter sp. (assembly GCA_024642045.1). Classification (GTDB taxonomy): domain Bacteria; phylum Pseudomonadota; class Alphaproteobacteria; order Rhodobacterales; family Rhodobacteraceae; genus Cypionkella. The sequence continues at coordinate 42,567 of JAHEBX010000001.1, read as the reverse complement.
TGCAAGAGGTGGACACGCGGTTTGGCACCCGGACCGGCCTTCTGGATCTGGACAGCATCCGCCGCGATCTGGGCCTGATCCCGATTCCGCTGGACCAGACAGGCCCGGCACATGGCTGGCACGGCAACCTGCTTTTGGTGCGCAATGCGCTTGTTCAGCAGGTTCACAAGCTGATCCTGCCCGGTTTTGAGCCGCGCGGTGCGATCATCACCGATCTTAAGGTCAACGGCCAACCTTTGCGGGTGGTGAATACCCATCTTGGCCTGCTGCCCCGCTCGCGCGCAGCACAGGCGCGCGCGATCCTTGATAAAGTGGCTTCGCTGCCCGACCGTCCAACGCTGCTGATGGGCGATCTGAATGAATGGTCGCGTACTGCCACGATGTTTCGCACCTTTGCTGAGCAGTTTTCGGTCAGCGCGCCGCCCCCCAGTTTTCCATCGCGTTACCCCCTGCTGCCCTATGATCGGATTATGAGCTGTCACAAGGGCCTGCTGCAGGATGTAGCCCCGCACGACAGCCCCTTGGCACGCAAAGCCTCTGACCATTTGCCGATCAAAGCGCGGTTTCGGTTTTCCGATCTGTCCGACACCAAATGATCACGAAACAACGTGAAATCACCGGCCATTGAACCCGCAAACGACATGGTAGCATGTTGACCTGATGTGTTATCGCGTCTATAGCAATTGGAACGTTCCATAAGACTGGATTCCACCAAAACGATGACAAAACCGAACTCAATCCCAAGGAGTGCACGTTGAAAACGGAAGTTTCGCAAGAGGTTCTGGATTCACTGACCGATATTGACATGCCCCGCCTTGGGGCAGAGCCCGGACCAGACAGCCGGACCGTTTTGGATGGCCACACATTGCCCACCTATAATGCCGAGTGTCTGGTTGTCGGCAGCGGGGCCGCAGGCTTGCGCGCGGCGGTCGAGCTGCATCGGCGCGGGGTGAAGGTCGCGATCATCTCACAAAGCGCATGGGGGGGAACCTCGGCTTGTTCGGGGTCGGACAAGCAGACGTTGCACACGGCCAACACTGCAGACCAAGGCGACAACTATCAGGCGATGGCACGTGCGATCCGCGCTGGCGGCGCGATGGATGAGGACACCGCCTATGTCGAGGCAGTGGGCTCTGCGCGGGCGATGGCGTCGCTGCAATATCTGGGCTTGCCCCTGCCTCAGGACAGGCTGGGCGGCACCTTACGCTATCAGACCGACCATGACGAGGTCGGCCGCGCGACCAGTTGCGGGCCGCGCACCTCGCGCTTGATGGTCAAGGTCTTGGCGGCAGAGGCCCTGCGTCTTGGCATTCCGTTTTTCAATCAAACCACGGTCGTCAAGATTATCACCACCGAGGGCGATGACCGTCAGACCCAAGGGGTTCTGACCATTCGCCCGAAAGACCGCCATGAGGCCAATCCCTTGGGTCTGGCGCTGTTTCATGCGCCGGTTCTGGTGCTGGCCGCGGGTGGGCCGGGCGAGCTCTACCGCGACTCGGTCTTTCCGAACGGTTGTTTTGGCAGTCTGGGTCTGGCGCTGGAGGCGGGGCTGGATCTGATCAATCTGACCGAGAGCCAGTTCGGTATCGGCACGCGGCGCGAGGGCTTTCCGTGGAACCTGTCGGGCACCTATGTGCAGACCATCCCCTATATCTATTCGGTCGATGCCGAAGGGGGCGAGCATAACTTTCTGGCCGCCTACTATCGCACGACGCAAGAGTTGGCCTCGAACATCTTTCGCAAGGGCTATCAATGGCCATTCCACGCGACGCGGATGCTGGATTTCGGATCAAGCCTGATTGATCTGGCAATCTGGCGTGAAGGCGAGGCCGGGCGGCGCGTGTATATGGATTTCAACCGCAACCCTGTCGCGGTGCCGGGGGATCAGGCGTTCAGCCTTGATCGGCTGGACGATGATGTGCGCAGCTATCTGAAACATGCGGGCGCGGTGCAACCGATACCGATTGAGCGCCTTCGCCATATGAACCCTTTGGCGATTGAACTTTACCGCCGCTACAAGGTGGATATTGCCACGGCGCCTTTGGAATTCGCGGTGAATCACCAGCATATGAATGGTGGTATTTCGGTTGATATCTGGGGGCAAACGACGCTCGCGGGCTGCTATGCGATTGGCGAGGCTGCGGGCACTCATGGGGTGACGCGACCCGGAGGTGCTGCGCTGAATGCGGGCCAGGTCTTTGGCACCCGCGTGGCCGAGCATATCGCCGCCAGTGGCCGCGCCGTGATGGGCAAGCCGGAACAGATAGCTGACCTGCGCGCGGTGACCGACCTTAAATCAGTGTTGCGCGCCGATAGCCCGCTGGATGCGCAGACGTTGCGCGATACCGTTCAGGCCCGCATGAGTGAACATGCCGGCATCATGTGCACGCCCGCCTCTGTCGCGGCGGCGCTGGATGAGGCGCGCGCGCTGAACGACCGGATCCGCCGCCAGGGCTTGCGGCCAGATCGCGCGGGCGAAGGTGCGCGGCTGATCCAGCGCCAGCACATGGCTTTGGCGTCAGAGGCCGTGCTGGCTGCGCTTGATGCCTATATTGCCAAAGGTGGAGGCAGTCGTGGGGCAAGGGCGATCTGTGATCCCGCTGGCGAGAGCCTGCCCGAGGCAGCATCCGGCGCCTTGACAGAGTTCCGCTTTCGCAACGAACAGGTGCAGGACAAGGCCGAGCAACTTGTGGTTCGCCTGCGCAGCGGCAAGATCGAGGTTTCGGTGCGCCCGAACCGAACCTTGGCAGCCGACAAGTCGTTTTTCGAGCGTGATTGGCCCGACTGGCTGATGGGGTGCATCTATAAATCACAACAGACGGATTCTGCAGTATGATCACGATTGCGAATACCAAAATGGTCGCGATCGGCGAGGCTATGGTGGAACTTGCGCCGGTGGGCGATGGGCTCTTTCGGCGGAACTTTGCAGGCGATACCTTTAACACCGTCTGGCATATGGCCAAGCTTTTGGGCCCGCGCGCCGATCTGGGCTTTGTCAGCGGCTTGGGGTGCGATGCCATTTCCGATGCCTTTGCCGCAGAGCTGGCGGCGGATGGGCTGAACCCCGCGGGCCTGATGCGCGACAGCACGCGGACAATGGGGCTTTATCTGATTGAACTGGATGGGGTCGAGCGCAGCTTTCACTATTGGCGCAGCCAGTCTGCGGCGCGTCATCTAGCCAATGACGCAGCAGCGCTTTCGGCGGCCATCGACGGGGCGGGTTTGATCCATCTTTCGGGGATCACGCTGGCCATTCTTGCACCAGAGGCGCGCAGCAGGTTGTTTGCGGTTTTGCAGTCAGCACGGGCGGCGGGGTCCGTGATTGCATTTGACCCCAACATCCGCCCGCGTCTGTGGGGCTCGACGCAAGAGATCCGCGATACGGTGCAGCAGATGCTCATCTTGACCGATATCGCCCTACCCAGTTTCGACGACGAGGCCGCGCATTTTCTGGATGCCGACCCAGCGGCGACGGTGTCACGGCTCGCGCGGGCGGGGGTGCGAGAGATCGTCGTCAAGAATGGCAGCGCAGCGGTGCATTTTCGCACGCCCGAGACCCAAGGCGCGGTCCCTACCCCGCCCGTTGCAAACATCCGCGACACCACGGGTGCGGGCGATGCGTTCAATGCAGGCTACCTTGCCGGACGGATGCGCGGATTGGGTGCCGAACAGGCGATAGGGCTTGGGCAGCGCGTCGCGGCTGAAGTGCTGCAGCATTATGGGGCCCGCGTGCCGAAAGAGGTGGGCGCGCGGCTGTCGGGCATGGTGGTCTAGGCCCCAGTGGTGCTGGACTGCCGCTCGATCAATTGCACGACAGATCGGCTTTCGGCGGCGGGCACCACGCCGTTTTCCAGCCAGTCCAAGACGGTCGCTGCGATCTGTCGACCAAACCCCGCCACATCGCAGCGCACCGAGCTGAGTGTTGGAAAGGCTTGCGCTGCGTCTTCGATGTCGTCAAAGCCGACGATCTTGAAATTTGGCCCAACCTTGCGACCCAGCTCGTTACACCCAACCAACATGCCCAGCGCCACCAGGTCGTTAAAGCAAAGTGCCGCATCACAGTCGGGGTGTTGCTGCGCCAGCTGATGCGCCATCTCGCGGCCAAAGGCGCGTGAGGATTTTCCAGACAGAACCAGCGGCTCTATCCCTTCGGCGCGCAGCACCTCCAGATACCCCGACATGCGTTCCTGAGTTACCGCGCGCCCCGCAAGCCCGCCGACAAAGGCAATCCGCCGTGCGCCCTGCGCCAAAAGATGCCGCGTTGCAAGCGTGCTGCCCTCTGGGTAGTTGGGCCCGGCAAAGGGAAACTGCCCGGTTCGGCCATCAACCTTACGCAGGACCTGCATTGTCGGAACGCCCGCGCGCAACATCGCGTCAAAGGCGGGCACGACTTCGCCGTAGGCAGGCGAGATGATAAAGGCCGACACGCCATGTTCAATCATTGTGCCAATGGTGCGCGCCTGCAAACCGGCGTCTTCATCGGTATTGGCGATCACGACGGCATAGCCGCGCGCCGAAAGCGCCATCTGCAAGGATGTTGCAAATTCAGTAAAGAAGGGGTTGCGCAAGTCATTGATCACAAGACCAATCAGGCCTGCATTCGACATCCGCATATTGGCCGCTGCGCGGTTATAGACATAGCTCAGATCCGCCATAGCTTGCCGCACCAAGACACGGGTTTCTTCGCGCACCGATGCACTGTTTTGCAGCACGAGGCTGACTGTCGATTTTGAAACCCCCGCCTTATGCGCGACATCTATGATGGTCGGTCTGCGATCAGCAGTCATGAATCGTCGGCCTCCGGTCACGTCGCTCAGGTTCTCAGACTGACTGTGACGCTTTTTGTTCTTGGGTGAAACAACAACCTGAGTAACGAAATACTTTCTGGCCTGTTAGCGTGTCTCGTTCACCTCAAGGTCAAAGCACAAGATCCCATCCTTGCCCCCCACAGCATGGGCCACCAGCTTGCTGCCCAAAAGCTGATGGTCTGGGTGGTCCTGATAGGCCTGCAAATCCGCCCAGCTGTCGAAATCAGCAACAAAGCCGTGCATATAGCCGCGCTCCATCTGCTCGGGGCTTTCGCTCCGCCCTGCCGTTATGGCACGCAGACCGGCAAGTTTGCTCTCAATCTGCTTCAATTCAGTGAAAAGGTCGGCGATTTTTGCCTCGCTGACTCCTTCGGAAAATTTAATCAGAACGATGTGACGGATCATATCAGGCTCCATGCTGGGCTTTGATCATATCGGCAGCCTTTTCGCCGATCATGATCGCTGCCGCGTTGGTATTGGACGAAATCACCTTTGGCATAATTGAATTATCGACAATGCGCAGCCCCGCAATGCCGTTAAAGCGCAACTGCAGATCAACCACTGCCGCCGCATCAGCGCCCATGCGGCAAGTGCCGGCGCAATGGTGCGAAGTTTTCGAATGTTGGCTGATAAAGTTGAAGTAATCCGCCTCGGTTTTCACCTCGGGGCCGGGCAACCGTTGGGCAAGGACAAAGTCTTTCAGCGCAGGTTGCGACAGGATTTGCTGGGTCAGTTTCAGGCCACGGATCGACATCTCGCGGTCAACGGGATCAGAGAGATAATTCGGATCGATCAACGGCATCTGCGCAGGATCCGCCGATTGCAGCCGCACCGACCCGCGTGAACGCGGGCGCAAATAGCACGAGTTCAATGTGATGCCCCCTTGCGGCATGGCAACCACGCCATGCTCGATCCCTGTGCCAAGGCCAAGATGAAACTGAATGTCCGGCGAGCGCGCATCGGGGTCGGCATACCAAAAGCCACCGGTTTCAAACAGCGACGAGGCCACAGGCCCCTTGCGTTGCAAAAGATATTGCAGACCCGCCAGTGCCGCCAGATGCGGCTTGGCAAAGCGGTCATAACTGTAGGGCCCAGAAAGCTCGGCGATGCAGTAAAGGTCCAGATGGTCTTGCAGATTTTCACCGACCTGCGGCTGATCGAAAACGACCTTGATCCCGAGGGCCTGGAGATGATCGGCGGGTCCAATCCCCGAAAGCTGCAACAGGCGCGGCGTGCCGATAGCACCGCTGGACAGCACGACCTCTTGCGCCGCCATCAACTGACGGCCGTCCATCAGTTCCACCCCAGTGGCACGGCCCGCAGTCACAATCAGGCGGCGGACTTCGACTCCGGTTTTCACCGTCAGGTTCGGCCTGCCACGGTTCGGCGCAAGATAGGCCATCGCCGCCGAAGAGCGGCGCGCGTGGCGTTGGGTCAGTTGGTAATAGCAAACGCCGTCCTGCGTCTCGCCGTTGATATCCATGTTGCGCGGAATGCCGATCTGGGCCGCGGCCTCGAAATAAGCCTCGCAGATCGGCAGGGGTGCTATCGGCTGGCTGACTCCCAGCGGGCCGCCCTTGCCGTGAAAGCGATTGTCAAAGGTGTCGTTATCCTCGGCTTTGCGGAAATAGGGCAGCACGTCGTCATAGCCCCAACCGGTGCAGCCCATCTGCCGCCACTCGTCATAATCCTGGGCGTTGCCACGGGTATAGATCTGCGCATTGATCGCAGACCCGCCGCCGATCACCTTGGCTTGGGTATAGCGGAACACCTTGTTTTGCATGTGCTTTTGCGGCGTGGTTTCCCAGCCCCACGACCCGATGCCTTTGGTCATTTTGGCAAAGCCCGCAGGCAGGTGATAAAACGGATGGCGGTCGCGCCCGCCTGCCTCAATCAGCAACACGCTGACCAAAGGGTTCTCGGTCAGCCGTGCCGCCACGACCGAGCCTGCCGATCCGCCGCCGATCACAATGAAATCAAATCCTTCGGGCACGAGGCGTCTCCAGTCTTCAGGCAGCAAAATCGGTAGCGATGATGTGATCGGCCGCGCGCAAGGCCAGCGCGGCAATGGTCAGCGCCGGGTTGACGGCGGCCGAGGTCGGCAACACCGAGGCATCGGTGATAAACAGATTGGGGTGGTCGTGACTGCGGCAAAAGATATCAACAACGCTGCCGGTGCCGTCGCGCCCCATCCGCGCGGTGCCGCATTGATGCGAGGGCGTGCGGCTGTCAAAGGGCTTTGAAAGCACAACCGGATAGCCCGCCCGCCGCAGCAGTGCCTTGAGCTTAGCCACAAGCACCAGATGCGCCGCCCAGTTCTTTTGCCGCCAATCCATCACGATCCGCTCGCCTTGCAGCATGATGCGGCTTTCCGGGTCGGGAAGGTCTTCGGACATCGCATAAAGGTCCAATGTCCTGTGCGAGATGAAGTTCGCCAGAACCCGAGGCAAGCGGGCATTCGCAGTCAAAATCGGGCCTGTGATCTTACCCAGCATCTGGATGTTGCCCAAAGGCGCGTTTTTCGGCCCGCCGCCGAGGTAGAAATCATTGACCATCAGCGTCTTTTGATAAACCGACCGATTGCGCCGCAACGGATGAAACGCCAGCACAGCCGAGGTGTTGTGGTTCATGAAATTGCGGCCGACCTGATCGGATGAATTCGCAAGCCCCGAGCGCAGCAAGAGCACGGCCGATTGCACCGCACCCGCGGCTAGCACCACTATGGGCGCCTGCAAGACCTCGCCGCTGCCCTCAAGCTCGACCCCACTGATGCGACCCGAGGCGTCAGCAAGCAGCCGTCGCACCGCCTGCCCCGTGCGCAGCGTCACATTCGCGTGCTGAAGCGCCTGGGCGATGCCGATGGTTTCGGCATCCATCTTGCCTTGGGTCGTGTTGGGATAGGCGTCCCAAGTCGTCTGCCCACCTGCAAGCCACTTTTCCAAATCCACACCAAGCGGCAATGAGGCGGGGTGCAGCCCCAGCCGTTGCAATCTGGCGCGCAGATCAGCGATCGCGGGTTCATCGGGAACGGGTGGATAGGGATAATGGCCCGAGTGCGCAGGCTCGCTCGGGTCTTGGCCCAACTGGCCGCGGATCTGATACATCGTCTCGGCGCGCTGATAATGGGGCTCCAGATCATCATAGCTGATCGGCCAGCCGGGGGTGCGCCCCTCAAGGTGCTGGATCGGACTGAAATCTTCAGAACGATAGCGCAGAAACACCGCACCAAAGAATTTCGAATTGCCGCCGACGTTATAATAGTTGCCCGGATTGAAACCGCGCCCCTCGCCGTCGTACCAAGTCTCATTCGGTCGAAACTGCCCGCGCCCAAAGATTGCGTTTGCGTCGCGGTCGGCAGCAGAGGGTTGCAAGGGCGCGCCCCGCTCGAGGATCAGAATCCTCCGCCCCGTAGGAGCAAGCGCTGCGGCCAGCGTGGCCCCGCCCATGCCCGACCCGATGATGATCACATCCGGGGTCATGGCTTGATGCGGTCTTCGGTTTTGGGATCAAAGGCCACGACTTTTTCCATATTCACCGCAAACTCAAAGCTGTCATTCGGGCGCAGGCTGACATCGGCGCGCATCCGTGCCACGGCATCTTTGCCACAAAGTGTCATGGTGACAAAGGTATCCGCCCCGGCGGGTTCGGTCACGCTGATCTGATTGCGCAACGGCACGATGTTTTTGGAATTGCGGTCCGCACCTTCGGGATCAGTGATTGCCTCTGGCCGGATGCCCAACAAAATCTCTTTGCCCGCCCAAGCTGCCAAATTGGGCTGTGACGTTTTTAGCAGTATCTCGGCCCCATTGGCATCAGTGATCCGTGCATGCGCAACATCGTCCTGCATCAGCACGTGCGCTGGCAACACGTTCATGGCGGGGCTGCCCATAAAGGTTGCCACATAGACATTGGCAGGAGTGTCGTAGATTTCCTTGGGTGTGCCAAGCTGCTGCACATAGCCTGCATACATCACCGCGATCCGGGTCGACAGCGTCATGGCCTCGATCTGATCGTGGGTGACATAGACGATGGTCGTCTTGAGCTTCTCGTGCAGCTTCTTGATTTCAGTACGCATATCGACGCGAAGCTTGGCATCGAGATTGGAGAGCGGCTCGTCGAACAAAAACACATCCGGGTTGCGCACAAGCGCGCGCCCCATAGCCACGCGCTGGCGTTGACCGCCTGAAAGCTGACCTGGCTTACGCTCTAACAGGGGCGTGATCTGCAAGAGCGCTGCGACCTTCTCCAATGCCGCATCGCGCTCGGGTTTCGGTACGCCGTGCATTTCCAGACCAAAGGTCATGTTCTGGCCCACAGTCATATTGGGGTAAAGCGCGTAAGACTGGAACACCATTGCGATATTGCGCTTGGACGGATGCACGCCGTTCATCACCCGCCCCTTGATCGAAATATCGCCCGAGGAAATCACCTCCAGCCCCGCGATCATGTTCAGCAGCGTGGATTTACCGCAGCCAGACGGCCCGACAAGGACCAGAAACTCGCCCTCTTGCACCTCGATATCCACTTCGTGCAGCACTTTGACGCTGCCATAGGATTTGGTGACGTTTTTGATATCGAGAAAGCCCATGATGTTGCGGTCCTTATGGTGATCGATTTGAGCGGCCCCCACCGAAGGGCGGGGGCCAGCAGACAGGCTATTTTGCCGCCAGAATGGCATCCGCCAAAGTGGCAGCACCTTCTTGGGCCGTCTCGTCAGAGTTGAAGAACTCGGTGATCGCATCGGTCGCGGCCCCGACGATGGCCGCGTTGGCCGCATGGGTGCCAGCAAATGTTGGCACCGCGGTTCCAGCCGCATCAGCTTGTGCCAGGTCTTTTGCCGTAGCTTGCGCGCAGGCATCCAGTCCCGACATATCCACGTCATTGCGAGCAGGAATGGCACCCTTGGCCTTATTGAACGCAATCTGGACATCCTTGTCCATGATTGCACTCGCCAGAACCTCTTGTGCTTTGACCGCCTCGGGGTTGGTTTGGGCAAAGAGCGACAGCGAGTTCACCAGATACACAAAGCCGGGTTGGCCGTTCGCCTTGGGCACAGGGATGCAGGCGTAGTCGGTGCCGGGGGTCTTGCCTGCGTTGGTAAACTCACCCTTGGCCCAGTCGCCCATGATCTGCATGGCAGCATCACCTTTGATGACCATCGCGGTGGCAAGGTTCCAGTCGCGCCCGGGGGCATTGCTGTCGACCATGCCGCGCAGCTTGGCCATCTCGTCAAACACGGCAACCATCGTATCGCTGCGCAGGCTGGCGTCATCCAGATCCACAAGCGCCTTGCGGTAGAAATCGGCGCCCCCAATGCCCATTGCGACGGCCTCGAACATATAGGCCTCTTGCCAGGATTGGCCGCCATGCGCCAAGGGGATGATGCCCGCCGCCAGAAACCGAGGGGCGAGCGCGTTCATCTCGTCCCATGTTGTCGGATAAGGCGCGCCGATCTTGTCAAAGGCCGCTTTGCTGGCCCAGATCATATCGGTGCGGTGCACGTTGGTCGGCACCGAGACATAGTGGCCGTCGATCTTGGTGAAATCCTTGACCGCCTGCGGCAAGACCGCGTCCCAGCCTTCGGACATGGCCAGTGCATCGACATTGCCAAGCAATCCCTCATGCGCCCAATCGATGATGTTTTGACCCAGCATCAGCATGGCCGCTGGTGGGTTGCCCGAGGCAATACGGGCCTGAAGCGCCGTCTTGGCCTGATCGCCGCCGCCCCCTGCGATAGGGGCGTCGACCCATGCCACGCCCTGTGACACGACCTTATCGCGCACAGCGCCAAGGGCCGCCGCCTCGCCGCCGCTGGTCCAGAAATGCATCACTTCGACAGAGGGTTGTGCAAGCGCGGGAGAGGCAAACACCCCAAAAACAAGTGAACTGACCATAGACATTCGCCGCATTTTGTCGTTCCTTTTCAAAAGTTCGCCCTTGTCTGTTCCAAACGGGGCTGAGGGTTGAACGAAAGACCGTCGGGCGGCTGCAACTGCCTGACGGTCGCCTTATCCTTTGACGCTTCCTGCCATCAGACCACGCACAAAGTAGCGGCCTGCAACGATGTAAACAAAGAGGGTTGGCACTGCGGCAAGGATCGCACCTGCGAAATGGACGTTGTATTCCTTAACGCCCGTCGAGGATTGCACGAGGTTGTTCAGGGCCACGGTCATCGGCTGGCTTTGCCCGCCGAATGAGGCCCCGAACAGAAAGTCATTCCAGATATTGGTGAACTGCCAGATCACCGAGACCACAGTGATCGGGCCAGAAACGGGCAGCATGATCCGCCAAAAGATGCGAAAGAACCCTGCCCCGTCGATCATCGCGGCGCGAACCAGCTCGGTCGGGAACGAGGCGTAATAGTTGCGGTAGTAGAGCGTGGTGAACCCAATGCCATAGACCACATGGACCAGCACCAGGCCTTGCACCGATCCGGCCAGGCCGATTTTGCCCAAGACCATCGCCATCGGGATCAGCACGATCTGAAACGGGATAAAGCAGGAAAAGAGCATCAGGCCGAAAAGGATGCTATCGCCACGAAAGCGCCATTTGGTCAGCACATATCCGTTCAGCGCGCCAAACACGGTCGAGATTGCGACGGCCGGCACCACCATCATGATCGAGTTCACGAAATAGGGTTTCAACCCCGTCGGCTCTACGCCGATCTGTGCTGTGGACCACGCTGAAAGCCACGGCTCGATCGTCCAATGCTGCGGCAATGCCATCATATTGCCGCCGGTAATCTCGGACAAAGGTTTCAGCGAATTCACCAGCATCACAAAGAACGGCAGCAGGAAAAACAGCGCAAACAGCAACAGCACAAGGTAAATCAGGGTCCGGGAGAAGCCAGAGGTCCGCACCGCCGTATCTTGGGTTGCTCCAGACATCAGGGCTTCTCCTTCAATTCAGCATAGAGGTAAGGGGTCATGATCGCCGCGATGGTCATCAACATGATCACCGCACTCGAAGCGCCAATACCCATCGAATTTCGCGTGAAAGTATAGGAATACATGAAGGTCGCAGGCAGCTCGGTTGCCCGCCCCGGCCCCCCACCCGTCAGTGCCACGACAAGGTCATAGGATTTCACCGCCAGATGGCTGAGGATCACAAAAGCCGACATGAAGGCCGGCCGCAGCATCGGGATCACAATCCGGCGATACAGCTGCCAGTTAGAGGCCCCGTCGATCTGGGCAGCCCTGAGGATTTCGTTATCAATCCCGCGCAACCCGGCCAGAAACATCGCCATCACAAAACCCGAGGTTTGCCAGACCGCAGCGATGACGATGGTATAGATCGCCATGTTACGATCTTTGATCCAGCCAAAATGGAAACTCTGCCAGCCCCAAAGGTGCATGGTATTTTCAAGACCAATTCCGGGGTCGAGAAACCACTTCCACGCTGTGCCGGTCACGATGAACGACAACGCCATCGGGTAAAGGTAGATCGGGCGCAAGACCCCTTCACCGCGAATTTTCTGGTCCAGCAGGATGGCGAGTGTCAGTCCGATTGCGGTGCAGATCACGATATAAAGCGAGGCAAAGATCGCAAGGTTGCTCACCGCCGTCCACCAGGCCGACAGCGCCCAAAGCTTGGCGTAATTCTCAAAACCTATGAGATCATAGCTGGGCAGCATCTTGGAATTGGTAAAGCTGAGATAGACGGTAAACACGATGAAGCCATAGACGAAGATCATCATCGCCGCGATGGACGGAGACAGAACCAATTTTGGGATCAAATCCTGAAGGCGGGTACGGATATCCACGCCAGAGGTCGAAAATGCCATGGTTCCTCCTGTTTCTGTGCGCGGCACAGATGTCTTTGCAATTGAAAAGCCCGCTTGGGGGCGGCAGGTTTGGGAAAGCGGGCCGGCCGCTTTCCCAATCAGTCTTACTTGGCGGCCGCCACGGCATCAGCCAGATTTTTGGCTGCCGTTTCCGCGTCGTATTCGCCGTTGAAGGCAGCCGTCACAACGTCATAGATCGCGTTCTTGACCGCAGCACGGTTGGCGTGGCCATGCGCCATTGACCCCACCAGATTGCCCGAGGCAGAGGCCGCAGCAAGGTCAGCCATGCCCTTCTTGCCGCAATCGTCAAAGGCGGTATTTGGCACATCGGTGCGCGCCGGGACCGAGCCCTTGACCACGTTAAACGCGGATTGGAAGGTGGGCGACATAATATCTGCGGCCATTTGCGCCTGTGCGGCCTTGGCTGCCTCAGAGTCGACCTTGAACATCGCAAACTGGTCAGAGTTGAAGCTGACATCGCCGTCCGTTCCCGGCACGCGGAAGCACAGGAAATCGGTGCCCGGCACTTTGCCCGCCTTCAGGAACTCGCCCTTGGCCCAGTCACCCATGATCTGGAAGGCCGCATCGCCATTGATCACCATAGCCGAGGCCAGGTTCCAGTCGCGACCCGAGAAGTTGGCGTCAGTGAAAGAATGCAGCGTTTCCATCCGCTTGAACGCCTCGACCATCTGCGCGCCACCCAAAGCCTCTGGGTCCAGATCGACAAAGGCCTTTTTGTAGAACTCGGTGCCGCCGACCGACAACACCACGCCGTCAAACACGGTGGCCTCTTGCCAAGGCTGGCCACCATGGGCCAAGGCCGTTTTACCCGAGTCCTTGACCTTTTGCATCGCGGCAACAAACTCGTCCCAGGTGGTTGGTTGAGCGATCCCCAAACCATCAAGAACCGCCTTGTTGGCCCAGACCCAGTTGGTCGAATGCACGTTCACAGGGGCCGCGATCCAGTGGCCGTCATACTTGGAAAAGGCCTGAAGCGCGGGGGGCACGACGGCGTCCCATCCTTCCTTGGCGGCCACGTCATCCAGATTGCCCAGCGCCCCCTCGGCGGCCCAGTCCTGAATGTCAAAGCCGAGCATCTGCACGGCGGTCGGTGGGTTGCCCGCGGTGACACGCGCGCGCAGCGTGGTCATTGCCGCCTCGCCACCGCCGCCCGAAACCGGCATGTCGATCCAGCCGATGCCTTGGCTTTTCAGCGTGTCTTTCAGCACACCCAGCGCCGCCGCCTCACCACCCGAGGTCCACCAGTGCAGCACCTCGACATCCTCGGCCTGCGCCATAGAGGTGCTGGCCATAAGCGCCAGAACCACCGACATCTTCTTTCCAATAATACGCATTAGACTTCCTCCCAGTTGATCTATGTCTTTTGGTCCGTCGGCATTCAGGCCGACGGGGTCTTCACCCAAGGCGCGCGCGTGCGACCGATGCGCAGGACGTGCGATTTCACCTCAAGGAATTCGTCGTAACCGTAAGAGCCGATCTCGCGTCCCTGGCCGGATTGCTTAACCCCGCCAAAGGCGAGTTCGGGAAACCCGTCCATCCAGGTGTTGGTCCAGACCGTGCCCGCTTGGGCGCGTCGGCTGAATTCAAGACAGGTGTGAACGTTTTCGCTCCAGACCCCGGCGGAAAGGCCGTAGGTGGTGCCATTGGTCAGCGCGATCGCCTCGTCCATTGTGCGAAAGGTCAGCACGGTCAGCACGGGACCGAAGACTTCGCTGCTGGCGATCGGCATCTCTGCGGTGACCCCCGTCAGAATGGTCGGCTGATAGAACTGCTGGCCAAGGCCGTCGACCACCATCGGCGCGCCGCCCAACCGCAGCGTCGCCCCCGCGCGCACCGCCGCGCGCACATGGGCGTCAATCGAGCCGTTATGTTCCGGCGTTACAATCGCGCCCACCTGCGTGTCAGGATGGAGAGGGTTGCCGAAACGCACATGCCGCGTGAGGGCCACCACCCGCTCGACCAGATCCTTGGCGATATCCTCATGCACGATAATGCGGCTCGAGGAATTGCAGCACTGCCCGACGTTGAAATAGACGCCAAAGGCAATCGCGTCTGCGGCTTGATCCAGATCGGCATCGGAAAACACCACCTGCGGGTTTTTTCCGCCCAACTCCAACGCAACCTTTTTGAGCGTATTCGCCGCCGCTTGGCTGATGATCTTGCCCACGCCTGTCGAGCCGGTAAAGGTGATCATATCCACGTCGCTATGCGTGCTCATCAGGCTGCCGATGGGGTTTCCAGCGCCCAGAACAATGTTGCACACGCCTTTGGGCAGCCCCGCCTCGATCAGAAATTCGGCCAGCATCGCGGTGGTTGATGGGGTGATTTCCGAAGGCTTCACAACGCAGGTACAACCAGCGGCCAGCGCAAAGGGCAGCTTTTGGCTCAGGATCCAGAACGGGAAATTCCAAGGCGTGATGATGGAAACAACCCCGATCGGCTCTTTGGTCACGACCGCCAGAATGTCCTTGCCCAAGGTGTTATGGCTGTCGCCGTGCGACGTGCGGGCAAGCGAGGCTGCGTAACGCCAAAGGTCCGCCGCGCCGCCACATTCCCCGCGCGACTGGCTGATCGGCTTGCCCGTTTCCATGGTTTCGATCAAAGCAAGCCGCTCTACATTCGCCTCGATCAGATCGGCCACCTTGTTCAGAACTTTCGCCCGTGCACGCGCCGGCACATCGCTCCAACGGCCATCGTCAAAGGCAGTTCTTGCCGCTGCAATAGCCGCCTCGGCCTCTGCTGCGCCGCCTTTGGCAGAGATACTGGCGACGACCCCATGCGACGGCGAAATGCGTTCAGAAACCGCCCCGTCGGCGCTGTTGCAATAGGCCCCCGCAATGAAGTGTCTGGCGCGATAGGGTTTATTTGGCACCGCAATCGTCGCTTCAGTGATCACCGTAAGGTCAAGCATGTCAGTTCCCCTTAAACTCAGGTTTGCGCTTTTGCAGAAAGGCGCTGACACCTTCCTCGCGGTCGTCGCTTGCAGCAATCGCAGCGCTGCCCAAAGCTTCGACCATAGCGCCGCGGTCTTCGCCCGCGCTGGCGTGGATCATCGATTTGGTGATCTCAACCGCGCGTGGCGACAGCCCGATGGCACGGTCCAGCAACGCGCTAGCTGCCGCGCGCGGGTCTGGGTCAACCGCCGCGACAAAGCCCATCGCCAAGGCGCGCGCGGCCGTAATGCGATGCCCAAACAGGGCCATTTCTTTGATCACGGCTTCGGGCATCAGCCGAAGCAAACGCTGGGTTCCCGACCAGCCCGGCACGATCCCGACGCCAGCCTCGGGGAGGGCGAGACTGGCGTCGGGCGCCATTACCCGCAGATCGCAGGCCGCAGCAAGTTCCAGCCCGCCGCCAAAGGCATGACCGTTCAGCACCGCAATGGTCGGCTTGGACAACCGCGCAAGCCGGTCGAAAATGCGGTGGCCATCGCGCACCCAATGACGGGCAAATTCCACCGCTGACAGGTTGGCCCAGGCGCTGATGTCAGCGCCGGTGCAAAAGGCGCGGTTGCCTTCGGCGGTAATCATCACCGCGCGAATTCCGGCGTCGCGCTCTATCGCCTCCAGATGACCGGCCAGCTGGGTCAGCATCTCGACAGTAAAGGCGTTCATCTTTTGCGGGTTATCCAGCCGCAGCTCGGCAATCTGACCCCGGAGAATTAGGTGAAGCATGCTCATCTTCCCCACCCCATCGGCTCATCACGGAGCAGCGACAGTGGCAAAGTGATCGCATCCGGCGCAATCGACACGCGGCCCTG
This sequence comes from Pseudorhodobacter sp., assembly GCA_024642045.1. Classification (GTDB taxonomy): domain Bacteria; phylum Pseudomonadota; class Alphaproteobacteria; order Rhodobacterales; family Rhodobacteraceae; genus Cypionkella. The sequence continues at coordinate 26,195 of JAHEBX010000001.1, read as the reverse complement.
ACTTGCCGCAACGATGTCGCGCTCGGGGTCAATTCCGGGCATGATTTCGGTCGCCACCATGCCCCGCTCGCCCATCCGCATCACGCAGCGCTCGGTGATATAGATCACATCCTGCCCCTGCTCGCGGGCGCGCTCGCCCGAAAAGGTGACATGTTCGACCGCTTCGACCATCTTGGTGAACTTGCCAGGAGTGACAACGCGCAGACCCTTGTCGGTCAACTCAATCTCCGCCCCCGCTTCGAACCAGCCTGAGAAGACGATTTTTCTGGCATGTGAGGTGATGTCGACAAACCCACCGCAACCCGCTGTCAGGTAAGGCTTTTTGCCAAGCTTGGAGACATTGACGTTGCCCTCGATATCCACCTCAAGGAACGACAGGAACGACACGTCAAACCCTGCGCCCTGAAAATAGATGAACTGCTGCGGCGAGGGCACATAGGCATCAGCGTTCGACGCACACCCAAAGGCAAAGCCCGTCAGAGGCATTCCGCCGACAGCGCCCTGCTCAATCGCCCAAGTCACCGCCTCTGGATGACCTTCTTCCAGCAGGATCCTTGGAACCATCGCTGAAATACCAAAGCCGAGATTGGCTGTCATGCCGGGCCGCAACTCCATCGCCGCGCGCCGCGCGATGATTTTTTCAACCCCGTGTTCGGCCAAGGAAAAGCTTTCCCACGGCCGCATGATCTGGCCGGAAATTGCCGGATCATAGGGCGTCTCACAGGTCTGTTTTTGATCCGCGTCAACCACGATCAGGTCAACCAGATGGCCCGGCACGCGCACATCATGCGGGCGCAGCGACCCGCGCTTGGTGACGCGGGAAACCTGCGCAATCACCAGACCGCCGTGATTTCGCACGCAGATCGCCTGTTCCAGCCCACCCAGATAGGCGCCTTCGTGCTCGTAGGTCAGATTGCCATGCTCATCGGCCGTGGTTGCGCGCAAGATCGCAACCGTCGGGATGATGTTGGGATAGTGCAGCCAGGTCTCGCCCAGAAACTCGACGCGGTTCACAATCGGGGTTTTGGCCGCGAGATCGTTCATCGCGCAGCCTTGGCGGATCGGGTCGGCAAAGGTTTTCAAACCCACCCGCGTCAAAACACCGGGGCGACGCGCTGCCGCCTCGCGGTGCATGTCGAACAAGATCCCCGAGGGTACGTTATAGGCCGCAACGCGGTCTTCAACGATCATCTGCCAGATCGCGGGCATCGGTTTCGACGACGGCCCCGACGGATAAGACCCGCCCAAAATCCGGGTGAGCAGCCCGTCTTTGGCAATGTGATCCACGCCTTTGACACCGTACATATCCCCCGCAGCGATCGGATGGATTGTGGTCAATCCACGCGGATGTCCGCTGTCGTCAAAGCGCGCACCAATGGCCTTCAGCACAAGGTCAGGGCAGCCCAAGGCCGAGGAGGACGACACCGTGACAACCGCGCCGTCTTCGATGTGGGCAACGGCCTGGGCTGCGGATACCAGCTTGCTCATGGCGCCACCCCATACCCCACGGAAACTTGGGCACCCGTCGCTGCGGCCTGGCGTACGGCCTCGGCCACCGCAAGGGATTTTACGCCGTCCCATCCGCTCGCCGCCACGCCCCCGCGGCCCGCAACCGCGTCACAAAACCGCGCAACGCCAAATTGATAGAGGTTATGCGCCTCAAAGCGCACCACCTCGCGGCCCTTGGCAGTGACCATCTCAATCTCGCCCACCGGCTGCTGCGTCATCACCCCGCGCGCAAAGATCGAGCCTTCTGTGCCGTGGACCTCAAGCCCCGAGCCCGCAAAGGGGTGAGTAAAGCTTTCATGGCTCATCACCATCGCGCCCGAAGGCATGGCCCAGACTGACATGGCGGAATCTTCCACCCCCTGCCCCAAACCGGAACTCGTCACTTGTGCCACCACGCTCTGCGGGTCTTCGCCCAACAGAAACCGCGCGACATCTGCGTCATGCACGGTGATATCAGGCACGACACCACCGCCCGAAGCCGCCGAATTGATCCGCCAGCCCTGCAGATTTTCCGGCAAATGCACGGCGTGATGAATTCGCAGCGACAACACGCGCCCGATCCGTCCTGCGTGGATCAGCGCGCGCACCGCCTGATGGCTGCCCGCACAACGCAGGTGATGGTTGGTGGCAAAGACCACACCGGCAGCCTCTGCCGCCGCAACGATCTGCGCGGCATCCTTTGCGGTCAGCGCAAGCGGCTTTTCGCACAGCACATGCTTGCCAGCAGCAATAGCGCCCAAAGCCTGATCCATGTGCCGATCGTTGGTAGAAGAGATATAGACGGCCTGAACGGCCGGATCATCCAGAGCCGCCGCCAGATGGGTGTCTGAATATGGAATGTCATGCGCCGCGGCAAACTCGGCCGCCCGCACCGCAGTGCCAGATATAATCCAGCGGACAGTGCCCGCGGGCTGGGCGCGCAAAGCATCCACCATATACTGGCTGGCAATCGTGCTTGCCCCGATCAGCGCCCAAATCATCCAAGCCTCACAATTTATGGAACGTTCCAAAATAACTAATGGAACGTTCCATATCTGTCAACTTGATTCGATTTCTGCGCGCACCATGGTCTCAACAGTGCCCTGAAAGGGCGCCAGAGTGTCAAAGCCTGTGGCAAAGCTCGGCCGCAGTGCTGGTCACTAAGCTGACACCGCTCTGCGCATGCCGTGGTCCGTGACCGCGACGTGGTTGGGCGTCTGGGCCAAACGATCGGGAAGGCTCAGCGCCGATGCCTCGAGCGCATAGGTAACATACCGGCAATCCGGCGTTATCACGAAAGCGACGATGCGATCATAGCCGGTCTTGAAGGTGAAGATGACGGCGCGCCCAAGCGGGCGCTAGGCAGGAAAACCTGCAGCTGCGCCCATTTGCGCTGCAAGACCGATGCGAAGTATGGCGCGCGTTGGGCTCAGGCGCCTGTCATCCCTTTTGCGACGGCATCTTCCATATCGACGCCGTTCAGGGCGCCGACGAGATCGGAGAGCATCGGGACGTAGTCTTGTTCATGCCCCGTTGCGACCGCATGGCTGTAGTAGTGTTGGGCTGCGGCGGCCATAATGTTCATCATGTTGGCGTCCGAGGCCATGTCGTTGAGATAGCGCAGATCCTTGGCCGCGTTGGCGATCGAGAATTTGTGACTGTCGCGATTGCGATCAACAACATACCCCATGAACGTTTCAAAGAAACCGTTGCCCATCCGGCTTGGCGAGATCACCTCGCGGATGGTCTGGGCCGAGATGCCCACCTTGGCCCCCAGCACCACGACTTCCGAAAACAGGGCTCCGTAAGACAGGCTGATGAAGTTCATCAAAAGCTTCATCTTATGGCCGCTGCCAACCGGCCCGATGCGGGTCGCGCGCGCAGCCCAGCTGCCAATGACCGGCGCGACACGGTCAAAGACCGCCGCTTCGCAGCCGACCATGGCGCTGAGTTGCCCGGCCTCGGCCTGCACGGGGGTGCCGCCAAGCGGTGCATCGACAAAGTGCCCGCCCTTGGCTGCAAGTTCCGCGGCCAGAACCTCGGTCGAGCCGGGGTTGGCGGTTGAGGTGTCAATCACGATCAGACCGGGGCGCGCACCTGCAAGAATGCCGTCAGGCGCCCGCATCACGGCCTCGATCTGAGCCGAGTTCGACAGACAGATGTGGATGATATCACACTTTTCCGCCATTTCCTGTGGGCTTGCTGCCTCATGTGCGCCGATGGAAAGCAGGCTCTCGACGGGTCCACGGTTGGCACGGCCCTTGACCCATAGCTCATAGCCCTTCAGCCGCAAATTCCGCGCCATCCCGTGGCCCATAAAGCCCAGGCCGATAAAGCCGATTACAGGTTTGTCACTCATCATCTGGTTCCTTTGCGGGTTGTCTAAAGAGGGCCAGCCAGCCCATATCGCGGTCTTGGCCGGGCATGTATTCAGCACCGATGGGATGCGGCCAGCCCAATCGCGTGACCTGTTGCAACACATAGCCGTAGTCGAGCTCGCCATGATCGGGTTTGCCCCGGTCGGGCACCGAAGCAATCTGGATATGACCGATCAGCGGCAGCAAGGCCTCTATTCGTCGCGTCACATCCCCTTCGATGATCTGGACATGATAGCAGTCAAACATCAGCCGCAGGTTGGCTTCACCCACCTCGCGGATGATATCTGCAGCAAGGCCGGTCGAGTTCAGGAAATACCCCGGCGCGTTGTAGGGGTTGAGCGGTTCGATCAGGATCATGATCTCGTGGGCCTGCTGGCAGGCATAGCGCAGATTTGCCACGAAGGCCGCCCTTGCGCGTGGTCCGCTGGAATTGCCCGCCATTACATGCACACCGCCTGTGCCCGTCGCCCGAGCATAGTTCAGCGCTTCGTCGATAGCGGCGCGTGCCTCAGCCTCACGACCCGGCAGGGCCGAGAGGCCGTTTTCGCCTATGGCTATATTGCCGCGACGTGTGTTCAGGCCAAGCATCCTCATGCCAGTATCCTGCAAGGCCGCGAGGGTTTGGTCGGCAGGCGTGTCATATGGCCAATGACATTCCACTGCATCGTAGCCTGCGCCATGAGCCGCGCGGATGGCGTCGGGCAATGTGCGATCTGTCCAGAGAAATCCGAGGTTGGCCGAGAATTTCATGTGTCCCACTCGACATCAAAAGTTGTAACGACGTCACCTATTTGCGCTCCGGTCAGAAGCCTTGGATGCAAAGCGCGTGTCAAAAGAGCAAGTCGGGCGGTCGCTTCAAGTTCCTCGATCGCATTGCAAGCCGCCTCAATGTCGCGCCCTGCCACGACCGGACCGTGGTTGGCCAACATCACGGCACTGCGTTTTCCCGCCAGCCCACGAACCGCCTGCCCCATCGCCGGATCGCCGGGGCGAAAGTAGGGCAGCAGCTTGACCCGTCCCAGTTGCATCACAGCATAGGGCGTGATCGGCGGCAGAAAGTTGTCTTCATCAACCTCTGGCAAAGTTGACAACGCAACCGCGTGACAACAGTGCAGATGCACCACCGCCCCACAAGCCCGCGTGTCGTAAAAGGCTGTATGTAACGGCATTTCCTTGGTGGGTTGATCACCACCGATCAGCCTGCCACCGGCGTCAAAATGGCTGAGCCGCGCGGGATCCAACCTGCCAAAACTGGTGCCCGTGGGTGAGACCAACAGGCTGCCGTCGGAGAGACGCGCCGAAATATTGCCGGTGGACCCACCGGTCAGACCCCGATCGAACAAGGATCTGGCCAAGCTGCACATCTGTTCGCGCAAGGTGGTTTCTTCGCTCATGGCAATGCCCTCAGCGCTTCGGTAAAGAATCCTTCCTGCCCAAAATTGCCAGATTTAAGAGTGATGGCAACCTGATGACCCGCGCTGGTGGCAAAGCACCACGGCACACCGGGCGCAATCTCGGCCCCGATATTCAGGCGGTTGATGTCAAGCGCTTGGGTGACAGCGCCTGCGGTTTCACCACCTGCCACCACGAACCGCCTTGCCCCTCGATTGCGGGCAGCAACAGCACAGGCGGCGAGTGCCTCCTCCACCAGTCTGCCCGCCTCATGGCCTCCCAGCAGCGATTGCGCCCTTTTGACAGCGCTTGGCGCAGCGGTGGCGTAGACAATCGGTGTGGTGCCAAGATCCTGGCGCGCGACCCAGTCCAGCGCCGCACCCGCGCCATGCTGGGCCAAGTCCACCGGATCCAGTCGGAACGATGGATGGCCACTAACGAAAGCCGCGACTTGCCGATTGGTCATATCCGAACAAGATCCGGACAACACAACCGCCGGCCCAGCCTCGGCATGGGGCAACGCGGTGTCATCGGCTTTTGGCACCAACCCTTGCGCCAACCATAACGCAGGCAGGGGCATGGCGATGGCGCTGCCACCCGTCAGCAAGGGCATCGACTGGCAGGCCTCGGCGATCTTATGCAGATCGTCATTGCTGACGGCATCCACCACAACATGCGCAACCCCCGCAGAGGCAAGTTCGGCCAACCTTTGGCGCAATGCGCCCTTTGCCACTGTATGACGGTTTGCCAGACCAACCGGTTTGGTGACCTGAGGCGCCAGAAGTCGCATGAGATTGCTATCGCGCATCGGCGTCAGCGGGTGGTCCTTCATCGGGCTTTCCGACAAAGGCTGTTCGCCCACGAAGAGATTGCCCATAAAAATGCTGCGGCCATTTTCCGGGAAGGCCGGGCAGTAGATTGTCTGGGTCGCACCAAGGTCGGCCATAAGCGCCTCGGCGACGGGGCCGATATTGCCTTGCGGCGTCGAGTCGAAAGTCGAGCAATACTTCCAAAAGAACCTTTGCGCCCCAGCCTCGCGCAGCCAGATCAATGCCGCCCGCGTTTCGGCCACTGCCTCTGTCACCGCAGTTGTGCGGCACTTAAGGGCTATGATTTCGATCGGGGCTGTGTCTGCGGGTGGCGCGACCGGAACGCCTATCCGCAGCGACACCGGCACACCTGAACGTGCCAAAAGCCCAGCAAGATCGGTAGCGCCGGTGAAGTCATCTGCAATGGCACCGAAGAACGCCATGCCTCAAGTCTCGCCCGGCAACGAAAGGCCCGCAATGCTGGCGTAGACCTTGGCAACCGCAGCGTCATCCTGTCGCCCCAAACCCATGTTCGAGGCCGCCACAAACTGCTGCAAAGCGGCCGCGGTCAGCGGGGCCGAGAATTTGGCGGCACGCGCGGCATCCAGCACGATCCCCAGATCCTTGGGCCAGATATCCACCGCTGAATGGGGCGTATAATCCCCCGAGACAATATGTGGCGCGCGGTTTTCCAGCATCCAACTGGTGCCCGCACAATCGGGGATGACTTTGAGGAAGGTTTCAGGCGCTATTCCCTGCGTAATGCCAAACGTTACAGCCTCGGCCATGGCGGCAATATGCACACCTGCAAGCATCTGGTTGACCGCCTTCATCGCAGAGCCCATGCCAGCACCGTCGCCCAGCTCGAACACCTTTTCTGCCGTGGCCGCGAGCACCGGCTGAGCTGCCACAAAGGCCGCTGCAGAGCCCGAGGCCATCACCGTCAGCTTGCCTCTGGCCGCTTTGACCGACCCGCCGGAAATCGGTGCATCAAGATACAGCAACCCCAAAGCCTCGCACCGCGCGCCCATCATGCGGGCGAACTCGGGGGCGACGGTGACGCAGCAGATCACAACCGCCCCTTTGGGCATGCGGGACGCAAGTGCCAGCGACCCAAAGAGAACCGTCTCGACTTGCGCGGCGTTTAAAACCACCACCACCAGAGCCTCAAGACCCTGCGCAGCGTCGCCGATTGCCTCTGAAGACCCACCTTCCGCCTGCAAACGCTGCATCGCATCGGCATTGACATCAGAACCGCAAACCGTGTGCCCTGCCCTTAACAGCGAGGCCGCGATGCCATAGCCCATTGATCCAAGCCCAACAACGCCAAGTTTCATCTGCTAACTCTCCACTCAAGGTTGGATCGGTTGCTCCAGGCCGTGGTCTTCGAGGGCCATCGCACCGAAACACTAGCTTGCTGCCCACCCGCGACGAACATCATATTCAATAATCTCAATTCCGGTCAGCGCGCCGCGGGTCAGACGTTTCTGCGATAGTTTGCAAGACGGTCGAACAACACGGCGAACAGGATTGCACCGCCGATAAACGTTCCCTGCCAAAACGCGTTAATGCCTAATAAGCCAAGGCTGTTGCGGATCACCTCGATGAGCATTGCGCCGATGATGGCGCCAAGGGCCGTGCCCCCGCCGCCGGCAAGGTTTGCGCCGCCAATGACGGCAGCAGCGATCACCTGAAGCTCCATCCCTGCCCCGATATTGGTCGTCACCGCCCCAAGCCAGCCCGTCTGCACGATCCCTGCAATTCCCGCGGACAGTGCCGAAATCATATAGACCGCGACCTTGATCATCTTGACCGGAACGCCCGTCAGCGTCGCGGCACTTTCATTTCCGCCAATGGCAAAGACATGGCGGCCAAAGCGGGTCCAGCGCAGCACAAAGCCGGTCAGAAGGGCCAGAACGATTGTGTACATCACCGGATTTGCGATTCCGAAAAACCAAGCACCTCCACCCAAGGCCAACAGAGTGTCATGGTCAGGGCCAAACTCGAACACCACGGTATTTCCCGAAGCAACCATCGCCAGACTGCGCGCCACCGACAGCATCCCCAGCGTCACGACAAAGGGCGGCAAGCCAATATAGGCGATCAAAAACCCGTTGAAGGCCCCCACCACCAGCGCTGTAAGGATCGAGGCTGCAATGCCGATCTCAATCGAGTAGCCTGCGTGCATCACGACCGCCAGCACCATGCTGCACAGACACAGAACCGAGCCGACTGACAGGTCAATCCCGCCGGTGATGATGACCAAAGTCATGCCCAGCGCGATGATGGCCGTAAAAGTAACGTTGCGGGTGATGTTGTATAGGTTCTTGCTGGTGGCAAAACTGTCCGTCGCGAAAGACAGGGCAACACTTGCCAAAATCACCGCGATGAAAACCCAAAACGTCTGGCTTGCCAGAATGCTGGACAGAAATGTCTGCTGCTTTTGGTCAATGGAACGTGTCAGCGAGCTTGTCATTGGAGGCCTTTGCGAAAGAAGTCAGACGGTTTCGATGGCGCCAGTGATTAATCCGGTCACCTCTTCGGGCGAACTTTTTGCGATTTCCTTGTCGGCGACCTTACTGCCGCGACGCATCACGATGACACGATCCGCCACGGCAAACAGATCGGGCATCCGGTGGCTGATCAGGACAACCGTGATGCCCTGATCACGCAAGCGGCGGATCAAGTTCAGCACCTCCGCGACCTGACGCACCGAGATGGCCGCAGTCGGCTCGTCCATCAGCACGATCTTGGCGTTGCTCAGACGGGTTCTTGCGATGGCCACAGCTTGGCGCTGGCCGCCCGACATCTTTTTGACCAAGTCCCTCGGCCGGGTTTCAGATTTCAGCTCTGCAAAGATTTCGCCGGCGCGACGGTACATGCTTGGATAGTCGAGGATCCGAAACGGCCAGACGCCCAACCGCAGCTCGCGCCCCAAAAACACATTGGCGGCGGCCGTCAGGTTATCGCACAGCGCCAAATCCTGATGCACGATTTCAATCCCATGCTCGCGCGCCTCAACAGGGCGGTGCATGACGATCTCTTTTCCGTCCATCAAGATCGAGCCGCTGCTGGGCCGGAAGTTTCCGGCCATCATCTTGACCAGCGTGGATTTGCCCGCGCCGTTATCCCCCATAAGGCCGATGACCTCGCCAGCTCCCAGCGAAAAGGACACATCCTTGACGGCCTCGATGGCGCCAAAGTGTTTGGAAATATGCTTCAGCTCCAGAACTGCCACTTTGACTCCCGCTCCCCCTGAACGATCCACACGGCGTCGCCTGATTGAGGCCCCGCGCCTACCCGGTCCGCCCTGCGAGGGCCGGCCACCTTCGCGCCACGTCAGACCGCCCCAATGCCCCCAAACGACCTCACGATTGATCACCAAGGATATTCAGCGATCCTGCAAAGTCAATGAAATATTTGAAATAATAGCGCTGTCATAAAATCTGGTTTCTGGTATTTTTTAGTTAGAATCACGTTCAGTTCGGAGAGTCTCCGGAGGGTGCGGATTTGAAAAGTTGACGCACTTGGGTGAGCCGCCTGTCACGATCCAGTTTCAACGAAGGGGCAACAAAAGCCTCCGGACACATGCGGAATGACATCAACACTTTGCCGCAGAACTAGGAACGCGGCGTTTATGGGAGGACTGCTGACATGAAAAAGACATTGATGCTTGCCACGGCCACAGCCATCATGGCGCTCGGCGCTGGCGCAGGTTTTGCCGAAGGCAAAAAGCAACTCGTAATCGTGGTGAAGGGTCTGGATAACCCCTTCTTCGAAGCGATTAATCAGGGCTGCCAGAAGTGGAATGCGGAAAACGCATCCAGCGAATATGAATGTTTCTACACCGGTCCGGCCTCTACCTCGGACGAAGCCGGTGAAGCACAGATCGTGCAGGACATGTTGGGCAAGCCCACGACGGTTGCCATGGCCATCTCGCCTTCAAATGCCAAGCTGATCGCTCAAACGCTGAAAACCGCCGCCCCGACGATCCCGATCATGACGGTTGACGCTGACCTTGCTGCGGAAGACGCGGGTCTCCGGATGACTTATCTGGGGACGGACAACACCCTGATGGGCGTCAAAATCGGTGAATATATCAAAAAGGCCAAGCCAAACGGCGGCACCATCTGCACGATCGAGGGCAACCCCGGCGCCGACAACATCTTGCGCCGTGCGCAAGGCATGCGCGATGCCCTGACCGGCACACCAGGTCTGGCGGCTTTGGCCGGTGAAGGCGGATGGACCGAAGCGCCCGGATGCCCGGTGTTTACCAATGATGACGGCGCCAAGGGCGTTCAGGCGATGACGGACATTCTTGCCGCCAATCCCAAGCTTGACGCTTTCGGTATCATGGGCGGGTGGCCCCTGTTTGGCGCTCCGCAGCCCTATCGCGATCTGGTTGGGCCGCTCAAGGACCGCATTGCAAGCAATGATTTTGTGATCGGCGCGGCAGACACCATCGGCGCCGAGGTTGATCTGGCCCGCGAAGGTCTGGTGACGGCCTTGGTTGGTCAGCGTCCGTTCGAGATGGGCTATCTGGCACCCGGAGCGATGATCGATCTGATCGACGGCAAGAAAGTCGCCGATCCGATCTTTACCGGTCTGGATGAGTGCACGATGGCAACGGTTGATACCTGCATCCAAAAGTAAATCGACCTGAAGATGAAGGGCGCCCGGTCATTCCGGGCGCCCTTTGCGTTTCAGGCGGTGGCGCCTTCAAAAATCTCGAATCCGGTATCGACAATAACCGATTGCTCGGGGCGTGTTTCGCCGGCCAAGACGACCTCAACAGCACGCTTGCCGATCTCGAATCGGTTCGCGCGGATGGTCGACAAGGGTTGCGGCAAGGCACGCCCGATATCCAGACCATTGAATCCGAACAGCGCCAGATCATTCGGAACGCTGATCCCGGCGCTCATACAGTGGAACAATCCGCCGACAGCCATATCGTCATTTGAAAACGTCAACACGTCCAGATCGGGCGCACGCGCGCAGATGTCGGCAGTTTGCGCGCGCCCCTTGGCCACGGTCGTCTGGCCATCCGACACCGACTCTGCCTCGAAGGCCAAACCAGCCTCGGCCAGGCAGGCGCGCATCCCCTTGTAGCGCATCAGCGCGCGCCTGTCCTTTTCGCCGCCATATCCGACGTAGCCAAAGCGCCGGTAGCCGCGCTGCAACAAATGCCGCGCCGCCGCCACACCTGCCGACAAATGGGAAAAGCCCACCGCCGCGTCAATCGGCTTGTGGTCGATTTCCATGAATTCCACCACGCGCACGCCGCTGTTTTCCAGCATACGCTGCGTGGCTTCGGTATGCATCGAACCTGCGATCAGCACTGCGGCGGGCTGCCATGCCAAAAGGTTGCGCACCACCACCTCTTCCTTGTCCAGATCATAGTCGGTCACGCTGATCACCGATTGCCGATGGGTGCCCTCAAGGCCGGCATTGATGCCCTGCAAAATCTCGGGAAAGACGATGTTTGACAGGGACGGGATCACCACCCCCACAAGCCGACTGTCCAGCGAGGCCAGCGAGCCCGCAATCCGGTTCGGCACATATCCCAGTGCCCGAACCGTCGCCATGACCCTTTCTCTGGTCGCTTCGGCCACCAGATCCTGCCCTCGCATGATCCGAGACACCGTGCTGTCGCTCACCTCGGCCATGCGGGCAACGTCACTGACAGTGACCTTGCTTTTTCGGTCCGTCAGCCTTTGCCGTTGCTTTGCCATCGATCGCGCGTTCCTCTTAGACCTTCACGTACTTACGCCAAGGATGCGCTTCTTTGAAGCCCAATACCTCGCGCGCCTTCTGGTTCGAGATCGGAGCCTCCCACTCGCCCATCTTGCGGCTAATCGGTGTGTTAGGCGCGTATTTGGCGAGGAATTTTTCGGTGGGCTCATTGGCGGTGATCGTATCATTGACCGCGTTAAAGACCTGATAGCCAAGGCCGTCCTTCTGCAGGCACAGATGGACGATCTCACCAAGGTCGCGGGCATCGATATAGCTCCATGCGTTGCGCTTGCGGCTGGGCGGATCGGACAAAAAGCCGGGGAAGTTGGCGTAATCTTCCGGCGATATCACGTTGCCAATCCTCAGGGCGTAGATATCCGCGCCAAACCGCATGGCAAAGGCACGGGCGGTCTTTTCGTTGACCACTTTGGAAAGCCCATAGCTGTCCATCGGATCACTGTCATAGCTTTCGTCCAGCGGGAAGGAATGGTAATCCTTATCCCCTTCCGCAAAGCAAACCCCATAAGTTGTCTCGGATGAGGCGACTATGACCTTCCGGATCCCCAGTTTCATCGCAGCTTCGATGACGTTGTAGGTCGAGGCAACATTGGCGAGAAATGTCTTGTTGTCGGGCTCGATCCCAACCCGAGGGATGGCCGCAAAGTGCACAACAGCATCCACAGGACCCGGCACTCGTCCATCAGCATAGTGTTCCAACCCGAAATGGCTGGTCAGCGCGTTGAAGGTCTGCGCCCCGTCGGTCAGATCGGTGATGAGGGTGTTGACACCCGGCAGGTTCAACGGCTTGAGGTCGACATTCAGAATGTCATATCCCTTGGCCAGCAGATGAGGCACGGCCTCGCGCCCTGCCTTACCCGTGCCACCTGTGAAAACGATACGCTTAGCCATGGTCGCTCCTTTTCAGTTCTGGTTCTTACCGGTGCCAGCTTCAGCTTCCGGCGTGTCATTGCACCCAATGATGCAGATGCCTTCCATCGCACCTAGGATTGCCGCTGTTAACCTGCAATGACAGCGCTGCCATTGCAACCGTCACCGGAGGTATTTTTTTCGCGCGTGTTTTGCGATTCCCATGATAAATCAAGGCTCTGACAGGAATTTGTTCTGACCTGGACTGCAAATTTGCGCGCAGGCCACTTGGGCAGAAAGGAATCAGTTATTCTTGCAGCCATTTCTTGAAGGATTCTGCGTAATCGGGATGCCAGCGGGACAAGGGAGGGCGGTTATCGGCTATATCCCCTGCGGCCCAGCGGATGCGCTTTTCATCCGTGCGGCGGTCAACCTCGTTATCCGGACAGAGGATGTAGAAATCGCCGCGCTCAATCGAAGCGAAAAGAAAGTCAACCGTTTGCGTTGGCGTCCAGGCTCCCGATGGCTTTTCAGTGCGGCCATGCGCTGTCAAAGGCGTGTGCACATAGCCCGGAATGAGCAGTCGCGCGTCCACCTTGCAATCGGGGGTGTTGCGCAAATGGTGTTGCAACGCCTCGGTAAAAACCTTCACCCCGGCCTTTGAGACGTTATACGCAGGATCACCCGGAGGCGTGGTGATCCCTTGCTTGGAGCCCGTGTTGATGATCAGTCCCGGCGCACCGCTTGCGATCATCCGCGGAGCAAAGATTTGCGCGCCGCGAATGACGCCAAACATATTGACGCCGATGATACGGTCCCAATTTGTTTCGGTATCGAAAATGCTGCTTCCGGGCTGCATACCGGCATTGTTCATCAACACATGCACCGCGCCAAACGCCGCAAAAGTGATATTTGCCAAGTTGCGCAAGGCATTCACGTCACCCACATCGGTTTCTTGAACGATCACGTCAGATTCGGCCGCACCTGATGCAATGATTTGCGCCCGCGCGCTGGCCAAACGGTCAGTCCCGATGTCTGCCAGACAAACCCGCATGCCGATGCTTGCCAGATGCTGCGCGGCGGCCAAACCGATTCCAGACGCGGCTCCGGTGATCACCGCAGCATGGCCCTTGATCAGTGCAGAATGCATTGTCTTTTCCTTCCAATTTGCCACGACCAGAAGGCGTTTCGAACCCAGGCTTGTCAAGCTCTGGAACCGTCAATTCCGGGCGGCATTGACGGAACGGAACAGCTGCCCAACATTGAATGTTTTGCAAAACGCAGCACAAGTGTCGCGCCGATAGCGGGGCTAGGAAAGCTGCTCGCCCATGCGCTTGGGAACAAAGGGTTACAAAGCGCGCAACTGTGGGTCAGAAAACAATGCTCATCGCAAAGTCTTGTGTTGAAGTGGTGAACCGGCTGCGACAGCAACTGCTGCGCTAAAAAACACCGGCTTACTTCTTGTTGCGTGCTGCTTTTTCTTCCTTGCTGAGTTTGTTGTTCCAAGCGTTGTTGCTAAGGCCCAACTCATTGGGAAGCGGTTTGGTCTTGCCGACACGAACCGACCCGCCTTTTTTCAGGAATTCCTGAATAAGCGCGTCATCCGTCGTTTCTTTGGGAACCTTTTTCATCCTCAAAGGTTAACCTGCAACATGTTGACTTGTCACGCCCGATTTCGCCTGCGCCGCTGCGGGTGTGTTTGCAACAGGATCAGCGACGCGGCGGCGGTCCGACCGAATTTCGCACCACAAGATCGGGACGCAACAGCAGCTCGGTCTCGGCCGGTTTGTTGTCGGACAAAAGCTGCAACAACAGGCTCATCGCATGCTTGCCAATCAATCCGCGCGGCTGACGGATCGTAGTAAGGCTCGGTTGGGTGAACGAGGCCTGCGGAACATCGTCGAACCCCGTCACTGAAAAATCGCGTGGCACCTGATAGCCGCGCGCCGTCAGTCCAAGAATAACCCCGATCGCGGTTTGGTCATTGACACACATGAACGCGGTCGGAAGTGTGTCGCGCATGAAAAGCTGATCGACCGCAAGCCTGCCGCTTTCGATGCTTCCATCGCCGTCGATCACCATCCGACTGGCCACGGGAATTCCGGCAGCATCAAGACCCGCCTCACAGCCGATGCGACGGCGGCTGTAGGCCAGACGGCTGCGGTTCTCGCCAACAAATGCGATCTTGCGATGGCCCTCCGAGATCAAAAGCTCAACCGCCTTACGCGCACCCTCGACATCATCAACGCCAACATAGGGGATGCCGCCGTTGAAAACCGGCTCGAACACCCCCACCGTCGGTGGCAAACGCGCGGTCATCGACTGATGCCCAAACGGTAGAATTCCGGTAAACAGGATCATTCCAGCCGCCTGGTTCGAGCTGAAAAACTTCAGATATTCAATGCCGCGCTGCGCGTCGTTCTGGGTGTGCCCAATCAGCACACCATAGCCGTGTGCCCGCGCCTCGTTCTCTAACCCCACAAGAATGCTCGAGAAGTTCGGATCGCCAATGTCGGGGGCAACCACGAGTATCATATTGGACTTGCCCAACCGAAGGCTGCGGGCATTGGCGTTGGGTGTATAGCCCGTGAGCGCAATCGCCTGATTGACCTTGAGCCGCGTGCTGACCGCGACCTTTTCAGGCAGATGGATCGCGCGCGACACTGTGGCGATAGACACCTCGGCAAGGCGCGCGACGTCTTCAATGGTGGCGGCAGGGTTCGACACGGGGCGGCAACCTTTTTCAGCTTGGCCTCAACCTATACACGGCCGGGTGCCGGTGCAAAGCTCATAGAAAGCGGTCGCAATGTAAACCTTTACATAAGAATTTTCTCAGCCTACAAAATTAGGGCGGAGAGGAGCCGCGGGGGGTTGTTTCATGCTGTCAAAGCCTTTGGGCGGGGACGACGTTGTGCTGTCTGCACAGCGCATCAGCAAATCGTTCAGCGGCGTGCAAGTGCTGTTCAGCGTCGATTTCGACCTGCGCCGTGGCGAGATTCATGCGCTTATGGGGGAAAATGGTGCGGGAAAATCCACGCTTGTAAAGATCCTCTCGGGCTTTGAGCCGCCCAGCTCTGGCGAGATTTTTCTGGATGGCCAGCCTGTCAAACTTCCTGCCAATGGCGCAGCAGAGGCGCTTGGTATTGCTGTGATCCATCAGGAATTTAACCTTGCCGAACATCTGACCGTAACCGAGAGCCTATTTTTAGGCCGCGAAGTTGCGCGTTACGGCATCCTTGACCGCGCCTATATGCGAGCGGAGACGCGGCGGGTACTGGATATGCTCGGCTCTAAAATCAACGAAGGCTCTGTGATTTCAAGCCTGTCTGTGGCCGACAAACAGATGGTCGAAATCGCCAAGGCGATCAGCCGCGACGCCCGCATCGTGTTCATGGATGAGCCGACCGCCGTGCTTTCGCGCGGCGAAGCCGAGGCGCTTTTCAAACAGGTTCGCAAGCTGCGCGATCTGGGCACCAGCTTTGTATTTGTGTCGCATAAACTTGATGAGGTGACCGAGCTTTCCGACCGCGTGACAGTTTTGCGCGACGGCCAATGGGTGAAAACCGCGCCGACTGCGATGCTCGATGGCGAGTCGATTGCGCAGCTTATGGTGGGACGCGAACTCTCAAGCCTTTATCCGAAGAAATCTGAACCCAACGTCGACGAGGCACGCGTGCTTTCGGTGATCGGTGTCAGCACAGCGCATGTACGCGATGCACATTTCGATCTGCGCCGCGGCGAGATCCTTGGCTTTTCGGGCATGATCGGATCGGGGCGGACCGAGTTGATGGAGGCCGTCGCCGGGCTCTATCCCCGCAGCGCGGGCGAGGTGCACATTGATGACGCGCTGATGCCTGCGGGCGACGTTCAGGCGACCGCGGCAGCCGGGCTGGCCTATATGACCAAGGATCGCAAGGCCAAGGGCCTGCTGCTTGGCGCGGATATGACCGCCAATCTGACGCTGCAATCGCTCGACCGGCACGGCCGCTGGGGTTACCTCAGCCCTGCAAGCGAGGCCAAGGCGCTGGCCCGTGCGCGACGTCGCTTTGACATTCGTGTGCGCGATGCCGGCGTGGTGGCGGGGCGGATGTCGGGCGGCAATCAGCAAAAGCTGCTTCTCGCCAAGGTGATGGAGATTACCCCTAAAATCCTGATCATTGATGAGCCGACGCGCGGCATCGATGTCGGCACCAAGCAACAGATTTACCATTTTATCGCCGCCCTCGCCCGCGACGGCTGCTCGGTAATCGTGGTGTCCTCTGAAATGCCCGAAATCATTGGCCTGTGCACCCGCGTCGTGGTGATGCGGGCGGGACGGATCGTCGGGGTGCTGGAAGGCGACGAGATCACCGAGCAGGAAATCATGCGCTATTCGGCGGGCCTGAAGCAAAAAGCCGTGGCATAACAGGGGGCCAATGTGACGACAAACGAAGATCAGACAGAAACAAAGCGGCGCTGGCAAGATGTCGATCTGCGCGCGGTGGCACCCTTTGTGGCGCTGGCGTTACTGCTGGTGGTCGGGGCCTTGGTCAATCCGAATTTCATCAGCCTGAACAACCTTGCCAATGTCGCTACCCGCAGCGCTTTTATCGCCCTGATCGCGGTAGGGGCGACTTTTGTCATCTCGTCCGGCGATCTAGATCTGTCGGTCGGATCCATGGTCGCCTTTGTTGCCAGCCTAATGATTTTGTTTATGAATTCTGGTGTCATTGCAGACCCCGGCATGATGATCGCCGCGGCGATTCTGCTTGCTCTGGTGGTCGGCGCGCTGTGCGGGCTGGCGAATGGGTTGATTACCACGGTCGGCAAGATCGAGCCCTTTATCGCCACGCTTGGCACCATGGGCATCTATCGCGGCCTGACCACGTGGCTGTCACAAGGCGGCGCGATCACGCTGAAATCGGCCGAGCAGCAGGACCTCTATCGTCCGGCCTATTTCGGCTCAATCGCGGGCGTGCCGGTGCCAATCGTCGTGGTGCTGGCGGTGACAAGTGTGGCGGCGTTCTTGCTCTATCGGATGCGCTATGGCCGCCATGTTGTCGCAGTTGGCTCCAACGCAAATGTTGCCCGCTATTCCGGCATCAAGGTCGACCGCGTGCGCACTTACGCCTTTGTGATCCAAGGGCTTTGTGTGGCAATTGCGGTGATCCTCTATGTGCCGCGATTGGGCTCTACTTCGGCCACCACCGGCATCTTGTGGGAGTTGCAAGCGATCACCGCTGTCGTCATCGGCGGCACCGCGCTCAAGGGCGGTGCAAGTCGGGTATGGGGCACCATCTGTGGGGCCTTCATTCTCGAACTGGTGGGCAACATCATGCTTTTGTCAAATTTTATCAGCGAATACCTGATCGGTGCCATCCAAGGCGCGATCATCATCATCGCCATGCTGGTGCAACGCTCTTTGGTGCGCAAAGCGTGACGCTTCGGACGGGGAAGGGTCGCCCGTCCGTGTTTTGCCAGACCCGATTTAGGGAGGATAACATGCGTAAAGGATTACTGAGCATTGCCACCGTCGCCGCCTTGGCTATGGGCAGTGCGGTCGGATTTGCCGAAGACATGCCCCATACGGTTGGTGTCTCGATCCCAGCCGCCGATCATGGCTGGACCTCGGGCGTGGTGTTTCACGCAAATCGGGTCGCCGATTTGCTGATGGCCCAACATCCGGGTCTGAACATCATCGTCAAGACCTCGCCAGATGCAGCCTCGCAGGCCAACGCCCTGCAAGACCTTGAAACTCAAGGCATTGACGCGCTGGTAATCTTGCCAAGCGACCCCGACCCGCTGGTAAACTCGATCAAAGAGATCAAATCCAAGGGCACTTTCGTCACCATCGTTGACCGCGCGCCATCGGTGAACGACGAGTCTGTGCGCGATCTCTATATCGCGGGCAACAACTATTCTTTGGGCGAGGTGGCAGGCAATTACATCAAAGCCACCACACCGGACGCAGAAGTTGTGGTGATCCGCGGCCTGCCGATCCCGATCGATCAGACCCGCCAGGACGGCTTTGACAAGGCGATCGAAGGCTCGGGCGTCAAGATACTGGACCGCCAGTTCGGCAACTGGAACCGCGACGATGCGTTCAAGGTCATGCAGGACTACCTGACCAAATTCCCGAAAATCGACGTCGTCTGGTGCCAGGATGACGATATGGCCGTTGGTGTTTTGCAAGCGATCGAGCAGGCTGGCCGCACCGACATTCAATATGTCGTGGCAGGCGCAGGATCGAAGGACATGATCAAAAAGGTGATGGACGGCGACAAAATGATCCCCGTCGATGTGCTCTACCCACCGGCCATGGTGGGCACTGCGCTTGAGATGACGGTTGCCAACCTTTACGGTCAGGTCCCGATGCGCGGCACCTTCACGCTGGATGCAACGCTGATCACCAAAGACAACGCTGCCGCCTATTACTTCCCCGACTCGCCCTTTTAAGGTCGGCTTCATGCTTTGGCCTGCCCTTTGTTTCGGGGCAGGCCATTTCAGCGGGTACGGCGGCAATCCCCCCGAATGACGGCCGAGACGCACCCCCGCCCAACCTCGCTCAGAGCAGCCGTGATGCCGCAGATGCCTGGCCATAAGTCATTCGGCATGTGTCGCAGGACCGACCTTGATTCACGTTTATTGCTGCGACCGGCCTTCGGCCACGACGGAAAATATCGGCCCATCCGCGCCGCGATCCTGCCATCGGTCGTGACCGCGACAAGATCAAGAAAAACCCAATCCACCAAAGCCAAGTGCATCCTCAAGTATAAGCGGCACCGCCTATCACCAGACTGAAGCTGAACTTCAAATGCTAAAACCATTCTGACGCCCTCGTCGGTTTGGTCATGCGCAACCGGCGATATCAGATGCGTCTTGAAACCTGCCTTCAAACTGCCTTGAATACTCAGGCGATACTCTGATGAAAGCCCGTCAAAACGGCCGTCAGATTTGCGCTAAGTTCATCACACAAATAGCCACCTTCCTGCACAAAGAGACAGGGTAACCCTGCCTTTGCGATTGCGGCACCTATTCGCGAAAATCCGGTTTCGGTGATCGCAAACCCCTTGAAAGGGTCGCCGACAAAAGCGTCGAGACCCAGTGCCACAACGACGACATCTGCCCCAAACGCATCTATCCGCTGCAAAGCAATTTTCAACGTATCAAGGTAGGCGTCATCAGTGGTCCCGCGCGCCATCGGCAGGTTCAAGTTATAGCCAAGCCCTTCACCTGCGCCACGCTCATGCGCTTGCCCCCAAAAGAAGGGATAGAACCGTTCGGGGTCGGCGTGCAATGAAACTGTCAGCACATCGCTGCGGTGATAGAAGATGCCTTGCGTGCCGTTGCCATGGTGCACATCGACATCCAGAATGGCCGGACGCAGCCCCTTGGCCCGCAGACGCTCTGCCGCGATGCCCGAATTGTTCAGAAAGCAAAACCCCCCCGCCAGAGCGCCGAAGGCGTGATGGCCCGGCGGGCGTGACAAGGCATAAACCGAGGCTTCTCCGGCAAGCAGCAGATCCGCCCCCGTTATCGCGGTTTGAGCAGACCAATAGGCCGCCTCCCAAGTGCCCTGTGCAATCGGGCAGGCGGTGTCGGCCTGATGATAGCCCGCCTGCCCTACCGCAGATTTCGGATAACTGTCACGGCGGTTGGCGGGGTGGATATTCGGGATCACCTCTTCGCCTGCTCCTTCAATCAAGCGCCAGCGCGCATGGATATTCTGCAAAAAGACAAGGTATTCCGGCGAATGCAGCGCCGCTATCGGGCCAAGGCCCGCGTCTTTTGGCGCCTCTACCGAGCAACCTGCCGCCCTTGCGCCGATCAGCAAGCGTTCAATCCTTTCGGCTTGTTCGGGATTGGGCAGAAGCTTTCCGTTGGCCATAAAATGCTTGGGTTGATGCTTTCGCTGACGGTCGTCAAAAATAGCTTTCATCGGTCTGCTTTCTCAATTTCAAATCGCGCATTCACGAGATTGCGTCAGATCGCCGTGCGATCAGCGCCCTTTAGATGCAGCATCGCGCGCGCATCGGACGCCGTGGCGATGGTGCGACCCAGATCCTCGGCAATACGGCGAATTTTGCGCACCTGTTCGGCATTGGTTTTGGCCAGAACCCCGCGGGAAATCATGAGGCTATCCTCCAGTCCGACCCGGACATGGCCGCCCAGAATGACTGACATCGTGATCAATGGCATTTGATGCCGCCCCGCTGCCAGCACGGAAAACGCATAGGTCTCTCCAAACAGCTTGTCCGCAATCAATTTCATATGGTTCAGATTTTCAGGGTCCGGCCCCATCCCGCCCAGCACACCAAAGACAAACTGAATGAACAGCGGTGCCTTCACCAAGCCGCGATCTACAAAATGCCGGAGCATGTAAAGATGACCGATGTCATAGCACTCAAATTCAAACCGCGCGCCGCGAGCAGCCCCCATCTCTTGCAGGATCACCGCCATGTCGCGGGGCGTATTCTTGAAAACCAGATCATCCGAACCTTCCAGAAAGGGTTTTTCCCAATCAAATTTCCACTCCGAGATGCGCGCCGCCGCCGGATAGAGTGCAAAATTCATCGTGCCCATATTCAGCGAACACATTTCTGGCTCGGCCAACTTGGGCGCTGCCAGCCGCTGCTCCAGCGTCATCGTCGCACTGCCGCCGGTCGAGATATTCAAAACGGCATCGCATCGCTGTTTGATCTGCGGCAGAAACCCCATGAAATGTGCAGGGTCTGCCGAGGGCCGCCCGTTTGCAGGGTCGCGCGCATGCAGATGCAGGATTGCAGCACCCGCCTCGGCCGCCCCGATCGACTGTTCAGTGATATCAGCGGCAGTTATTGGCAGATAGGGCGACATCGAGGGCGTGTGGATCGATCCGGTGATGGCGCAGCTGATAATGATCTTTGACATATCTCTCCCCCCTTATGCGGCGCTGGAAAGCTGCAGGCGTCTTGCAATAAAGTCGTAAAATGACCGATCCAGCCGTTCAATCTTCGCATCAAACAGCACTTCGCTTGTGATCATCGGCGGGACGTCAAGAACGTAGTCACCCAAAATGCCGTCTTGTGTCGGCATGGAATGGATGAGCTGTTCATTTTCATCGGCAATCTCGACCTGTCGCGCCTTTGGGTTCATGTTTACCGGCAAAGGCAGCCGGGCTTTGCGATCTGACGTCAACTCGGACGCCATCCGCAGACCATGGCCGCGCAGATCACCGATGAGCAGAAAGCGCGGCAGCAGCTCGTTACGTCGTGCAAATGGGTCGGCGTCCACACCCCAATGGTGGGCAGCAGCGCTCCGCCCCGAACGCCCGCCGCCTGTCATCACCTGGTCAGGGATACTCAAAACGTCACACTGGGGTGTCTCGTGGACGGGGTGCATATCGCCGCCGCGCGGCGCTAAGGCGCGGGTCGACGCCCCGCCCGAGGAATATAAGATACAAGCCAGCACAGTCTCGGGGTCCTCCTCAAGGATATTTTCCTCCAACAGATCGGCACAGTCTAGGCCGTTCACCGGATCACCGGCGTGCAGCCATTCGACTAAGCGCTAAGTGCGGGCACTTTTGGCATCCAATCTATAAACGAAACAATCGGCGCTGTCATCGCCGCGTCACCGAGGCTAAGTTCACCATCTGCGCCCGCATGACCACCATAACCGCAGGTTTGGAAGGGTCGAAACGCCTATCCATCTCGCCGTAGTATCTCTTGAAACAGCCTTGGCCCGAGACATGCCACAGATGGAGGCTCCCGGCACGATCGCGCATAAGGCCAAATGATTTGATCTGATTAACCGGGTTGGACATTTAGCTTGTGGATTCAATCGCTCAGGTATGTGCGCATGGCTTTTCTGGTGCGCCTTTTCGGGTCTTGAAAAATCGCCAAATGCTTGCCTGCACCGACCACAACGCCCTGATCTGCAAGCAGGACGCAGTCAAAAACTGAAACTGACATTCCATCATAAGCCTCACAAGGACACTCATATGTTGCTATGCAAACTGCGTGATCAGCAGATTGACCTCCTCAACCCGTTCTGGATCCAGCGCCGAAGCCGCCTCGTCAAACAGCCGCAGCACTGCGCACAGGTTCAGGTCCGCCCCTTTTCATAAGTTACAACCTATCATTCCCTTTATCGGAACAAGACAGTCTGTTTCTGCTTTCTGTCTGTGGTTCATTCTGGCACACCAAAGACTGTAAATCAGACCGAGGTAACATCATGCGCCGCATCACCAGCCCTATCATCTGTGTGCTTCTCCTGATCGCAGGATGCAGCGGTGGAATTGGTGCCGCGGAGAAAGTCGTGGGTGCGGGGCCGGACGACCTTTTGAAACTCCGCGCGGGTCCGGGGCTTGGTTTTAAAGTGATCATGGGCTTGCCAGACGGCACATCTCTGATCCGTCGCGACTGCGTTACCGAAGTGGGGCAGCTTTGGTGTCGAGTGGCGCTCAGCGCGGCTCCCGGAATTACGGGCTATGTTTCGGCCGATTACCTTTCGAAGAAATGACCACCGTCACCGCGCAGCCTCGTTGCCGCAAGCCATGACAAGGCCGCCAAGACCCCAGCTGTCGCGAGGCAAAGCGGCAGGCCCCCGATCTGATAGCTGACGCCGGACAGCAAGGTTCCGATCAGACGCCCCGCCGCGTTGGACATGTAGTAAAAGCCCACATCGCGAGATATCCGGCGGGTATCCCCGAAAGCGAGGATCAAGTAGGAATGCACCGAGGAATTGACCGCGAACACGAAACCAAAGAGCAAAAGTCCCGCAATCAATCCGGCTGTCAACCAATCGGCAGGTGATCCTGCCACCCAGGCTGCTCCTGCTAGGGCGAAGGGGATCGGCACCAGATAGCCCGCCCAGCGGATCGCCTTTTCCACGACAAAGGGCCAGGTCGTACCCAGGATGCGCGGGGTTGCGGCCTGAACCGCGCCATAAAGGATGATCCACAGCGCCAGAAACCCGCCGATCACGAAGAACGCCCATCGCCGACCCTCGGGCGTGCCATCCGAAAGCACCGCCTGAAAATAAACCGGAACGCCGACGACGAACCAGACGTCGCGCGCGGCGAACAAAAACATCCGCGCAAGGCTTAGACGGTTGACGCGGGCATCGGGCGACATCCAACCCGTAAACCTCGCCGCCTTGTCTTTTGCCGGCAAACCGGCCGGTAGAAACAGGACCACCGCTGTCAGGATTGCGCCCAGAATAGCTGCCATTCCCCAGAGAGCTGCACGAAAGCCCCAAACCCCAAGGAGCACCGCGCCGATGAAAAAGCCCAGTCCCTTGACCACATTCTTTGATCCCGTGAGGGCGGCGACCCAGCGAAACAATGTGCCGTCCCCGTCTGGCGCAAGCAGCTTAACCGCCGATTTCGAGGACATCTTGGCCAGATCCTTGGCCACGCCAGACACACCCTGAACCGCCATGACGAAGGCAACCGAGACCACCACACTCCATGTCGGATTGAGCTGCGCCAAGGCGATAAGTGCCCCGATCTGCAGTGTCACCCCGGCATAAAGCGTCGCGGCGAGCCCAAACCGGGCCGCAAGCCAGCCCGCGTAAAGGTTGGTAACAATCCCGGCCAACTCATACAGCAGGAACAGCCATGCCAGTTGGATCGGCGTAAATCCCAAAGCGTTGAACTGCAGCAGCACCAGCATGCGCAGCGCGCCGTCCGACAGCATGAAGGCCCAGTAGGCCGCCGTAACGGCCATATAGGCGCGCAACGGGTTTGCAGGTGCGGCGGCGTGGGTCATAGCGCCGCGGCAACCATTCGGGCGATATCCGCCAAGCGGCAAGCATACCCCCATTCGTTGTCATACCACGCGTAGATCTTCACCTGAGTCCCATTGATCACCATCGTCGATTGTGCGTCGATGATAGATGACCTTGGGTCGTTGGTATAATCTGACGAAACCAACGCGCGGGCCTCGTAGCCCAGAATGCCGCGAAGCGGGCCATCAGCAGCGGCCTCAAACAGAGCATTCACCTCTTTAACCGTCGTCTCGCGTTCCACCTCGAATACGCAATCGGTCAGCGAGGCGTTCAGCAGCGGCACCCGCACCGCGTGGCCGTTCAGCCGACCTTTCAGTTCAGGATAAATCAGCGTGATCGCGGTGGCCGACCCGGTCGTCGTGGGGATCAGATTCAGCAGCGCCGAGCGCGCCCGGCGCATATCCTTTGCGGGACGGTCCACGATGGTCTGGGTGTTGGTCACATCGTGAATAGTGGTGATCGATCCGTGCCGGATACCGATGCCTTCATGGATGACTTTGACCACCGGAGCGAGACAATTGGTCGTGCAGGATGCCGCCGTGATCAGGCCATGCTCTGCCGGGTCATAGAGGTGATGGTTCACCCCGTAGACAAGGTTCAGCGCGCCACCATCCTTGACCGGAGCCGAGACGACAACCTTTTTTACGCCCGCCTGGTAGTAAGGCGCGACTTTTGCCGCCGTCTTGAACACGCCGGTGCAATCAATGACCATATCCACGCCCAGTTCTGCCAGAGGCAACGCTTCGATGGTTTTCTCATGCGTCAG
Source organism: Pseudorhodobacter sp. (assembly GCA_024642045.1). GTDB lineage: Bacteria > Pseudomonadota > Alphaproteobacteria > Rhodobacterales > Rhodobacteraceae > Cypionkella. Next base: position 1,014 of record JAHEBX010000001.1, on the reverse strand, counting down.
CCGGATCCGTGTGCCGTTCAGCGTAAGGCTGTCCGCGTCATGGCCGATTTCAGCCTTCCAGCGTCCGTGAACAGAATCGAACTCGATCAGCAGGGCATGCTGCTCGGCGTCACCAACCGGATCATTGATCAAAACGATCTCACCCGCGGCACCAGTGTCGATCAGGTCGCGCAAAACGAGTTTTCCGATACGGCCAAGGCCATTCAGGGCGATGCGGGTCATCGGTTCAATCCTTCACTCTCAGGCTGGTCTCGACCCCGATCCTGTCAACACGCGCTTGCAGGGCCAAACTGTCGAGAGATTGGAAAGGCAATTGCACAAAGGCGGCAATCCGACGGCGCAGCGCACCATAGGTTTGCGCAAAAACCAGCGCCTTTTCGGCATCGGTTCCCATCGCTTTGACCGGGTCAGGCACCCCCCAATGGCCCGTGATCGGCTGGCCAGGCCATGGAGGACATTCCTCGGCGGCGGCCCTGTCGCAGACGGTAAAGACGAAATCCATTCCCGGTGCTGTCGGCCCTTGAAACTCGGACACCTGCTTTGCGCGCAAATGCGCCACGTCATGACCGTTGCGTTTGAGCACCTCAAGTGCGAAGGGGTTCAGCTCCGAATTTGGATGAACACCTGCCGAAAACGCCTGAAACTCACCTTTACCAAGGTCGCGCAACAGCACTTCGGCAAAGATCGAGCGGGCGGAATTGCCTGAACAGATGAACAGAACGCGGTACGTGCTGTCACGCAGCGCGCGCTCGTTCTGGACGCCCAGCAAGGGTGTCATAAGATCGGGGCGTGCACGGCCAATATCGTGAACAAGATAGCCAATGAGGTCCTTGGTGACGTTCAGATCCACCGAATAGAACAGCGACCTGCCACGCCGTTCGACCCGAACAAGGCCGCAAGCGGTCAGGTCTGCGAGGTGATGTGACAGGGTGTTTTGCTTGAGCGCGAGCGCCGACGCGATCTCGGTCGGGCGCACACCTTGTGGGGCGAACCGCATCAGAAGTCGAAAAACGG
>JAHEBX010000039.1 GCA_024642045.1 Pseudorhodobacter sp. | reverse complement strand
TGGGCCCGTGCAGAACGGCGGCGGCAGTCACCATCTCGGTGTAAAGCATCGCCCGCCGTGTAAGCAGGCGGTGAAAATAGCGACAGTGACGATCCGTCCAATCCATCATCGGCGCGATGGACAATGTCGCTGCCCTGGTGGCTGCGTTCTGGGTCATTCCTACGGCTCCTGCGCCCGCAATCCGGCGTCCGCGATACGGGAGCACACATACTGCACAGGAATTGTTGCGGTCCAGCCCCTTGGGGCCCAAGACGACCAAACAGCAGCAATTGTGTAGGATTGTGATCCTACGCCCCCGAATCCTCCACTTTCCCCAGACAGACACAAATGACGCTGATTTGCGGCAGCTCTGCGCCGGGTGCTGTCCGTAAATTTGGGTTGATTTCGCGGCGCTTGCTTCACGGCCGATCAGGATGTCCTGCGAAATCATTGCCATTCGCGGCCATTTTGGATGTGTCCGCACGTTGGAGCCGTCAAATAGCTGTCAACGCAGTGATGTATGCACCTTGGATAGGCTTGCGCTTGGGCTGGCAAGAGCCGGATTTTGCTACACGCAACGGAAAGCCGCTGCGCATCCCGGTTCAAAACTTCTGCCAAAAGGGCGCACCAGGCCGCTGAAAGCGACCAGTCATTTGAGTCAGGATAAGTTGGTCACGGTATTTCCTTGCCGTTTCAGCCTTTCGGATCTCAACACGCCCACCGTCTTTCGCTTAGGCAGGCGCAGGCCCTTTCATGCAATTTGCGTGATTTTTGATCTGCAGAACCTTGTGATCATCCAGCGCGACCGTGTGGTCTGTGGGGACGAGATTGGCTCTGCAGTCTGGCCCGACGTCGTGATGGGCGGGAACGCTCTGACTGTGCAGGTTGCACATCTGCGAAGGGTTTTGCGCGACGGGACCATCCTGACCGTAGCAGGTCGAGGTCTGCTCGAGGTTGCCCGCAGTTCGGCCCCTGCTTATCGTCAGGGACCTTGAGCACTGCTTACCATCCTTTATAAAAAGGGGGTGCGATATGCCGTTAAGGGGTGCGTCCGCGCTGCGGCGGATCGCGTCAGAGTGACAGCGCCGCTGATGGACGCCTCGACCGGCGGCAGGCCTGCGCCGAGAATTTCGACCGGGAACTCTCCGCGGCTTTTGAAACGCAAGCGCGGGTTGCACGGGTGATCGTCGCCTTTCTGCCCGCCCGATCGACCGCGACGAAGCCGAGCGCACAGGCCTTGCCCCGCCCGAAAACCTGACTGCGCGCGGACTGGCTCTGCGCGGTAGGTCGATCATTTCGGCAGGCGGCATCACCTATGATAGCAGCGCAAACGACGGGGCGGATGCCCCTTCGCGGCGAGCGCTTGAGGTGGACCCGGCGTCGGGTCTGGCATGGCGGATGCGGGCTGGGGTGACTTGGCGGCAGGCCACGCACGCCACAACAGCGACGGTGGCAGCTACCCTTAGCAAAGGCATCAAGGCCCCTATCCCCCAAGCTGGTCTTTGCGGAGCCTGATATCATGACGCAACCCGCTTGCGCCTTCACCTTTGCCTGCGCTCTTGCCGCGGCCGATCCAGTGCAATCGCTCACCACCAATACCGCGGGTGAATTGCGCTTTGCGGGTCAGCACCACACCCTCGCGCGGGGCTTCCTCATCTTCAAGCCGCATGGCAGGCTCATCCGAGGCGGGCTGATTCAGATCGGTGCGCAAAAGCTGCCCCTTGGGATAGATGGGCACCCTTGTGCCATCCGCCTCGTGTCGAAGCATCGCGCGGCGTTCCAACTCTATCCCGAACTGTGCCAGCGGGCTGCCTTGTTTGGCAACCGGAACCAGCGGCAACCAGTGTTCGGGAACCGAGGTCGAGACGCGGTAGACCAATTCGGCGGTGACGCCTCTCAGATCGGCGAAGTGCTGCGAGGCCGCTCGCTGGGCGGCCTCTTGATAGCGGTCAACGGGCAAACCCATGACGCCGGCCACCTTGCGCTCGACCGCCCAGGCCATGTTCGCCATCTCGTCGCGAAACAGCGCCACCTCTTCGATCGCATCGCCTTCCAGACGCGCATCGATCGTTGGCGCCAGCAAAAACGCGTCACTCCGGGCGCCGTCGGTGCGGGTCAACTCAAACATCCGCCACGGCGCGCCCGCGGCATCCGTCGCACGCCCCACCGGGCTGGTGACGCCAAAGGTGTCGGTCACCGTAAAACGCGTGATTCGAAAGATCGACCCGACCGGCAATTCGACCGGTATCACAAACCAGTCGTTGCCAAAGGCGAGCGCGAATTCCAGCAGCAGCATCCGGCCGATATCGGTCGGACCAGCAGTGACCTGTGCAAGGTTCACACGCCCGTCCTCGAACTCCCAGAACCGATCCGAAGGCATGCCGCCAAAACGCGCAGGCGATGGCAGCATCGGGTTCAGCTTGATCTGACGCGTGGTCCGGTCTCCACCCAGCGTCGGGCGGTCAGCCAGATCAAAGCTGTACCAGTCAAGCTTGCCATCCGCATATTCTTCGGCAATCAGCAAATCCTCTTTGCCGCCACTTTTGCCCGTCGACGTCGCAAGCGCATATTCAAGGCGGTTGGGCCGCCAGGCCTGCGCACGTTCTGCCGGCAGGCCGCCCAGATACCAGTCCAGCCACTCAAGGCACAGCGCCTTGAGCCCCGGCTGATCCGCGACGCCTTCGGGCACGCCGCCAGCCTTGCCGATGGCGACAGCCAGTTTGTGCCCGTCCACCGCCTCCCCTGCGACCAGATCGGCCCAATCCGCGCCCTTTGGGTCAAGCGTGCGATCAACGTCGCCCTGCACCTTGAACGCAAAGGCCGCAACCCCGCTTACGCCATCATCCAGCCCCGCTGCCGCCAAAAGCCGCAAGAACTGCTGCGCCGCCCATAGCCCGTTCAGCGCTCCGGCCTGCGCTGGCGGTTCCGCCTCGACCATTGCTTCCAGCGGATAGCGGCTGGGCGCGTAATCGACCGCCCGCCCTTCGGGGTTGGCGGCCAATGGCCCATCGAGATAGCGCGACAAAACGGCCTCTTCCGCCTCGACCCGCACATCTATGGGCGAGCCCGCATCTTCGGCGGCAAGCTCGCCGAATTGCCACTGGCGCGTCAAAAACCACAAAGGGTCAGCGACGCCTGCCGCAAGTGCTTGGGTATAGTCGGGGCTGGTCGGCTGCACCTCCAGACGCGACCAGACGGTCAGACTGGGTTTGATGGCCTTGGCCGCGGCATAGACGGCATTCTGAACGATAAGGACCATTTGATCAGGCCTTTCCCATGACATTGACAAGATGCGCAGGCAACATTGAGGCGACCTCGCGCCGCAGCTTGCTGAAATCGATGCCCGGCACGTCTTGGGTGTAGTTGTCAGGCAAATAGACCAGGGGCAGCAAAGAGCCCATCATATCCAGATCCTGGGGCCGCACGGCGCGGATGTGAGTCAACTCGATCGCCTCGTTGACGCTTGCAAGGACCTGCGAGGGGAGCCAGCCAGCGGCCGCAGGGTCGGGATGCACCGCCAGAAGCATCGCCTGCGGCGGGCGGGCCGCGGGCGCGTCATAGTGAAAGCTGAGGGCTGTGGTTTCCTTGGACGCAGGGATCGCTTCGGTCCAGTCGTCGCTCATCAACCCTGCGAAGGTTTTGGGCGGATTTGCCGCATCAAGTGCGGGCGCATGCAGAACAAGGCTCAGATCGACCCGAGCCGGTGTTTCCGGCGCAAGCGGCAGCCCGATCCAGCGCGCACCCGGCTGATGCGGGAATTGCGCCACTTTCAAATCGGACAGTCCAGTCCCCGCCATCTCGCTGGCGATCAGGCAGCTTGCAAGTTCGCCCAGCCGTGGCCGCACTTCGGCCATTCGTGATATCCAGCCATGCAGGGGGGCGCCCTCTTTGCCGATCAGTGCCACTGCATCCGACAGGCTCGCGGCCAGCTCTTTGCCCAAAGCGGTGGGCAGCGCGAATGGCGGCAACACCGCAAACCCCTCGCCCAGCAGCGCCTTGAGCCGCGCGACCTGATGCTCGACACGGTCATCATCGGTGGCCAGCGCGTCAACAAAGGCGTCATCCAATGACTGGCGACGCGCATCTGCGCGGGTCATGGCCTGCAACACCTGCCCCGCCTGTTCGATCAAATCGCCGGCCACATCCGACGCCGCGACCGCATCGCGCGCACCCGCCAGCGTGGCCCTGTCCAAAGCCTTGATCAAATTGACAGCCGTCGGAGTGTTGGCCGATACCGCCTGCGACAAAGCCATGCGGGCGGACTGTTGCGCTTGCATCACCTTGTCCACCCGCTTGGCAAGGGTCGCCGGATCAGCACCCGAAACCGCGGCAGTTGCGGGCGGCGCAATATCCAGCGCAGTAGCGGGACGGTGCCGCTGGATCACACTGCGAACCTGCGCCATCAGTGCCTCGAACATCGCAAGGCCTGCGGTTTTACCCTCGGGCGGATCGGGCAGCAAATGCAGCTCGGCGCTGGCATCGCGTTCATCCTGTGTCACTTGCGCGGTGAACAGAGTGGCAAGGCGTTGCTGCAACGCACTTGGCCGGTCCTTGCTGCCGGGTTCTGCCAAGAGCGCGATGGTCAGGGGTGACCAGCCAAGATCACCCAAGTGTGCAGGCTCCAACGCACGCTCGCCGCCCGCAGGCATCACCAGCTTGGCCGCAAAGCCCCAGGCCTTGGGCTGACCGATCAGCCGCGCAACCCAGGCGTTGAGATAGGGCTCGCCTACAGCGCGCGCGTCATCGGGGAAATCGGCCCAATCCGCGCCGGGGCCTTGCTCGCTGAGCAACGCGCCCACCCTTTGGGCAAAGGCACGCCCCGAGCGCGGCGTACGGACCACCTCGGGCTCGACAGGTCGGCTTTGCCGATCCATACCGCCCAGCGCAGCCGAGGCACGCTCCATATTCCCGCCGACAAGTTGATGCACGCCCTCGGCCACCAAAAGATCGGCGACAGCATCGAACAGATCGTCGATTTCAACCACAACGGCGTCGATCATGGCGCCCTGTGCTGCGGTTGGCGCAGGCGTCAAACCCTGTTTCCAGTTTCCGCCTCCGCGCCGTTTGTCGAGCAGTTTGACAACGTCAATCACATCGCGCGCGGCGATCGCCTCTTGCTGCGCCAGCACACTGTCACCAGCAGGTGGGTTGAGCGGAAAGAGCCTGCGCAGCGGCAGGATAAACTGGGTCAGCTCGATATCCCTTTCGCGCAGCCGCCGCTCCATCCGATACCCCAGCAGTGCGGTCAGGGGTTGTCCCTGCGCGATCCCGCGCAACAGCCCCAGCGCCAGCCGCACCCGCCGCGACGACAGATCAATCGCAAGCGCAGAGCCGCCCGCATCCGCATGGGCCAAATGGCCCGAACGCAGCACGGCCGCTGTCTGCGCCTGTTGCAGCGACGGTGCGTGGATATAGCCTTCGCTGTCGGGGCGCCGATCGGGCCTGAGGTTTTCAACCCAAGCCCAGCCGCCCACCGAGATTCCCTTGCTGGCAGGTTTCGCGCGCCAATAGGCCAACCGTTTATGGGCAAGCGAACTGATCCAGGCGTCAAGGCGATAGGTATAGGCGTCCAGACACCCGCGTGTAAGCCGGTCAAGCTCGCGTGCTGGGCGCTGCGCCAGATACCCCAGGCTGTCGAGCACGCTCTGATAGCGCTCGACGGCCGCGCGGTCACGCCCGGCCTGATCAAACAACTGGTCGATCACATAAGAGATCAGAGGTTTCGATCCGGTGCGCTCTGGCAGGATTAACCGCGCCTGATCTGCCGGCGACTGCACCAAGGCCTGATTGACGCGCAGATCACCTTTCAGAACCGGAGGGTCAACGGCGATCATTTCGTCAATGCGCAGCGCCGCCCGCGCCGGCATCTTGATCCCGGCGGACTCCTTTTGGTGCTGATGGACAACCAGGGCCGCAGCCCGGTCAAGCTCATACAGTGCGGCATGCGACAGCAGCGCTTCAAGCAAGGTATTGGCGTTGCCCCGCTTGAGCAAAGCGGCACGGCCATTGCTCTTGGCGGCTTCGGCGGCCATATCGCTGATGTAATTCGGGACCAGAGGTTCGCTCCCGACGTCCAGTTTGGCTTGCACAAAGGGTGCACCCAGTCGGTGCTGGCGTGCCTCGGCGGTCATGCCATTGATTGGCATCTTGTTTTTCAGGCCAAGGGCTTTGAAAATCAGGCTGCGGGTGCGCTCTTGCGTTGCACTCAGCGCTCGATCGACATTGGCGTTCTTGGCGTTGCTGGGCCCGTAGACGCGGCGAAAGCTGTTCGAGGCCGCCATCGGACCCTGTTGCAGCAAAGCCTCCATGTTCTCGGCCAGAGTATGACCTGCCCGCGCAATGGTGGGCGCCTTTGTCGCCGCGCGTGACCAGATTCCCCGCACCGCGCCGATGGCACGAACCAGATTTTCCTCGACCGCATCAGCAGATTTGTAACCGTCAGCGGCCACCACCGGCAAAATGCCATAGGGCTGACTGCCGATGCGCACGGCAGGCAAAGCCCCACCGGGGCGCAGGTGGGCCACCGCATGATCGCGCAAACGCCCCAGATCATCATCGCTAAGTGCCGGGTCAAACAACTGGTCCAACGTCTGTCCCAAAGTGGCGCTCCACAACGCATTGATCAGATGCCCCGTTGTCACCGCGTCGGCCATCGCGCCCCCTGGCAAGCGGTCAGATTGCGCAGCGACCGGGTCAATACCCAGTGCAGCGGCAAGCGTATCCATCGCCGCCGAGCCTGTTGGCGCAGACCGCTGCGGGTCCATCGCAGCAATGGCGACCACATCCGAGCGATCAAGTCCTGAAGCACTGGCATCGCTGTTGTTGGTCGGCGTGCCGGGCGTCAACACCTCCAACCCGTCACTGAAAACATGCGCCGCAATCAGCGCGTTCAGCCGCTGCACCGCCACTTCGGGTGTCAGCGTCGGGTTGATGCCGTAGACCACCAACCGCGCAATGGGGGTATTGGCCAGAGTCCTGCCCGCGGTGCGTTCGGTAGCATCGAAATCGGCATCTGTGATCCGCAGCGCCATGCCTGCTGCCTCGGCCTCGGCAAAGTCCGAGATCCATTTCAGCCCCGCATCGATGGGCACCTCGGTTGCAATGCCATCGGCGTCAAGCGCAGGGTCGGTCTGCGCGTGCGGATCCAGCCCCGTGTTCAGCCTGTCACGGGTTGGGCCACTTGATTTTTGGAACAAGCGCTGCAACCCCAGTTTGGCGTCATCGCGGTAGCCCACCGCCACCCAGCGCGTCGGCAACAGCGTGGCAAAGGCCGCGCGGCTCCAGGCGTCGGCGCGTTGCGTGGCCGCGGGAAACTCTGGCGCCGCAACGCGGGGCGGGGGCGTCAAATTGACCGGCGTCATCGCATAGGCGATCCAAGCCGCACGACGCGGGCGAAACTGGCGGGCAAGCGCGGCAAAGGCCTCCGTGCCGCGGTGAAGCTCATCCGCGCCATCCACCGCAGTCCAGCGTTCCTGCCAATAGAACTGCCCTGCCGCAATCTCGTCGGCGGTCAGCTCGGTGACGTGGTTGTCAATATGCGCCTGATCGGGAAAAACCCGCAGGCGCAGGCTTTGTGCGGTGTCAAAATACCGCGTTTCCAGCCGCACCGGCAGCATCAGGATCGGGGTATCGGCGCGAAAGTTCGGGATCATCGCCTCGAGGTTCGGGTCGGGCAGACGGTCGTGGATCACGCCGATATTGTCGCGCACGGCGGTGATCTGATCGCGCAGCGTGTCGCGCCCGTTCGCCAGCTTGGCAATCGTGTCCTGCATCTGCTGGAGCTTGACGTCGTCCGCCCCCAAGCGCTGCAGCTCGTCAAGCTTGTCTTGCGTTTGTGAAATCTTGACTTCGGTCGCGACGACCTTGTCCTGCAACTTGACCTCTTTGGCACGCAGCTGGTCGATGGCCTTTAGGTCGCGGGGGGAAAAGGACAGTGGGGGCATCTCTGTCTCCCTTAAATTTGTGTCAGATAGCTGGCATGAACGGCCAGACGAAACGGGCGCTGCAGGGCGGCGGCGGCCATGTCGGCGGCGGTCTTGGCATAGGTGACGCCGTTGGCCTGATGACCCGCCAGTCGCCCTGTGGTGGCCAGATGGCCGCCGGGCGCCGTGCCGGTATCCACCCAACGGGCATCGCGCCAGTTGGCGGGCGAGGCGGCAACGGCGCCGCGAGCCTCTTGGTCAAAACCAAAACGCGGTTCGGTCACCTGCTGTTCGATCACAAAGAACCAGCCATCGCCCGCCGTGATCTGTGGCCGCGTCAGCGCAAATCCGGCAAAGCTGACATCGGGGTCAAAGCTTCCAAAGAATGCGGCAGGCAGATAGTCTGCCGCACCGGGGCTGCGCATCAGGATCTTGCGCCCGCGATCGGTGGTGGCGCGCCAGGCGGCGATGGTGCTGTTGGGATAGCGGCGCAGCAGGCTTCCGCGCACCAGCAGCACCAGATTGCCCCCCTCTGCACCGCCACGACAATTCAGGCCCAACGGCTTTTTGGCAAACTGATGGATTGGCCCGATATCAGGCGCTCCGTCGTCCCAATCCCAAAAGTGTTGAAACGGAGTGCCACGCTGGTCAGTGGGATAGCTGCGCCACAGCAACTCGCGGTTCATTTCGTGATTGAGGCCGATCATATAAGCTTCGATAAAGCGCGGATTGGTCTCTAGCAGCGTCAGGCTGTTGTGAGGGATGCTGTCTATCCCCGGAAGAAAGGCGCGATTGTCAAGCTTGGCCAGCCGCAGATAGGCCGGTTCGGGCAGGCTTGGCGCACACATGATGCGATCAAAGCTTGGCCCAAGCACCGCCGCCCCCTGCCCTGCTTGCAGCAAATCAACCTCGCCAAACCGGATCATCGACGACAGCCGGCCCGGGATGGTGACGCGAGGGTTGACGGCGACAGCCGTCGCCGTCGCCGCAACCCCAAGATCGAAGGGCACAAGTGTCAGAACAGGGTCAACATCGTTGATCGCCAGTGTCGTCATGGTCTGTTCAAACGCCAGTGAATAGGCGCTGAACACCTGCGCATCCTTGACCAGATTGGCAACCGGGATAGAGGTGCCTTGCGGCTGGCGCTGCTTGAACTTGCGCGTGGTGGCCGAAAGATCGCCGCCAAGCACCTCGCCACTGTTGCCCCGCATGATCGTCAACGGCGCGCCTGTGCCAAGCACCCCTTGAGGCAGTTGCAAGAGCGATCCTGTAAACTCTGCAATACTCGTGCTGGCAAAGCCTCGCTCAAAGGTGGCGATCACCCGATCTGCGCTTCCTGTTGGGGTGCGTGCCATCACCTGACCCGTGCTCGTCACGTCTAGTGCCGCCATCAGCGGCTGATCGTTTGCGTCGGTTTCCAGCAAGAATGCCTCGGCCCTCGGCGACCGTGCCGCTGTCGACATCAGCAGATCCAGCGTCTCGCTCAGCAGGGCGGTCTGGGCACCCAACTTCAGCGCATCGATCTGACGATCCGTCACCAATCCGATCGTGGCGATCGTATTGCGCAGGGCCAGCGGCGCTTGCACGGGCGCGATATCGGCGATTGACGTTTTGAGTTGCACAAGATCGGCGCGGCGCACCGAGATATTCAACCCGATGGACAGCAAATCCACCATCGCATCAGCCAGACCGCCCAGCGCCACGGCCTCAAGCGCGCGATTGCGGTCGATGCCGTCGGGGGTAAAGCTGTTCGGCTCGACGCTGGCCTGCCCCTGCGCCATATGCGCCACCAATCCCGCCGCGGGCGAGACCGCCATTGCACGGGCTGCCTGCCGCAAGGCGGGACGACGCGGGCTGAGCATGCGACGAAACACTGCCGAAGTCGTTGCATCCGGCAGGCTCGAGCGTTCTATCCCGGCCGCAACGGTCAGTGCGCCTAACTTCACCCGTGTGCGGATCGGCGCGGTCAGCGCAAACTGACGCTCGGCGGGCAGGGTCTGGATGCGCTTGTGCAGCCGCGCCAGTGCCTCGGTGGCCAGACGGCTTTGGTTCAGCAGCGCGTTGGCCTCCAACACCTTGCCGACCTGCTCCCAACAGGCCTGCATAAAGGCCTCTTGATTGGCGCGCACCACATCGGCCGCGAGCCCCGCCGCCGCACGCGCCCGTGGGTCAAGATTAAGCTCGCGCAGCCAAGCAGGGCTGGTGTTGATCACCCGGGTCGCCTTAGTGTGAAAGCCCCCGTAGATCGGGGCCGCGATGGCGCGGGTCGCATCGGGAGCGCTGTGATCAGCGATATCGGCAGGCGCATTGATCTCGGCATTGATCGCGCCAAGGAAGGCATTGTCGATCTCGGCCAAAAGCGCAGGCTCGCCCTCTGACGCGCGCAAGGCCCCGTCCATCATCACCACAGGCTTTTGCAGCGCGTCGGGCGTGGCATCGAACAGACCCGGCAAGCTGTCCCAGACAAACATCGAGGTGGTGCCGATGGTCGGCGGGCATTTGAAGGGCTTGAGTTCGCGCGCAAGAGATTCAAAATCACCCTGCGCACCGGTGGCAAAGCTCCAGTGAAAATAGACCGGCAGCGTCAGATCCGCGGGCTGGTCGACGCGCCAGGCAGGTTTAAGCACCGCCGCCGGATCAGGTAGACCACCAATGCCGCGCAACACCCCCAGATCAAAGGCCGGCACGAGACAGGCGATATAGCTCGTCATCGGCTCTAGCCTGCGCGGGCACAGCAGCCGCGACAGGTTCAGATGCGGATCGCCGGCAAGCGCTGCAGCATTGTCACCCGCCGCCCCCTTTTCGGTCAGCAACTGGCCATGCGCCCAAGCCCAGCTTTGCGCAAGGTCAGGCAACTGTTCGCCCACCTGCCGCGAGGTCAGTTCGATATAGGGCAGCGGGCGGTCGCGGTCGACCTTGGGCAGGGCCACCGCCTGATCGCCACTGGTTTCCAGAACCACCAGCACCAGCCAAGGCCGCAGCCGCTCTTGCGCATTGGGCGCGGCGGGCGAGAACAGCCAAGGCAGTTCGGGCAGATCAAACTCGACCCCTGCCAGGTAATTCGGTTCGCAATCCGTCGTATGCGGTTTGGGATCAACGCGGATGATCAATTGCTGATCCAACCCGATCACATCCCCCGGACCATAAAGCGACAGGTCCACCCCATGCGAGCCGGCCCCGCTGACCGTTAGACCTGCGCTCAGTTTCGGGCGCTGCGGCAGGTCTTGCCCTGCGTCCGCCGCGACGACCATCCCGCTCAGCCCCCGACGGGCCCAAGGCAGGAAACGATATGCAGCCTGTGCCATTTTCCTGCTCCTTCAAGCCAGCTCGAACTGTTCGACGATCTGCACGGATGTATTTGTTCCGGAACGCAGGACCGCATCTTTGGCCAGGGCTGGGGCGTGGGCCGCCACGCGGTCCAGAACGATCCCGCTGGCCTGCAACGTGTCTGTGCGGGCGGTTGCCAGCCGCGCATCGCCCACACTGATCGGTGTGCTTGCGGCAGGTTTCAGCCGTGCATCGCCGCGCAGCGCGGATTTCGCCGCCGCCCCCTGACGCGCGGCTTTGCCAACCTTATCCAGCCCCAGAGTCGCCACCAGCCGCTCGCGGTTGCGGATGCGGGCAAAGGGGAAATCGCTCTCGGCCTCGGGTTCGAGGTAAAGCGTCTCATACTCGAAATCCTGATCCACCGCAGCCGGGCCCGCGCGATAGGCGGTGCTGCCAAAGCGCGCACCTGCCGTCAGCGCCTGAAAGCTGGGGTTGCTCAGCTTGTCACTGTCGCTCAGGTTGCGGTATTCCCCAATCGCGAAATGCTGTTGCAGCGTCGTGGCCGGTTGCGCCGCAGCCGGAGTCCCGATGTAGCCCTCGGTGATGCTGAAACGGGTTGCCCCTTCGATCCGGTTGGCGCCGATCTTTTGCAGATCCAGATCAAAGGGCACCGCGTTCTGGGTAAAGGTCAACGTGCCCAGCGGATGCGCCAGCAACAGATCGCCCGCGTCGATACGGGCGATATTGACCAACGGGTCAACCCCGATCGGCATCTGCGCGGTCCAGTTGCCCGCACGTCCCAACTCTGCCGCAACAAGCGCCTGCGCATTGGTCGATTGCTGTTCGACCTGCACGGACTCGCCCCAACTTTCGTCAAAGGGCACTTCGACATCCCAAAACAGGATCGAGAATTTGCCAAAGCCGCGCGCGCGCCACTGGCCCGGCCCCTCGAGCCGGAATTCGAACGCAACGCCGGCGATGTTATGGCCTTTGAACTTGAGTGCGGCCGAGCCATAGATCTTGACGTCAAAGCGGAAGGACGGCACCAGATAACAGATCGCATCGAACCCAAGCGTGGCTTCTAGGCTGATCCAATCAAACCCGGCCTTGAGCGAGACCTTTGCGCCCGCCTGAATGCTGGCAGGTGTGACGGCAAAATAGGCCTCGATTCGAACCTGCAGCACGCTGATCGGAAAGGCCGCAAACAGCCGGTCGATCGGGCTGGGCAGACCCGGAGGGATGTCGCGAAAATCGGGGTGAAAGCCCCCTGCCGCGATGACAAAGCTTGGCCTGTCGCCAAACACCGCCTGCACCACCAACATGCCACCAAAATCGACTTTGAGCGGCTTTTTCCCCGCATAGCTGTCGCGCAGACGGGCGACAAAGCTGATCCGGAACGGGTTGACCTCGATCGCGCCGACAAAATCGACTAGAAGCTTGAGCACCGTCAGATCGGCCTTCACGCCGGGCGGCAATTGCGCCAACACCTGCCCCAGAATGACCACGCGGCTGAACGAGATCGGCTGATCGCCCTGCCCCAGCGCATTGTCGAGTTGCAGCAGCACCCCCATGCGGATCGATATGATCTGCGGCGTGCCCCAGCCGATCTCGAGCATGGGCCCCAACACCAGCGCACGCGGCGTCACCGGAAAGACGGTGCGCAACCGGTTGATGATGCGCGGCGCATCCGCGACGGGGTTGGCAGGAAACAGGATGTCGTCCAGCACACCCGTGCTCATCCCCGCAATCAAGGCATCCACATTGATGCCATGCTGCAGCCCGATCATCCCGCCAAGCCCCGTCAGCGTAAAGCCCCAGCTCAGCTGGATCGGAGGGAACTGGCCGTAGATCAGCAGCAAAAGCGCCCAGCCGTCGCTGCCATCGGGCATCCGCGTGGTCAGCACGCCAATCGCCTTGATGCCGATCTTGACCGCAGGCAAATCGATCTTAAGCTCCAGCACGCCTGCGTATTCGCCCTTGGCCGGATCAATATAAAGATAGCCACCGCCCTTGATCACCGAAGCATCCAGCAAAAGCCCGATGCCATTGGGCGGCTTGAAGCCAAGCGTGGCATCCATGAACCCCAGATTGCCTTCGCGGAACGCCATGTCGAGCGTGAACCCCAGCCGGTCTACAGAGGCCTGAAACGGCCCGAGTTTGAGACCAAACGCGCCCGAGGCCTCAAGCGCCAGATCCTGCTGCGGCCGGCTGCTTGGGCCCAGCCCCATGGTGATGTGATGCACCGTCAAAGCGCCCGCGATGGTCTTTTCAATCGGCACGGTCACGGCCAGCCCTGTGCCGCCCTCGAACGTCAGGCCCGACGCGCTGTCCAGCTTCATGCGCAGGTTGAAGCCCACGCGAATATCGTCACTCAGGATCTTTTTGAGGAAACTATCAGCCTTTCCCGGCGTGACGACCAAAGCCGCATCCTCGATATTCAACAACACGGCCGCCCGATCCTTGGCGAATTCGACACCGCCGCCGATCTTGCCAAACTCCAGCCGTGACTCCTTGGCCTCGCCTATCGTGAAGGCCGGCTTGTGATCCTTGCCGACCTTGGACACGCCAAGTTTGAAAAACACATCCGGCGAGCCGTCCGCCCGCAAATCCCCGGCGGCGTCACCAAAGGGGATGTAAAGTGTCAGCGCCCCCGCCGCGCCAACCTGAAAATCCGCCTCTAACCCATCCGCGGGGCTGGTGAATTTCTGTTTGAAGTCGCCGCCCAGCGACAGGATCATGCCGGGGCCGCCATCCGTCTGCGGCACACCCACCATGGTCACTGCCGCGCGAGGAAATCCCTGCCCTGGCCCCACCAGCATCGTCAGCGCGCGCGCCGAGGCCAGATCGGCCCGCGGCGTCGGCGAGGCAGGCAGCGGATCCCAGCCATAGAAATAGTCGACAAATCCCTCTTTCTCGAATTTCTGCAACAGCAGGTCCAAAATCGTCGGGATAAGCGAAAGCCCGTTCGAAACACGCTCGAACAGCTTGGCACTGGCGTCTTGCGGCGCCTCGCCGCGCAAAATCTTCATCAGCAACGCCGGATCAAACTGCTCCAGCGCAGCGGGGTCTTCCGACACTATCAGCGTCAGTTTTCCAAGCGCATAGATCGCCGGAAACCGCAGCCTCAGCGTATCGGCGAGTGCTACATTGCCCAGCAAATAGGCAATGTCCCAGGCGACATCGCCGCTGACCGGGTCACGCAGCGTTTCGCCCAGTTGGATAAAGCCCTGTATCGCTTCGGCCAACTCGGCAATCGTGGCGTCAAAGGCGATCTTGTTGGGATCAAGCCCATCCTTGAGATTGGCGAATTTTACCTTCTCTGCCGGACTGAGTTCCGCACCCTCCTTCAGGCCCAGATCCTGACGCAATGCCGAAGCAATCTCGGGGTCACCAAGGTTGTGTTGCACCCAGTCTGACGCCTCTTTGAACCAAGCGACGATCTTTTCAAATATGTTGGGTTCATTTGCCATCTGTGCCTCACATCGTCGGCAGTATGGGGGGATTGTCGGTCGCAGGGGCAAGGCTGGCCTCGTGCAGGGTGTTCACCCCGTAGGACTGCGCGTCCATTGCCGTGGCGGATAACAACCGATGCGTCAGCGTGATACTGCCGCCTGCGTCGCGGAAACTGACCAGTCCAACGTTGCTCAGAAACATCAGACTGCGCAGCAGGCGCGGCTGCGTCATCGTTGTCAGCGCATGGCGTTTGGCCAGACCAAGGTAGCCGGCGAAACTTGCACTGGGGATGATGTCACTTGCCAGCGGAGGCGGATCAGGAGGCGCGCCGTTCACCCCGCCCGTGCGGGTGTCGCGCACCAGCTTGAGCCGCCATCGCCAATCCGGCGTGCCCGTCACTGTCGTGCCCGCAGGCCAGCCGATCACGGGCAGCAAGGCGGGCGATCGTTTCATCCGCGCGCGCCGGCCAGGCCCGATATGCAGGCCCGCAGGCACATTCACCTTGGCCGCCCCGTTCCAGGCCACCCGCTCGACCAGAACCCCACCCAGCAAATCCTGAAATGCGGTGCTCTTGCGGAACTGGCTTTCGAGATACATCTCCCAGCCGTTGCGCGCGCCGCTCGAGGTCAGTTGCACGATGCGTGCAGGTGTGGCGCTGCTGCCCTTCCAATAATCCAGCGTGAGCGTGCATCCAAAATGCACATCACCCGACAACAAGACCACGCTGCTGTAGGATGCGAGTTTTTTAAAGAGCTGCTCTTGATGCTCTTCGTTCGAGGCCCAGCTTTCGAAATCAAACGCCTCTGCGCCATCGGTGTACTTAAGCGCGCGCCGCAGTTCCTGCTTTGCAACATAAGGTCCGTCCTTAAGCAGATTGCTGATCGCGTTCGAGGTGTCCTTGACCGCTGCCGCCAGCGGCTGCATCACCTTGTCAAACAGGTTCGGCCCCAGAACGGGCGGCGCCGAGATCACGACCAACAATTCGCGCCCATCACTCAGGGGTCCATTCGGGATCTGGGTGTCGAGGGAATCGCCCAACAGTTTTGGTGACCGGGTCGACACCGCGCTGCCCGTATCGCGCAGGCTGCGGGTATCCAGTACAATTGTACGATGACGTGGACCATCAATGCGGTAGTGCCACTTGGCCCGTTTGGCCGCTGCGGTGCCCGGAAAGCCAAGGATCTCTTCCATACGGGCGCTTGCCGCGGCCGGAAACGGGCCGTTACCCGCATAAAGCGCCACAGCTTCGTCCAGAAAATCCTTATTGTTGCCGTCGGCGGCAAACAGTTTGGGATCGTTGCCCCAACCTTGAAACAACCCATAGGCCATCGCCCCGTTGCGCACGATCGCTTTGCCCGGACGCTTGGAGTAAACGCGGCTCAGCCACCGCCCTGTCAGGTTCCAGTCGTCCGTCACCTCGTGGTCGTCCCAGATCATATAGGTGCTGCAATTGGCCAAGGCCCGCGCGGCCTTCGGCACGACATCGCGGTAAAGTTCGACGCGCGCGGTCTCATCCTTCAGCGCAACGACACCATGCTTGGCGTCCGCCTTCCACGCCGCAAAAGAATTGCCGAATTCGCTTTCGGGTTGGCTGAGAAATGGCGCAATATCAGCGTTAGCCGCACCCAAATCGACGAACATCGAAGCTTCATCCCCCAATGCGCGCCACGCCCGGCTGCTCCAGGCCACGCAATACATCGCGGCAAATTCGCCAAACCCCAAAAGGTGATTTCTGGTTTCGGTGGTCGAAAGCCGTGCTTGTTCGTGGATGATCTTGCCGCGCCGCTGGGGTGGAAATTTGTCCACCGTGAGCGGGAATTCTTCTGCTACGGCTTCGCCGACGGGAAACCTTTCCTCCCCACCCAGCAGATCTGCACCAAGCCTGGTCAGCATGGGCAATAAGGCTGTACCCAGATCATCCGCGTAGATCTGATCGCCGGTCAGAAAGAGCTGCTGTGGCCTTTCGGCAGGCGTGGTCTTGTTGGCCTTGATAAAATCATCCAGCCAGCCCATCGCATCATACCCGTGAAAGTTTGTCCGCCGGCAACTGGCGTGCGCCATTCGCAACGCAGGAATAGTCGCAGCAGGCGTGACAAACGACGGCAACCTGTCGGTGTCATACCCCAAGGCCAGATGCATCGGCGCTTTGGGATCAACACCGTCAATGCGAAGGTTTTCGGTTTCGTCGCGCAGCAAACCCTCACTGCGCAAACTCGCCGCGCCGTCAATCAGGACATCATAGCTGTGCAAAGCTCCGGGCGCGAGCGCGACGGGCGGCGCGGTCTTGAGATCAATCGAGACGACAGCGATATGCAGATTGGCACCAAAGCGCCGCGTCTGTGCCTGACCGCTGCCCAGAGCGGCGTCCCCTGAGACGACCGTCCCCGCCCCCGAGGAAAGCTGCGTACCCGCCCAGACCCGCATCTCAACCGTCGCTGCGCGTTTAAGGGCGATCCAAACCGAACATACTTCGGCGTCGACCCGCCGCAGGATTGGCCCTGCAAGGATCAAAGGTAAAGGCACGGGCGTCGTCCTGCAAATATCCGGGCAAATAGGAACATGGTTCAGTCACCTCCTCGTTTTATCGATGGGCACTTGAGCAGTTCAGATCGGAACGAAGGTCACCGTTCAAAGGCCAAAAACCATTAGTCTTATTTCAATATTAGTGCACAAAATCAGAGCTATAGACTTAGAAGTTCACCCAAAGTCTCAGTCAAAATCCGGGAATTTTCCACCAACCGTGCCAAGCTCCGCCAAAGCTCGGCTCCCAAGCGGCCGTCGTGGCAATCCCGTCGATTCCAGTGACGAAGATGTCGAGCTTGTCAGGCGCTCGGCTGACGGCTGCGACAGCAGCCCCCGGCAACGCCTGACCACCGGCAATCTGCCACCACCCTTTCCACCCCTGAGCGCCCTCGGGAGACCATGCCGCCGAGATCACGCGCCCCATCAAATCGGTGGCAAAAATATCCAGCTTACCCCTGCTGCGACTGACGGCATTGATCGGCGCGCCCTGTGGCAAGCGCGCATCGCCGATCGCAACCCAACCGCTCCAGGGTGCGCCACCTCTGCGCCGTGCCGGCTGGCGCGCGGTATAGGCGCGCCCGTCCAGTCCGGTAACGAAAAGATCGATTTGTCCGGGCGCACTCGAGACTGCGGTCACGGGCGCGCCGGGGGCGGCGCGACCATCCAGCACCTGTGTCCAAGGCGCCCACGTGGCTTGTACAGGCGACCAACTGCTGGTCATCACGCGCCCATCAATGGCCGTGCAAAACAGCGAAAGCGTATCAAGACGGCTGACGGCAACCTGAATCGGAGCCCCTTGCGGCACGCTGACACCCGCGATTGGCCACCATCCATGCCAGCCATCGGTAAAGCCCGGCTCCCATGCCGCCGTATAAACCTGTCCGTCGGTGCCGGTGACGAAAACATCAAGCTTGTCCGCCGAACGACTGGCGGCGCTCACCACCGCACCGGGGGCGGCGCGCCCGTCGCGGATCGCGTGCCAGCCATGCCAGCCATCGGTAAAACCCGGCTCCCATGCGGCGGTAAGGATGCGGCCGGTCTCATCAGCGGCAAAGATATCCAGCTTGTCGGTGCTGCGTGAAACCACTTGGATTGACGTGCCACCCGGCAGCCGGGGGCCCGCAATATCCCAGCCCCCATGCCATCCGTCATTAAAGGCGGGTTTCCAGCCAGCCGTGCGCACCACCCCTGCAGGTGCTGCAAAGATATCCAACGTATCGCGCGCGCGGCTGACGCCCGTGATCGGGCACAGACCTTGCGCGCGCGGCACGGGCAAACCGGGAGGAAGGCTGGGATAGATTTTGCCGTTCACCGTGAACTGCATGATGAAATCCGAAGGATCGGCAGGCGTGCGCGAATTGCCGGGAAACCATTCCGGCATTGTTGGGTTTATAATGCCAACATCGCGCCGATACTGGGCAAAGCTTTGATCATCCATCCACTTGGCCAACCAATAGCCCCGCTGCTTTTCGCCCGAAAAGAATTCGGTTCCGGTGACCGGGTTTATCAATTTGAATTCGATTTCAGCCCCAAGGTCGGGCGCTGGCCACCACAGGTCTTCATCGGTCAGATGAGCGATGCGGGACAAAAGATCGCCAGCGACCAGCGGGGGCAGAAACGGCAACGAGGCAGGCCGAGCCTTGCCGGGGATCCGACGGTAAACCCCCACCTCGCCGCCGACCCCGCCCGGAAGCGGGCTCGCGGGTAAAAAGCCCAGAAAATTCTGGCACCAGCCCTTCCACCATTGAATGACCACAGGCTCGCCGTTGATCCGGTCTTCGACAATCCCCGTGGTATATCCGGGCCATTGCATCGCAAGGAAACAAGGAAGCGCGCGGGCGAATTCCTTGAGCGATTCCGAAGTCTGGTTGTAGGTATACCCCCGCGAGTCGCGCGTATGGACAACCAAAGCGGCCATATCCTGCACGGTATTCGAGGCCCAGAGTGCGACATTGTTGGGGCCGTAAACCACCAGATTGCCGTCATCCTGCATCACCACATAAGCACCCGGATGCCCGTCCGTGCCTGTGGCCCAATAGGCCCCGTTCGCACCATAAGCCACAAAGTTCCCGTCGCCCTGCATGACAAGCGTTGCACCAGTGCCACTTGCCGGAGCAAGCAAGGAGCTGTAGCGCGTCAACGTGCGATAGACTGCGACAGATCCATCACTGCCAAGAGCAAGCCGAAACCAATCTCGCAAGGAAACTAGTTCTTGACCCGGAATTAATTGCTGACCCGCGAGCAGACGATCCACGACAGGGACCTCCATCAGGTAAGAACAAATTTACAGTAAAAAACTTGAATTTATAAAATCAGTGTTCGCCTATTGGTTGCATTTGTAAACAGAATTCTGCTTGGATTTTGCGCGCTCGGCAAATTATAGCGCAGCCCGCACAGGATGCAGATCACAGCTTTGGCGTAATCTGGCAGGTTTCACTCAAAGGCGATTTGCACTTTTACGGCGCGGCTGCGATCCGAGGCAAGTTTGAACCCCTGTTCCGCATCCGCCAAAGTCACGGTCTGGGTGATCAAAGGACGCACATCCACCAGCCGCTTTTGCATCAGACTGACGCCGGTGAAAAACTCTTCATGAAACCGGAAAGAGCCGATCAATGACAGCTCTTTTGCGGTCAGGGCCTGAACGGGCAGGGTCATATCGCCGCCAAGCCCCAGTTGCACAATGACGCCCCTCGGGCGCATGGCGTGGATTGCCGCAGCCAAGGCAGGTGCCGCGCCAGAGCATTCATAAAGCACGTCAAAACTGCCCTTTTGTGCCCGAAATCGATCAAGCCCGTGGGGATCATGGCCGGTGTTGATCACCTCGTCTGCGCCGACCTGTTTTGCCATTGCCAGAGTGAAATCCGACAAATCGGTCGCCACGATATGATCCGCCCCCGCCCTGCGCGCCGCGATGATCGACAAGATGCCAATTGGGCCGCATCCCGTCACCAGCACCGATTTTCCCAACATTGGTCCCGCGCGCCGGGTCGCATGCAGCGTCACGGCCAGCGGCTCTGCCATCGCGGCCTCTGCCGCGCTCAGCCCGTCGGCCACAGCACATTGGCTGACATCAGCGTTCAACACTTGCCGGAACGCGCCTTGTATATGCGGAAAGGGCATCGCCGAGCCGTAAAACCGCATGTTCAGACAATGATTCGCAGCCCCTTCCAAACAATAGCGACAGGCCCCGCAAGGTCGCGAGGGCGACACGGCGACCAACTGGCCGACCGAAAGCCCCGTCACCCCTGCCCCTAGTTTGGTGATATGGCCTGCGACCTCGTGGCCCAGAACCATCGGCTGTTTCAGGCGGATATCGCCAAAGCCGCCGTGGTTGTAATAATGCAGATCCGAGCCACAGATGCCGCCCGCAGCCATGGCAATCTGCACCTCGCCCGCCGACGGATCGGCGATGTCCTGATCCTCGATACGCAGATCTTTGGCCGCATGGATCACGATTGCTTTCATCACAACACCGCCGTTGGCAGAGGCTGACCGGCAAAATGGGCCAGCAGGTTTTCCCGCAAAAGGCTCCCCATCGCCTTGCGTGTTTCATAGGTGCCAGAGCCGTGGTGCGGCTGCAAAAGCACATTGTCCAGCGCGACAAATCGCGGGTTAAGCGCGGGCTCGCCCTCGAACACATCCAAGGCAGCAGCACCAAGTCCGCCGCTTTCCAACGCCCGCAACAGCGCCTCTTCGTCAATATTGGCAGCACGGCTGATATTGATCAGCATCCCCGCCGGCCCAAGGGCTGCGATTACCGCGCCGTTGACGATGTGGCGCGTTTCAGCCGATGCCGCCAGCGTGACGAACAGGAAATCCGAGGCCTGCGCCAAGGCGACAGGGTCGGGCACAAAGGCCCAATTGCTTGCCTCGGGCTTGGCCGCACGCGCCGAATACGAGATCTGCATGCCAAAACCTTCCAGCCGCTTGGCCACCGCAAGGCCGATACGCCCCAGCCCCAGCACCCCTGCCCGCCGCCCCCAGACGCGGTGCTGCAGCGGATATAACCCTTTGGCCGCCCAAGACCCGTCGCGCACCCAAGCCGAGGCGCCGATCATCCCACGTGACTGCGCCAACATCATCGCCACGCCAAGGTCTGCGACATCTTCGGTCAGCACATCGGGCGTGTTGGTCACGCGGATGCCCCGTTCACGACAGGCGGCCAGATCGACCGAATCGTAACCCACGCCGTAAACCGAGATGATTTTCAAGTTCGGACACGCCTCGATCATCGCGCGATTGGCCCCCAACTCGCCCCGCGTCGCGATGCCCGTGATCTGCGCTCCAACCTCGGCCAGAAAAGCAGGCTTGTCAGCCGCCTCGAAATAGCGATGCATTGTAAAGGCCGCGTCCAGAGGCACCTGATCCCATTCAGGGTAAAAACCGACCTGCAGGATTTCAGGTTTGCTCATCATCAAAAACTCCGCGTCTTGACAGGCCGTGTTATCGATAACATAAACAGGGGAACGGCCCCTTGTCGACCCCAAAACGCAGAAGGTTCCAATGAGTATAGAGCTGTTCAATCTTTCGGGAAAACGTGCCCTGATCAGCGGGTCTTCGCAGGGAATTGGCCTTGCCTTGGCCAAGGGGATGGCGGCGGCCGGGGCAAGCATCGTGCTGAACGGGCGCGACGCGGCTAAACTGGACGCCGCGGCGGGCGAACTTTCGGCGACAGGCGCTAAGGTGTGGCAGCTGCCCTTTGACGTAACCGATCACCACGCGGTGCGCGCCGCGGTTGATGGCTTTGAGGCCGAGCATGGCGCGATTGACATTCTGGTCAACAACGCCGGAATGCAGCATCGCGGCCCGCTCGAGGATTTCCCCGCCGAGGCTTTTGAAAAACTGCTGCAAACCAATATCGCTTCGGTGTTTCACGTCGGTCAGGCCGTGGCGCGCCATATGATCGCGCGCAAGGCAGGCAAGATTGTGAATGTGGCCAGCGTGCAAAGTGCCCTCGCCCGTCCCAGCATCGCGCCCTATACCGCGACCAAAGGGGCGGTTTCCAATCTGACCAAGGGCATGGCGACCGATTGGGCGAAATACGGGTTGCAGTGCAATGCGCTGGCTCCGGGATACTTTGACACGCCGCTGAACGAGGCGCTGGTCAAGGATCCGGCCTTTTCGGACTGGCTGGCCAAGCGCACACCTGCGGGGCGTTGGGGCAACGTCGACGAACTCGTCGGCGCATGTATCTTTTTGTCATCGGCGGCCTCGTCCTTTGTCAACGGCCACACGCTTTATGTCGATGGCGGCATCACGATTTCGCTCTGATGGACCGCTTTGTGATCATGGGCGTCTCGGGCTGCGGCAAATCAGCGATCGGCGCGGCTTTTGCCAAAACCATCGGCGCGCGGTTTATTGACGGCGATGATCTGCACCCTGCCAGCAATATCGCCAAGATGTCGGCGGGCCAGCCTTTGGATGACGCGGACCGCTGGCCTTGGCTGGAACGGGTCGGGACAAGCTTGCAGGCGGCGGAGGGGAAAGTGGTGGTGGGCTGTTCTGCGCTCAAACGCAGCTACCGCGACAAGATCCGCGCGGCGGCGGGGGGCGAGGTGTGCTTTGTTCATCTTTCAGGTGACAAACACGTGATCGCGGCCCGCATGCAGGCCCGCGCGGGGCATTTCATGCCGCCTGCCCTGCTTGACAGCCAATTCGCAGCGCTTGAGCCGCCGCAGCTGGACGAGACCTCTCTCAGTGTCGATATTGATCAGCGGCCCGAGGCGATTGTCGCGGCGCTGATCGCGCAGATGTCAAAGGAAATTCAATGAGCAAGACAGTCGCCCTGATTGGCGCGGGCGCAATGGGCGGCGCGATTGGCGCGCGGCTGCTGGCGACCGAAAACCGCGTGACGGTGTTTGATCTTGACGCCGCCAAGGTTGCGGAACTGGTCGCAAAGGGCGCGGTTGCGGCCCGATCGGCCGCTGAGGCCGCAGCCGCCTCTGACGTGATCATTACCAGCCTGAACGCCCCCCATATCGTCGAGCGCGCGGTGTTTGGCGCAGCTGGCGTCGCCGAGGGGGCCGCAGCGGGGACGCTGATCATCGACATGTCCTCGATCGACCCCGAGGCGACCAAAGCCTTCGCGGCCAAGGCGGCAGAGCGCGGCCTGCGCTGGGTTGACAGCCCGTTGTCAGGCGGCGCTCCCAAAGCGCAGACCGGAGAGCTGACCCTGATGGCGGGGGGCAGCGAGGCGGATGTCGCCGAGGCCTATGACGTGCTGCGCCATCTTGCCAGCAACTACACTCACATGGGGCCAGTGGGCGCAGGCCAGACGACCAAATTGATCAATCAAGTGCTGTGTGGCTTGAACTTTCTAGCCGTGGCCGAGGCCACCCAACTGGCGCTGGATGCAGGCGTCGATGCTGCCAAGATCCCGCAGGCGCTGCGTGGCGGTCGCGCGGACAGTGCGATCTTGCAGGAATACATGCCCCGCTTTGTCGCGCGCGATTACCGCCGCACGGGGCGGATCGACAATATGGTCA
>JAHEBX010000183.1 GCA_024642045.1 Pseudorhodobacter sp. | reverse complement strand
AGTTCAACGACGAGCTGGTCGATCTGATCGCGGGCCAGTCCGACGCGCAATCGGGGATGCACACGATCCGCGAGTTGGAGCGTATCCGCGACAGCAACCTGATCGGGTTCCTGCGCGCGCTGAAAGATCGCAACTGGGGCGCGGGCAAGGTTTTGCGCGAGCATGACGCGGCGCGCGCCGTGGCCTTTCATGCCGAGATTGACAGTGCACCGAAAGCCGAGCCCTTGGTCATGGCACAGATGCAGGTGCTGCCCGGCTGGATCGATTATAACGGCCATATGACCGAGAGTCGCTATTACTTTGCCAACTCGGAAACCATCGACAACTTTTTGCGCCTGATCGGGGCGGGGATGGACTATGTGGCGGCGGGCAACAGCTTTTATTCCGCCGAGACACACATCCGCCATCTGGGCGAGGCCAAGCTGGGTGATCCGTTGACCGGAACCTTGCAGATCATCTCGGCAGACGAAAAGCGTTTCCGGTCCTTTGTGCGGATCATGAAGGGGGACGACTGCGTCGCCACGATTGAACAGCTGTGCCTGCATGTGAACATGGCTTCGGGCAAAGCCTGCCCGGCGGCGCCCGAGGTTTGGGCCAAACTGCGCGCCATCGCCGAGGCGCAGGCAGGACTGCCCTTGCCCGAGGGCGCGGGGCGCGCGGTGGGGCAAAAGAAATGAAACGCGTTCTGATCACCGCAGGGGCGAATGGCATTGGATTGGTGATGGCCCACGCCTTTGCCGAGGCCGGCTATCGCGTCTGGGTGACGGATGTGGATCAAGACCAGATCGCCGCCTTGCCTGCGGGGATGCGCGGCAGCCACACCGATGCGCGTTCCGAAGACGGCATGGCGATGCTGTTCGAAGAGATCGCCGAGGCTTGGAGCGGGCTGGATGTGCTTTGCGCCAATGCCGGCATCAAGGGGCCGACGGCGGGCATCGACGAGATGCCGCTGGAGGCCTGGCACCAATGTCTGGGCGTCAACCTTGACGGTGCGATGCTGGCGGCCAAATACGGGGCGCGCATGATGAAGCCTGCGAAATCGGGCTGCATGATTTTCACCTCCTCGACGAGCGGGCTCTATGGCACGCCCTATCGCGCACCCTATGTGGCGGCAAAATGGGGGGTGATCGGGCTGATGAAAACCGTGGCGATGGAACTGGGGCCCTATGGCATCCGCGCCAACGCGATCTGCCCCGGCTCGGTGAACGGCCCGCGGATTGACCGTGTGATCGAGGCGGAAGCCGCCGCCAAAGGCATGACGCCCGAGGCCGTGCGGCAGGGCTATGCGAGCGGCACCGCGCTCAAGCGGCTGTCGGACCCCGAGGATGTGGCGGCCCTTGCGCTCTATCTCGCCTCGGACGGGGCCAAGATGATTTCGGGACAGGCGCTGGCAGTGGACGGCATGACTTATAACGTTGATCCGTAAGGAAACAGCATGAATTTCGGACTGACAGAAGAACAGCAGATGATCGTCGATGCGACGCGGAATTTCGTGGAAAACGAGCTTTATCCGCATGAGGCCGAGGTCGAACGCACCGGTATTCTGCGCCCCGAGCTGCGCCGCGAGCTGTCGCAAAAGGCTCGGGCTGCGGGACTTTATGCGGCCAATATGCCCGAGGATGTCGGCGGCGCGGGTCTGGATACGATGTCCTGGCTTTTGTATGAAAAAGAGCTGGGCAAGACCAACTATGCGCTGCACTGGAACTGCGTGTCGCGACCCTCGAACATCCTGCTTGCCTGTGTGGGCGATCAGCGCGAGCACTATCTTCTGCCGTGCGTGCGCGGCGAAAAGCACGACTGTCAGGCGATGACCGAACCCGGCGCGGGGTCTGACCTGCGCGGGATGAAGGCCTTTGCGCGGGCCGATGGCGATGATTTCATCCTTAACGGCACCAAGCATTTCATCAGCCACGCCGATGTTGCTGATTTCGCCATCGTCTGGGTGGCGACGGGCGAGGAAGACACCGCGCGCGGCAAGAAAAAGCTGATCACGGCCTTTCTGGTCGACAAAGGGACCAAGGGCTTTACCGTGCGCGACGGCTATCAGAACGTCAGCCATCGCGGCTATAACAACATGATCCTGGAATTTGACGACTGCCGTCTGTCGAAGTCGCAGATTTTGGGTGAAGTCCACAAGGGGTTCGAGGTTGCGGGCCAATGGTTGGGGGCGACGCGGCTGCAAGTGGCCTCGACCTGCCTTGGGCGCGCCGAGCGGGCCTTGGGCCACGCGATTTCCTATGCCGCCGAGCGCCGCCAGTTTGGCCAGCAGATTGGCAAGTTTCAGGGCACCTCGTTCAAACTTGCCGATATGGCGATGGAGTTGAAGGCGGCCGAATTGCTGACGCGCGAGGCCGCTTGGAAATACGAACAGGGCACAGTGACCGAGGCCGATATGTCGATGGCGAAACTGAAAGCGACCGAAGTGCTGGCGATGATCGCGGATGAGGCGATCCAGATCCACGGCGGCATGGGGTTGATGAACGAACTGCCGCTGGAACGCATCTGGCGCGATGCGCGGGTCGAGAGGATCTGGGAAGGCACCAGCGAGATTCAGCGCCACATCATCAGCCGCGAATTATTGCGCGCGCATGGTGCCTGAAGGCAACCTGTGTGCGCCCTGCCGTTGAGGCTTTCGGTTGCGATGGCCTTTGACCGCATCTCGAAAGGGATTTTGTCTGGGCAGCGCGAACATTCGGGGTGTTCTCGCCAGCCTCTGTCTATAAATATCCCACGGACCGGGGCCGCGCGCACCGGGTCTTTCAAACTGTGCAAGGTAAACTATGACCTCCCTGAACCGCCTTTTACGCCCAAAGACCATCGCCGTGCTTGGCGCAGGATGGGCGCTGAACGTGATCGAGCAATGTGCCAAGATGGGGTTTGCGGGCGAGGTTTGGCCCGTTCATCCCACTAAGCCCGAAGTCGGGGGGTTGCGCGCCTATGCCAGCCTTGCCGATCTGCCGTCGCCGCCTGATGCGGTGTTTATCGGGGTGAACCGTTTTGCCACGGTCGAAGTGGTGCGCGACCTTGCGGCAATGGGGGCGGGCGGGGCGATTTGCTTTGCCTCGGGCTGGACCGAAGCCGGAGCGCCTGAATTGCAGGCAGAGTTGGTGGCGGCGGCGGGCGACATGCCGATCCTGGGGCCGAATTGCTATGGCGTGATCAACTATCTGGACGGGGCGCTGTTGTGGCCGGACCAGCACGGCGGGGTTCGGGTTGAGGCGGGCGTGGCCTTGGTCAGCCAGTCGTCGAACATCGTGATCAACATGGGGATGCAGCAGCGCGGCTTGCCAGTGGCCTATGTTGCCTGTCTGGGCAATGCCGCCATGGTGGGGCTGGCCGAGTTGGCGGGTGCGCTGATTGACGATCCACGCGTGACCGCTTTGGGGCTTTATATCGAGGGGATCGACGATGCGGCGGCCTTTGCAACCCTTGCCGAGCGCGCGCGCGCCGCCGGCAAAGGGGTTGTGGCGATCAAATCGGGCAAGACCGAGTTGAGCCGCACTGCCGCCGCCAGCCATACCGCCAGCCTTGCTGGGGGTGGAGCAGCCTCGTCAGCGTTCCTGCGCCAGATCGGTGTGGCCGAGGTCAATTCGCCTTCTGAGTTGATCGAGACATTGAAGATTTTTCACGTGCACGGGCCGCAGATTGGCACGCGGCTGTGCAGCCTGTCGTGTTCGGGCGGTGAAGCGGGCTTGGTGGCCGATCTTGCAGCGCCCTTTGGGTTGGCCTTTCCCGCAGTGCCACCAGCGACGCATGAGCGGTTGTTCAACGTCTTGGGCCCGATCCCGACCATCTCTAACCCGCTGGATTATCATACTTTTATATGGGGTGATCTGGAAAAGACGACAGAGGTTTTCTCGGCGATGTTGCAGCCCTATGACGCTGGGATTTACATCATCGACAGCCCGCGCGCGGATCGTTGCGATCCGTCCAGCTATCAGCCGGCGTTTGACTCGATTGTGGCTGCGCAACGCGCGACGGGAAAGATCGCGCTGCCGGTGGCCTCGATGGCCGAAAACTTTGGCGAGGGGCGGGTTGAGGCGCTGATGGCGCAGGGGGTCTGCAGCCTGTTGGGGCTGGAGACCGCCTTGGCCGCGATCCGCGCGGCGCAGACGCCGGCGGGTGTCGCGGGCTGGCGGCCCATTGCACCTGTGGTTGCGGGCGAGGCCCGGATGCTGAACGAGGCGGATGGCAAAGCGGTGCTGGCAGCGGCGGGCGTCGCGGTGCCTGCCTCGGTCACCGGCGCCAGACTCTCGGACTTGGCCACAAAAGCCGCAGGTCTGCACGCGCCATTCGCGCTCAAAGGCCTTGGCTTTGCGCATAAGACCGAAGCAGGCGCAGTGCGTTTGGGTCTGACCTCATTGGAGGGACAGGCCGAGATGGCGGGGGCGACCGGCTATCTGGTCGAGGAAATGGTCACCGGCGCTGTGGCCGAGGTGCTGTTGGGGCTGCAGCGCGATCCGGTTTACGGGGTGACGCTGACGCTGGGCATGGGCGGCGTGACGGCCGAAGTTCTGGCCGATACGGTGACCCTGATCTGGCCTGTCACCGCGCCGCAGGTGTTGCAGGCGATGCGGAGGCTGCGGCTTTGGCCGTTGCTGGACGGGTATCGCGGGCGGGCGCGCGCCGATGTGGCGGCGGTGGCCGCGATGGCCGTGCGGCTTGGCGCGCGGATGGCGGGCGATGCGCAGCTGCAAGAAATCGAGATTAATCCCATCCTGGTCAAGCCCGAAGGCGCGGTCGCGGTGGATGCTTTGGTAAGGATAAAATGATGCAGATGTTGACCGACGGACCGATCAGGACACGCGCAGAGGGCGCTATTTTGGAGGTCACGCTTGACCGCCCAAAGGCGAATGCGATTGATCTGGTGACCAGCCGGATCATGGGGCAGGTGTTTCGCCGCTTTCGCGATGACGATGCGCTGCGGATCTGTATTCTGCGGGCCGAAGGTGAAAAGTTTTTCTGCCCCGGGTGGGATTTGAAGGCAGCGGCGGGCGGCGACGCGGTGGATGGCGATTACGGCGTCGGCGGCTTTGGTGGTCTGCAGGAATTGCCGAACCTGAACAAGCCGGTGATTGCGGCGGTCAACGGAATTTGTTGCGGCGGCGGGCTGGAGTTGGCGCTGTCAGCAGATTTGATCCTGTGTTCGTCAAACGCGACCTTCGCGTTGCCCGAAATTCGCTCGGGCACCGTGGCGGACGCGGCGAGCATCAAGCTGCCCAAGCGCATTCCCTATCATGTGGCGATGGATTTGCTGCTGACGGGGCGCTGGTTTGACGCCGATGAGGCGCATCGCTGGGGCATCGTCAAGGAAATCTGCGCGCCCGAGGACCTGTTGGCCAAGGCCTGGGATCTGGCGCGGCTGTTGGAAAGTGGGCCGCCGCTGGTTTATGCCGCGATCAAGGAAGTGGTGCGCGAGGCGGAAAACATGCGCTTTCAAGACGCACTGAACCGCATCACCAAGCGGCAGATGCCGACTGTTGACCGGCTCTATTCCTCTGAGGATCAGCTTGAGGGCGCCAAGGCCTTCGCCGAAAAACGCGATCCGGTCTGGAAGGGGCGCTAAGCGCGCCGCACAGGGCTGGCGCGCGCTAATCCACACTCGCCAGTTTCATCAGCACCAGCCCCGAGACAATGAGCAGTGCCGCAAGCACCCGCAGCGGCGTCAGCGGCTCACCCAGCACGGCAATGCCCAGCGCAAAGGCCCCCACCGCGCCGATGCCTGTCCAGACGCTATAGGCGGTGCCCAAGGGCATGGTTTTCATCGCCATGGCCAGCACCACCATGCTTGCCGCAGCACCCACCACGGTGATGACACTGGGCACCAAAAGGGTGAAGCCTGCCGATTTCTTCATCGCAAAGGCCCAGAGGATTTCAAGCAGCCCCGCGATGCCGATATAGAACCAAGCCATGACGGCTCCTTTTTACGGGTCGTCCCGCGTGAGGTGGCACTGGCGCGGGTCGTCCCGGCGTGACTATCATGGCCAGGCACGCGAACGATGCAAGGGGGGATCACATGCACCATGACTATACCACCAAGGTCGTCTGGACCGGCAACCGCGGCAGCGGGACAAGCAG
>JAHEBX010000182.1 GCA_024642045.1 Pseudorhodobacter sp. | reverse complement strand
AGACTGTCCAGCGCCTCGAAGACCCGCGCGCGGTTGGAGTCGAGCACATCAAACGCCCCAGCGCGCGCCAGCATTTCCAACGGACGCTTGCCGACCCGCTTCATGTCAACGCGGCGGGCAAATTCGAAAAGCGTGGCAAAGGGCTTGTCGCCCCGCGCCTGCACGATCAACTGCATCGCTTCGACGCCGACCCCCTTGAGCGCGCCCAAGGCGTAGACCACCGCCCCCTCGCGCACGGTAAATGTCGCAAGCGAGGCATTCACACAGGGCGCGATGGTCTTGATCCCCAGCTTGCCAACCTCGCGTTTATAGATCGCAAGTTTGTCGGTCAGATGGATGTCGCAGTTCATCACCCCCGCCATGAACTCGACGGGGTAATTGGCCTTCAGATAGCCGGTCTGATAGCTGACCACCGCATAGGCGGCGGCGTGGGATTTGTTGAAACCATAGTTGGCGAATTTCTCCAAAAGGTCAAAGACTTCGCCCGCCTTTTTGACATCGACGTTATGGGTGGCCTTGGCCCCTTCGACGAATTTGGGGCGCTCTTTGGCCATTTCCTCGGCGATCTTTTTGCCCATCGCGCGGCGCAGCAGATCGGCCCCGCCAAGGCTATAGCCCGCCATGACCTGCGCGATCTGCATAACCTGTTCCTGGTAAACGATAATCCCTTGGGTTTCTGCCAGAATATGGTCAATCGTCGGATGGATCGATTCCAGATCGCGCAGCCCGTTTTTCACCTCGCAATAGGTGGGAATATTCTCCATCGGACCGGGCCGATACAGCGCCACAAGCGCCACGATATCTTCGATGCAGGTCGGTTTCATCCGGCGCAGCGCGTCCATCATGCCGCTGGATTCCACCTGAAACACCGCAACCGTCTTGGCCGCCGCATAAAGCTCGTAGGTCGCCTTGTCGTCCAGCGGGATCAGGCTGATGTCCAGATCAACCCCGCGCAGTTTCAAAAGATCCACTGCGTTTTGAATGACGGTCAGCGTCTTGAGTCCCAGAAAGTCGAACTTGACCAAGCCCGCCTGCTCGACCCACTTCATGTTGAACTGCGTGGCGGGCATGTCCGAACGCGGGTCCTGATACAGCGGCACCAACTCATCCAGCGGACGGTCGCCAATCACCACCCCCGCCGCATGGGTCGAGGCGTTGCGATACAGCCCCTCGATCTGCGCACCGTAATCCAGCAGACGCGCGACAACCTCTTCCTTGGCGGCTTCGCGCAGGCGCGGCTCATCGGCCAGCGCCTTGGTGATGCTGACCGGTTTCACCCCCTCGACGGGGATCATCTTGGACAAGCGATCCACTTGACCATAGGACATTTGCAACACGCGACCCACGTCCCGCACCGCCGCCTTGGACAAAAGCGCCCCAAAGGTGATGATTTGCCCGACCTTGTCGCGGCCATATTTCTCTTGCACATAGCGGATCACCTCTTCGCGGCGGTCCATGCAAAAGTCGATGTCAAAGTCGGGCATCGAGACCCGCTCGGGGTTCAAAAACCGCTCGAACAGCAGGGCATAGCGCAGCGGATCAAGGTCGGTGATCGTCAGCGCATAGGCCACCAGCGACCCCGCCCCCGAACCCCGGCCCGGCCCCACCGGAATACCGTGGTCCTTGGCCCATTTGATAAAATCGGCCACGATCAGGAAATAGCCCGGAAAGCCCATCTTTTCGATGATGCCCAGCTCAAAATCCAAACGCGCTTGATACTCTTCGAGGCTGACCGCATGGGGGATGATATTTAGGCGGTTCTGCAACCCCTCATTGGCCTGACGTCGCAGCTCGTTGACCTCGTCGTCGGCGAATTTCGGCAGGATCGGCTTGCGTTTATAGGCGGCAAAGGCACAGCGGCGGGCAATCTCGACAGTGTTTTCGATCGCCTCTGGCAGATCGGCGAACAGCGTCACCATCTCGGCTTCGGTCTTGAAATAGTGCTGCGGGGTCAGCCGCCTGCGCGGTTGCTGCTGATCGACATAGGCGCCCTCGGCAATGCAGATCAACGCGTCATGCGCCTGATACATCGAGGCGGCAGGGAAATAGACGTCATTGGTTGCCACAAGTGGCAGGCCCAGCGCATAGGCTTGCTCGACAAACCAGCGTTCCGTTCCCGCTTCGCCGTCGGTCAGCCGCCCGCCTTCACCCGGATGGCGCTGCAATTCCACATAGATCCGGTCGGGATAGGCCCGCGCCAGCCGCTCCAACAGCACCTGCGCCTTTGGCACCTGACCGCCTTGGATCAGCCGCCCCAGTGGTCCCTCGGCCCCGCCTGTCAGGCAGATCAAACCTTGCGAATGGCGCTCCAGTTCCTCAACCGTCACCTGCGGCAGCGCCCCGCCCTTGTCGATATAGAGGCACGAGTTCAGCTTCATCAGGTTCATATAACCCGCTTCGTTCTGCGCCAGCAGAACCACGGGGGCCGGCGCGCGCAGCTTTTCACCCTGCGCCGGTGGATCATAGGCCAGCGATACCTGACAGCCCACGATCGGCTGCACGCCCGCCTCTTTGGCGTAAACAGAAAACTCCAACGCCGCGAACATGTTGTTGGTATCGGTGACCGCCACAGCGGGCATCTGGTGCTTGCCACACATCTTGATCAGCGCTTTGACGGGCACCGCCCCTTCCAGCAGCGAATGTTCGGTGTGGGTGCGCAAATGGATGAATCGGGTCTGGGTCATGGGCGCAGCCTATCGAAGCCCGCGAGCGGGGGAAAGGCCTTGCCAAACGCCCGCGCCTCCGCTTTGATACCTGCAAGGGCCTTGTGCCCGAAAGGCCGCGCGACCCGCTTTACGCCGCATCGGGTGGGTGCGCATTGGGCCCATGAAGAGACCGCGGCAGGATATACCATGACCGAAGTTGCGTTTCTCCTGAATGGAACGCCGGTCCGCCTTGGGGATTGCAGCCCAACGCGGACGCTTTTGGATTTCCTGCGCGAAGACCGCAGTCTTTGCGGCACCAAGGAAGGCTGCAACGAAGGCGATTGCGGGGCCTGCACCGTCATGGTCACCGATGCAAACGGCGTGCGCGCGCTGAACAGTTGCATCTTGTTTTTGCCGCAACTGCACGGCAAGGCCGTTCGCACTGTCGAAGGCCTCACGGCCCCCGACGGCACACCCCATCCGGTGCAGACCGCAATGGTCGACCACCACGCCAGCCAATGCGGCTTTTGCACGCCGGGTTTCGTCGTCTCCATGGCCGTGGGGCACGCCAATGGCCGCAGTGACCACGACACGGTACTCGCCGGCAATCTCTGCCGCTGCACCGGCTATGCGCCGATCATCCGTGCCGCACAAGCCAGCGAGGCCTCCCCGATCCCCAAACACCTGACCGCCGCTTTCATACTGGCGGAAATATCCTCGGAGGGGTCTGGGGAGGCAGACAGCCTCCCCGGCGCCTATGCCCCCACCAACAGCGACGATTTCGCAGCCTGGTATCTGCAAAACCCCGAGGCCACCCTGATCGCAGGGGCCACTGACATCGGACTCTGGGTCACCAAACAGCTGCGCGATCTGCCCAAGCCTGTGTTTCTGAACCGCATGAGCGATCTGCAACAGATCGAACGCGCGGGCGGGCGGCTGCACATCGGCGCGGGCGTCACTATCACGGCACTGCGCGAGGCACTTTTGCCGCTGCACCCGTCATTTGCCGAAATGCTGCGCCGCTATGCGTCTGAACAGGTGCGCAACGCCGCCACCATCGGCGGCAATATCGCCAACGGCTCGCCGATCGGCGACGGCCCGCCTGCGCTGATCGCGCTGGGGGCGACCCTGCACCTGCGCCAAGGCGACGATCTGCGATCGATCCCACTCGAGGATTTCTTCCTCGACTACCGCAAACAAGATCGCAAAACCTCGGAATTCGTCGCGGGCATCTCTATCCCCGAGATCGCACCGGCACTGCGGTGCTACAAGCTTTCCAAGCGGTTTGACCAAGACATCTCGGCCGTCCTCGGCGCCTTCAACGTGACAGTGAAGGCCGGGCGCGTCACCTCTGCCCGCATTGCCTTTGGCGGCATGGCTGGCATCCCCAAACGCGCAAGCGCTGTCGAGGCCGCACTCGACGGCCAGCCCTGGTCGATTGAAACTGTAACCGCCGCCTTGCCTGCGTTTGGCTCGGATTTCCAACCGCTCTCAGACATGCGCGCCTCGGCCGCCTACCGCCTCAAGGCCGCGCAAAACCTGTTGATCCGCTATTTCCACGACCTCGCGGGCACGCCCACCAATGTGCTGGAGGTGTCGCGATGAGCATCGGCAAACCGCTTGCGCACGACAGCGCCCCCCTGCATGTTGCTGGCACCGCACGCTATCTCGACGACATCCCGCTGCCCACGGGCGCGCTGCATCTGGCCTTTGGGCTTTCGACCTGTGCGCATGGTGACATCACCGCGATGGACCTCGCGGCGGTGCGCGCCGCTGACGGTGTCGTCGCGGTGTTCAGCGCTGCAGACTGGCCCGAAATGCCCGATTGCAGCCCCTCGGCCCATGACGAACCACTGCTGGCGACGGGAACCGTGCATTACCTCGGCCAGCCCGTGTTTCTGGTCATCGCCAAAACCCACCACGCCGCCCGCCGCGCTGCGCGCCTTGGCAAGATCACTTACGCCGAACGCACCGCGATCCTCAGCGTGGATCAGGCGCTCGCCGCCAATTCCCGCTTTGAAGCCGGCCCGGTGATCTGGACCAAGGGCGACGCCAAACGCGCCATCGACACCGCCCCGCATCAGCTCGAAGGCAGTTTCGAGGTCGGCGGCCAAGAGCATTTCTACCTCGAAGGCCAGATCGCCGCCGCGATCCCGCAAGATGACGGCATGCACATCCTGTCCTCGACCCAGCACCCGACCGAGATTCAGCACAAGGTTGCCCATGCGCTGCACCTGAACATGGCCGATGTGCGCGTTGAAACCCGACGGATGGGCGGCGGTTTTGGCGGCAAGGAAAGCCAGGGCAATGCGCTTGCCATCGCCTGCGCTCTGGCCGCGCGCGCCACGGGGTGGCCGTGCAAGATGCGCTACGACCGCGACGACGACATGATGATCACCGGTAAACGCCACGATCTGCGCATCACCTATCGCGCGGGCGTTGATGCGACGGGCCGCGTGCTGGGGGTCGAGTTTACCCATCTGATCCGCTGTGGCTGGGCGCAGGACCTCAGCCTTGCGGTAGCTGACCGCGCCATGCTGCACGCCGACAACTGCTATCACCTTCCTGACATCCGCATCGAAAGCCACCGCTTGAAGACCAACACCCAAAGCGCCACCGCCTATCGCGGCTTTGGGGGGCCGCAAGGGGTGATCGGCATTGAGCGCGTGATGGACCACGCGGCCTTTGCGCTCGGGATGGACCCGCTGGCGGTGCGGCGTGCCAATTTCTATGCCGAAGCTGGCCCCTCGGGTGCCGGCACCGGCCACCGCTTTGGTGGCCCCCATTCGCCGGCTCGGTCCGCGCCGCAAACCACGCCCTACTTCATGCAGGTCGAGGATTTCATCGGCCACGATCTGACCGCGAAGCTCGAAGCCTCTGCCGGCTATCAATCGCGCCGCACCGAGATCGCGCGCTGGAACGCTGCAAGCCCGATCCTGAAGCGTGGTCTGTCGCTGGTGCCGGTCAAGTTCGGGATTTCCTTTACTCTGACATGGCTGAACCAAGCCGGCGCCTTGGTGCATGTCTATCAGGACGGCTCGATCCACCTCAACCACGGCGGCACCGAGATGGGTCAGGGGCTGAACCAAAAGGTCGCGCAAGTAGCCGCCTCGGTCTTTGGGGTTGAGACGGCGCTAGTGAAAATCACCGCCACAGACACCGGTAAAGTGCCCAATACCTCGGCCACCGCCGCCTCGTCCGGATCGGATATGAACGGAATGGCGGCGCAAAATGCCTGCGAGACCATCCGCGACCGCATGGCCGAGTTCATCGCAGGCAAGCACGGCGTGCCCGCGCAAACCGTGCGTTTTGGCAATGGTATGGTGCGGGTAGCGGGCGAAACTTTCAGCTTTGCCCAAGTCGCCGCTTGGTCCTATCAAGCGCGGATTTCGCTGTCAGCGACCGGCTTTTACGCCACGCCCAAGATCACTTGGGACCGC
>JAHEBX010000038.1 GCA_024642045.1 Pseudorhodobacter sp. | reverse complement strand
ACCGCGACTATGCGGCATCGCAGGGCAAAGAACCGGGCGGCGACATCTTTATCCACGGCGGGCCACCGAAAAAGGTCTCGGGCCGCCCTCGCACACCGCGCCGGCCAGATTGGACAGCGGGCTGTATCGCCGTGTCGGATCGCGAAATCGAAGACATTTATTCGATGATCCAGACCAATACGCCCATCCGTATCCTGCCATGACAAAGGGGGCCAATTGGCCCCCATTCGCATATCGGCTCAGCAGGGGTTGGCTCAGCCCCCCGTCAGCATCGTCCACCAGATCTTGCCCGACGGCTCTTGATACCAGGCAAAACCGATCTCGCGGGCGCGGGCGTCCAGAATGATGTTGCGGGTGTCTGCGTCCGCCATCCAGGCCGAAAGCGTTTCCAGCTCGGTCTGATAAGTCTCTGAAATCACCTCGCCAAGGAAGGTTCCGGTGTAATTCACCCGCTGCACACGCAGCAGCGGCGAAGAGCCGTCCGACCCGAAATGCCAAGGCCGGTTCTGCACCGCCATGTCACGCGAATGGGTCAAACTGGCGGCGTTCAGCGCGGCATTATACGCTACAGTCTGCACGCCCTTGGCCGAGCGCAGGCTGTTCACGGCATCCAGCAAGCGAAACGGAATTTCTTCGGCGGTTTTCGCGTCGATCCTGTAGACCTGCGGCAAAGCATTGCCGTTCGTATCCACCGGCGGCGCCGGCGTTGCACAGCCCGCCAAAAGAAGGGCACCGCCCGTTAACACCACTGCTCGTCTGTTCATTTTATACCCTAACCAAGCCGTTCCGGCCTTTGCTTTGGCTTTGTTTAGCGAAATCCGTTCGGAGTTTCAAACTCTAGTCGGCAAAAACACCGCAAAGCCAGCGCGTCGTCGCCGATTAACATTCCTTTGATTTGCGACCGCAGATCCAAAGCGGTAAAAGCTGCCCAGAGCAGCTATAAATGGAGATCTGCGGATGACCGCCGAAACTCGCAAAAACCTGAACCGCCGTTTGTTTGTAGGGGGTGCCGCCACTGTCTTGACTGCGGCGGCCATGCCGACATTCGCGCAGACCGTTGGCACCACCGAACCAGACACGCCCCTCACCGGACCCGTTCGCAACAACCTGTCCGGCTTTCGGATGCTGAACTGGCAGGATTATTTTGAAAACACCAAGAACGGCGTGATCCTGGCCGATCTGGCCTCGCGCGCGGTGCATTATTGGTCGGAAGATCAGACGATCTACAAACTGTATCCGTCTTCCGTGCCGATCAGCGAGGAATTGACTCGTCGCGGCGTGACCAAGGTGATTCAGAAGGTCGAGAACCCGACCTGGCGGCCCACGGCGGACCAGCACCGGCTGCACCCCGACTGGCCTGATGTGGTGCCGGGCGGCTCGCCAGATAACCCGCTGGGTGTGCGCGCGCTCTATCTGAGTTGGCCCGCCTATCGCATCCACGGCACCCATGACACCCGCAAGATCGGGCGTCGGTCCTCGGGTGGCTGCATTGGCCTCTATAACGAGCATATCCTCGAGCTTTACAGCCTTGCCAAAGTCGGCACTCAGGTTCGGCTGCTCTGACAATTCTGCTCTAAGTTGTTGTGCTGTCGGCCATATCGGGGCCGACAGATGGGCCAATTGCCTGCTTATTCCGCATTGCCGTTTCAGCTTTTGTTGCCGAGTGCAATTTTAGCACGAAAGGTGTTGTAAAATTGACGAAAAACATCGGCGCGTTTGGCGCTTGCGTTTTGACTCAGTTGCTTTTCCCCAAGGCTCCAGAGTAGAGATCAGGTACGAGGAATATTCTTGGGTGCGTGCCGTCGCCTCTGCGAATTTGGCGGCATGCTAAAACTGGAGAACACATATGAAAAAGATCGCTCTCGCGGCCGCTCTGTCGGTTGCTGCTTCCACCGCTTTCGCTGGTGGCATGGCTGAACCAGTGATGGAGCCGGAAGTCGTTGCGAAAGCAACGTCGTCGTCGGCTGGTGGCATCATTGTTCCGCTGCTGCTGCTCGTGATCATCGCTGCTGCAGTTTCGTCTAACTAATCTTAGACAGACGTTTGGATTGGGCGGCAGGGCAACCTGCCGCCCTTTTCTTTTGCCCAGATCTTTTTGCCCAGCCCTCTGCGGTTAGATCCAGCCTGCCAGATTGGCCTCGATCACCTGCACCAGCGCTGTGATATGGGCGCTTTCATCGTTCAGGCAGGGGATATAGGTGAAAGCTTCGCCGCCCGCGTGTTCAAACGATTCGCGGATCTCGCCGTTGATCTCTTCCAGCGTCTCGATGCAATCCGCCGAGAATGCAGGCGCCATTACAGCGATGCGCTTTTTACCTTGCTTGGCCAGCTCGGCGACATGGTTCACCGTATAGGGCTTCAACCATTCCTCGCGCCCAAATACGGACTGAAAGGTCACGTCGATTGACCCCTTTTCCCAGCCCAACCGCTCGCGCAAAAGCCGGGTGGTCTTGGCGCATTGGCAGTGATAGGGGTCGCCTTCCATCAGATAGCGGATCGGCATGCCATGATAGCTGGTGACCAGCACATCGGGGCGGTGATCGAGCCCCGCATAGGTGCGCTCGACCGATTGTGCCAGCGCCTCTATATAAGCGGGATGGTCAAAGTATTCCTTGACCGTGCGCGCGGCGGGCTGGCGCTTTTCCTTCATCAGCGCCGCAAAGAAGGCGTCGTTGGCGGTGGCAGAGGTCGCGCCCGCGTAGTGGGGATAAAGCGGAAAGAACAAAATCTTTTCGCAACCCGCGGCCACCATGGCCTTGACCTTTGACTCGGTCGAGGGATTGCCATAGCGCATGGCAAAATCGACCATGATCTCATCGCCATGCGTGGCACCAAGCGCCTGCGCAATCGCGGCCGTCTGATCTTTGGTAATCGTCAGCAGCGGGCTTTCGTTTTTCTCATGGTTCCAGATCAGCTTGTAATTGGCGCCGCTGGTAAAGGGGCGCTTGGACAGGATGATCAGCTGCAACAGCGGCTGCCAGATCCAGTCGCTGATATCGACGACCCGCTTGTCAGACAGAAACTCGTTCAGATAGCGGCGCATGGACCAATAATCATAGCCGTCAGGCGTGCCAAGATTGGCCAGCAGCACCCCGATCTTGGGTGCTTTCACGCTTGGATGGTCTGCCGGGGCATGCGCTAGTCGTCCGGAGCCTGCAACAATATCGGTCATGACAAATCCTCTCATTAAGCCCAGATAACGCGGAGCAGCGCGGCGTCAACCAGGTTTCACTGCGGCTTTTAGCGCATCTTCCAGTCGCGCTTGGGCTGATCCGGGACGCAAAGGCTTTTGCTGCGCCGCATGCGGGGCCCAACCGGTCAGGGTAATAATCTCGAATGTCGCAGGGATCAGGCCTTTGGGCGTTGCGTAGGTATCCTGGTAAATCTGCGCCGCCCGCTCAAAGACACGTCGCGGCGTTGGCCGTCGCAGCCGCGCGTGCAGGGCGTTGCCCTCACCCATGGCCCGCAAATCCCGCATCAGATGAAAAGCGTCGCGGTACAGAACGGTCTTGGCGAAACCGTCTGCCACCGGCAGCGCAAAGCCTGCGCGCTGCAACAGCCCGCCCAGATCGCGGATCTCGGCCATCGGCAAAACGCGAGGCGACAACCCCCCGCTGATTTCGGCCTCGGCCTGCGCCAGACAAGCGCGCAACTCGTGCAAGGTCTGGCCGCCAAACATCAGCCCAAGGAACAACCCATCGGGCCGCAGCGCCCGGCGGCATTGCACCAGCTGCCCCACCGGATCATTTGCCCAATGCAGCGCCAGCGCGTGCACCACCAAATCAAGTGTTTCGGATTGCACGGCCAGGATCTCGGCATCCTCAATGGTGCGATATTCTGGCCAAACCTGCGGAAATCCAGTCACCACCAAGGCATCCGTAAAGGTTTTGTTAACCTCGCTGAGGCGATCCTGCACTTCGGCAACAACCTCTTGCTGCAAAAACAGCGCGCTCGCGCGGGCGCGGTGCAGGGACAGGGCGTTTCGGTCGGTCAATTGGGGCGTCATGGCTGCGGACCATAGGAGCGTGGGATGGGAATGCAAGATCTGCTGCATGTGGTCTATCCACCGCAGTGCCTGACCTGCGACGCGCGGGTCACAACCGACTTTGGTCTGTGCGGTGAGTGCTGGCGCGACACGCCGTTTATCTCGGGCCTTGTCTGCCACCATTGCGGTATACCTTTGCCGGGCGAGGATAACGATCCGCTGGCGCTCTGCGATGAATGTATCGCAACCGCACGGCCTTGGTCGCAAGGGCGCGCGGCGCTGCTTTACAAGGAAAACGCGCGGCGTATCACTCTGGCGTTCAAACACGGTGACAGGCTTGATCTCACCCGCCCCGCTGCCGCCTGGATGTTGCGCGCCGCAGCGCCGATCCTGCTGCCCGATATGTTGGTCGCACCGATTCCGCTGCATTGGACCCGACTGCTGAAACGCCGCTACAATCAGGCCGCGCTGCTGTCTCGGGCAATCGCCCGCACCGCGGGGCTGCAACATTGCCCTGATCTGTTGATCCGCAGCCGCAACACCTACAGTCAGGAAGGGCGCGGGCGCGAGGATCGCTTTGCCAATATGGCCACAGCTCTGACCGCCCACCCCCGCCGCGCCGCACGCATCGAGGGGCGGCACATTCTGCTGGTCGATGACGTGATGACCTCGGGCGCCACTTTTGCCGCCGCTGCCGAGGCCTGCATTGCACAGGGCGCAATCGGGATATCTGTTCTTGCTCTGGCACGCGTTGCTAAGGAAGCCTAAATCCCTATAGTCAATTCAGACTGTAAGGACCCCCGTGATGAAACCTGTCGAGATTTACACCACCCAAACCTGCCCCTATTGCATCGCCGCCAAAGGTTTGCTGCGCAAAAAGGGCGTCGCCTATTCCGAGATCGACGTGGCCGGCAAGGCCGAACTTCGCGCCGCGATGACACAACGCACGGGCCGCACCTCGGTGCCGCAGATCTTTATCGACGGCAAGCATGTGGGCGGCTGCGACGATCTGCATGCTCTTGAGCGTGCCGGCAAACTTGACGCGATGCTGGCCTGATGCGGGCGGGATTGGTGCAGCTGAACGTTGGTGATGATGCTGTCGCCAATCTGACCCAGACGCTGGCGCATATCCGTGCGGCGGCGGCGGGGGGTGCTGGCTTTGTGCTGACACCGGAATGCACCAACCTTTTGTCCTCCAACCGCGACCATCAACGCGCCAACCTGCGGCTGGAGGCCGCGGATGCCACCCTTGCCGCCTTGCGTGCCGAGGCGCGGGCGCTGGACATCTGGCTGCTGATCGGCTCGTTGGGGCTCTTGACCCAAGATGCCGACGGCCGTTTTGCCAACCGCTCGTTTCTGATCGCGCCCACGGGCGAGATTGCGGCGCGCTATGACAAGATCCACATGTTCGACGTCAATGTGACCGAGACGGAAGTTTACCGCGAATCCGCGGGCTATCGCCCCGGAGCGGCGGCGGTGCTGGCACAGACGCCCTTTGCCCAGATCGGCATGACGGTCTGCTACGATCTGCGCTTTGCGCATCTGTATCGCCGTTTGGCGCAGGCGGGTGCGGACATTCTGACGGTTCCCGCCGCCTTTAACCACATCACCGGTGCTGCGCATTGGCATGTGCTGCTGCGCGCCCGCGCCATTGAAACCGGCTGCTTTGTGCTGGCCCCTGCCCAAACCGGGTTTCATCCCGAAACGCAGGGCAAGGGCCGCCAGACCTATGGCCATTCGCTTGCCGTGGCACCTTGGGGCGAGGTTTTGGCCGATGGCGGCACCGAGCCGGGTGTCACGCTGGTTGACCTCGACCTTGCGCAGGTTGCCAAAGCCCGCGCCCGCGTGCCCTCGCTGACCCATGATCGAGAGTTCACAGGGCCATGAACGACAAGACCGAAGACCTTGCGGTAACCTTGTTTGGCGAGCTGTTCATGGCGGATCAGCTTGCCCGCAACCGCATCTCGAAGGCGCTGCCCAAAGGGATGGAGCTGTCGCATTTTTCCGTTCTGAACCACCTTGTCCGGCTGAATGAAGAGCGCACGCCGGGTCAACTTGCGCGCGCCTTTCATGTCACGCGCGGTGCGATGACGAACACATTGGCCAAGCTGGAATGGGCGGGCCACATCCATGTGCGTCCCGACTGGGATGACGCGCGCCAGAAATTCGTGGCGATCTCGCCCTCGGGTCGGCGCGCGCGCGATGCGGCGGTGGCTTCGGTCGCGCCGCTGATCGGCGAGGTGGTCAAGGCGCTGGGGGCAGAACGGGTGCGCTCGGTCTTGCCGGTTCTGCGCGAGTTGCGCCTGCGACTTGAACGCGACGATGCGGCTCTATGAAGGCATTTATCCCTCAGTCTTTGCTGGCAATCTTGCTGCGCTATTACCGCCGGATTGAGCAAGCCGAGATTGATTTGATTGCCGCCGGAGTGGCTTTTTATGCCTTTCTGGCAATCTTTCCGGCGGCGGCGGCAGTGATTGCAATTTGGGGCTTTGTGTCCAACCCCGAAGTGATCCGCCAAGAGCTGGAGATTCTGCGCGGCTTTTTCCCGCCCGAGGCCTTTGATCTGATCGCAGGGCAGATCACCGCGCTTTTGTCAGTGAATTCGGGCAATCTGGGGCTGACCACGCTGCTGTCGACCGCGCTGGCGCTGTGGTCGGCGCGCGCGGGGGTGGCGGCGCTGATCCGCGGGTTGAATGCGATCCACCATCTGCCCAATCGTTCGGGCCACTGGCATCAGTTGCGCGCACTTGTGCTGACCTTTGTGCTGGTGGGGCTGGTGCTTGCGGCGCTGACCATGGCAGTGGTCTTGCCGCTGGTTGTGAACTATCTGCCCAATATTGCCCAGCGCTTTGCCTTGGCCGAAGTCAACATGATCCTTGGGATCGTGGCGGGGGTGCTGGCGGTTGGCCTGGCCTACCGGCTGGGGCCAAACTACGCCCATGCCCGCCCGCCGCTGCTGTCTTGGGGGCTGCTGGTGGCCGTGGTGCTGTGGTATTTCGCGACGCGCAGCTTCATGCTCTACCTTGCGAATTTCCCCTCCTACAACCGCATCTATGGCTCGATCGGTGCCGTCGTTGTCTTGCTGATGTGGCTCTATGTCAGCGCTTATGCGGTCTTGCTTGGCGCAGCGGTCGATGCAGAACGCTACCGCCGTCTGCGCAAGCACCCGCCTCAGTAATCTTTTTGCAGCACAATCCCCAGCCCGGTCTGCCCGTCAGAGCCTGACTTGGCCTGCAACTTGATCGATTTGCTGATGTCGAGGTTCAGGTTGATCTCGCTCTTGCCGGTCTCATCAAGGGTCACTTCGGAATAGACCTTCTTGCTCAGGTATTTCCCGGCAGTCACCTCTGTCGAGCCATTGGCGCCGGTTTTCACATCCAGATTGTCGAGCCCCGCACTGCTGCGCAGTTTCATCAGAATGCCGTCACCGCCGCGGCCCGCCAATGTGGCCACCGCATTGGCCAGCTGGATCGCCTGAAACGCCGAGAGGTTCTGCAATCCCTGCCCGAACAAAAGCTGCGCCAGCACCTCCTCTTCGGGCAGTTGTGGCGAAGAGGTAAAGCGCACTTTCGGGTCCGACGCGGGGCCGACGATCTCGACTCCCGTGGTGATACCGTCATTTTGCGTGGTCGCATTGACATCAATATAGGGCACCAGAGTGCCCTGCATTTGCAACAAGGCATTGGTCAGGTCCAACCGCTTGCCCAAAATTTCCAGACGCCCGCGAATCAGGCTGAACGACCCGATCGGCGAAACGGCATTGGTCGTACCAGAAAGCCGCAGCTCGCCACCCAGTTCGGCATCCAGCCCGCGCCCGCGCACGAACAGCCGCGCCGGCGCTGAGAGCACAAGGTCAAGCCCGAAGCCGGGGCCCGAACGCGCCGCGGCTCCCGCAGCCTCGATCAGACCCGCACGCTGACGGGTGGCGCGCACGTCGGCGGGCTCGTGTGCGTGTTGCAGGTCAGGCAGACCCGCCGCCCCGCCAAACCCGGTCGAGGGCACGCGCAATTCCGTTTCATCCAACCGGATCGTGCCCGCAATCATCGCGCCGCCGGTCAGCGGACCTTTGACCGTGACGTTGCCGTTAAGCCGCGCCTCATAAAGTTCGGGATCGCTCAGCACCACGCTCTGCACATTCACCGACAGATCGCTTGCATAGGGCGCGGCAAGGTCGA
The DNA here is from genome assembly GCA_024642045.1 of Pseudorhodobacter sp. Classification (GTDB taxonomy): domain Bacteria; phylum Pseudomonadota; class Alphaproteobacteria; order Rhodobacterales; family Rhodobacteraceae; genus Cypionkella. Next base: position 15,547 of record JAHEBX010000038.1, on the reverse strand, counting down.
GAGAGCCCTGCACCGTCAGCTTGCCACCCGAGGAGACGTCAAGACTGGCGCCCAGCGCCGCGCGCCCTTGCTGCAGCTCTGCCTTGGCCGCGATATTCTGCAACGAAAACTTCAGCGCCGGATCCGCCAACTGCCCGCCCGACAGGGTCACCGGCCCCGACAGCGACGCGAGGCCGAGCGGCCCGCTCAGCCGAAGATCGAACGTTGTCAGCCCCGAAATGGACCGCGAACCCAGAAAGGCATTGGCAAGCGCCGCCTGTGCACTGCCCTTGATCGCCAGATCGGCCGCCTTATAGCCGGCAGCGATGCGCCCCCTTACCGTCGCGTCAATCTGCCCCGGCCCCTGACCTGCCAGATCCAGCGTCAGGCCGCCCGTGTCTTGCAGAGCGGTGCCCGATACAGTGACCGGACCGGGAAATTGCGGCACTAACAGAGCCAGATTTGCCAGCCGCGCTTGCAACGCCACCCGCTGCTGTTCGCCGTCCAGCTGTCCTGTCGCCTTAACATCGATCTGCGGGTTCGTCAGGTCAGCCCGGCTGACGCGAAGCTTGCCGTCTTTCAGTGCCAGATCCAGTCCGACTGTCGACTGCCCTGCCAGCAACTTATCCGCCTCGGGCTGGCCAATCGCAAGGTTGCGCGCGCCCGCATCAAGACTGACACGCCCTTCACTCAGCGTGCCGGTCAAATGCGCCCGACCTTCAATCGATCCACGATATCTGTCGCCAAGGCTGCTCAGGTCGGTAAAATTCAACGTCGCCGTCACATCGCTGCCCGCCGAAGCAAGGTTGCCTTGCGCCTCGAGCCGCAGCTTTTGCGCATTAACGCTCAGCGAACGCAGCTTCATCCCAGTGGTGGTGCGCAAGACCGAAACCGCCAGCCGCGATTGACCTCGCAAAAGTGCGTCAAGCTGCGGGACACTGCCACGCATATCTTGTCCGGTCGCCGTGGTCTCCAGATCAAAGGCGCCGGTTACCGGGCTGCCGTTGCCCTTGAGCGTCAGCGCCGCAGAGCCCGCAAGGCTGCGCCCCGCCAGACCCGAAAGGCGTGATAAGTCCTGCATCTGCGCGCTGGCCTGCCCTGTGACCAGAAAGGCATCGGCCAGCCCTTCGATCTGCCCCGAGGCCTGCGCTGCGTAATTCTCACCGGTCAGTTCAAACTTGCCGATACTGACCATGCCGGTCGCTTCGCGCCACGAGCCGACGAGATCGCCCCAGACCACGGAACCCAGCGCGCGCGCCAAGGACTGATCCTTGGGGTCCAGCCCTTCAGCCTGAAACCGCAAGCTGCCGCCAACCTGCCGCTTGCCCACAACCCGCGCGATCCGCCCCGATCCTTTGACCGACAGAGCCGAGGCGCGGAAATCTTCGCGCGCAAAGCCCTTTACGCCGATATCGGCAACCCATCCGTCACCCTGAGTCGCGTCATAGCTCAAGCTGACATCGGCCGTATCGACACGCACCTGCTGCGCTGTGGTCAGCGGCAACAGCACGGGCTGACCATCCGGTGAGGCCATTGTGCCATGCAGATCAAAACTTTGCGGCAACCCGTCCGCCGCAAGCGCAAGGCGGCCATCCAGCTGCAACGCCTTGGCCGCAACCTGCATCTGTTTCAGCGCAAGCCGCCCGTCGGGCCATCTTTGCCCGTCTACCTTCAACGCCACCTGATTGCCGAAAAACTCGGCATAGGCGGGCAGAAACAGTGGTGCCAGATCGCCCGACAAATTCGCAGCAAAACCCGTCGCACCCTCCGCCACGCCTTTCAGAGTGACCTGACCCGCAAGTCTGTCGATCCCGTCGGTGGTCAGCGCCACATCAGCGGCAAAGTCACTCAGCGGCCCCGCACCCTTGATCTTCAGCGCCACCGAAGGCGCATCGGGCAGGCCAAGTTTGGTGGCCGCAATTCCGCCTGCGGCCTCTTGCGCCAGCAGATCAATCGTCAGTTTCTGGTCCGTATTGGCGTATTCGACACTCAGGTCGATCTTGCCCTGCGGCCCCGCATCGCTGCGCTCAAGCAGCAGCTTTGCCATGCCCTGCCCATCGGCAAGCTGCATCGAGGCATCCAGCCGCGCCTCGAGTGGTTGGCCCAAAACCGTCGGGCCAAGGCTGATGTGATCGGCCGCGATCTTGCCGATGTTGATCGACACCGGCAGTTCGGGCAGGCTGAACGCGCCCGCTTCTGGCGTCGCGGCCTTGGGGTCACTGACCGGCAATCGCGCCAGTTCGATATCCTTGGCGGTCAGCTCGGTAACCTCGACCTTTCCCGACAAAAGCGCTGACCGGCTCCAGTCCAGGCTGACATCGCGCAAGGTCAGCCAAATGCCCTGATCATCGGCAATAGTCAGCTCACTCAGGCTGGCGGTCGACGACAGCGCACCCTGAAATCCGGTCACCGTGACCTTGCGCCCCGCGCCCGAAAGCGTGTCTTCCAGAAAGGCCGTCAGATAGTCACGATCATCCGCCGGCGTCTGGGCCACGGCCGAAAGCGGCACTAACATCGCCAATATGGCCCATCCAAACCGCATCAGAATGCCTGCCCCAATCCCACATAGATCTGCACGCCGCTGCCCGTAGTGCCGCTCACCGGAGCGGCGACATCCAGCCGGATCGGCCCAACCGGCGTGGCGTATCTGATCCCCAGCCCTGCGCCAGATTGCAGGCTGCCGTCACTAAAGAACCCGCCCGCATCTACCCGGCCGACATCGAAAAAGCCCACCACACCAAAGGATTGGCTGACCTTGACCCGCGCCTCGAGCGATCCACCGACAAAGCTTTTGCCGCCCGTGGTATAGGTCGCGCCGCTCGAATCCCTAAGAACATCGACGCCCAGCGATTGATAGGGCTGACCGCGCACCGTGCCCGCACCGCCCGAATAAAACAGATCTTCGCGCGGCGTTCCCGCAAGCCCCGCGCCAAGCACTGCCCCCAGCTGCACCCGCCCTGCCAGCACCAAGCGCCGCGCTGCGCCCAGCGCCTTATATCCGCGCAGATCCAGCGTCGCCCGCACGCCGCTATCGGTCAGACCAAAGCCCAGAAACGGCTTTACCTCGGCCGAGGCGTAGATATTGCGCGTTGGATCGGTCTTGCTGTCCCGCCGATCCCAGATCAGACCAATCGGCACCGACACGGCCCGAAATGTCGTTCGCCCCGTCACATCGGTGACGCGCGCATAATCATACGACAGCGACACCGACCCGGTCAGCGAATCCGAAAAAACATGATCAAGCCCGAAGCTGGTCGAAAAATAATCGGCGTCGAAATCGACTTCCTGCAGCTTACCAAGTTCGACCCCAACCTTGGCGGTCGTATCGGCATCAAAGGTCGCAGGCCGCGCGAGATTTACCCCAAGCGTGTAGTCCGTCCCGTTGCCCTGAGCGCCAATATTGGTGATTGACCCGCTCAGCGTCAGCCGCTCGGCGCCACCAAACAAGTTACGGTGCAGCCATTCACCATTCAGCGATAGCCCGTCAGCCGACGCAATCTCGGCGCCAAAAGTATAGCGCCGCAACTTTTCCTCGACCAGTTTGGCGGTGACGCCCAGAATATCGGGCGACGTGATCGCATCATCCTCGACCAGCACAGTTGATTTGAACACGCCCGTGCGCCGCAACCGCGACATCGCCGTATCCATGTCGCGCGGGCGATACACCTGACCCTCCGGCAGTCCGGCAATCGCGCGTACCCGCGACTCGCGCATCCGCTGAAGTCCCTCGACCTTGAGCCGCCCAAACCGCAACTTGGGTCCGGGCGCGAGGCTGATATCTGCCGAAAGCGTCGACTTGGCATGGTCAGCGGTCAGGCTTTGAGAGGCAACCTTTGCCTTGGCATTGCCCTGCTTGCGCCAGCCCAGAACCCCGGCCGTCACCGCATCCAGGATCACGCCGCTTTCCGCAGCCTCGCCGATGGCAAACCCCTTGGGCAGCTTTGTTCCTGCGGCCAAAGGGGCAATTTTTGTCTTGGAAAAGCGAAATGCGGGGCCTGGCTCAACCACCACCTTGACTGTTTTGATCGCCGAAGGGGTTTTCAAAGGCGAGATGGCCGCCGCTTCTTTGCCATCAATAAGGATGTGGATCACCCCGGAATAATAGCCGCGCGCGTAGAGAGCATTCAGCAGATTGGAATATTCGGCGCGAGCATCAGCAAACACCTCTTGAGCAGTGCCTTTTCCCGCCTTTTCCGAAGCAATAAGAACCGAGGCGCTCCGCAATTCGGCTTCGAGGTCTTTTGGCGCGCCGGTGACCGAAAAATCCAGTCGTTCCAGTGCATTTCCAGCGGGTCCGGTCGCAACAGCCAAAAGCGCAGCCATAAACAACCTCGCCGAAACTTTTCCTGCCGAACCTCGATCCATCCAAACCTCAAGCTTTTGTTCATCAGTATGCCGATTGCATCAACAAAGCACAACGTATAGCCGATCACTTTATTTTGGCTCCGACATTATGCGCGCGAAGTTCCGCTTTCGCTTGACCCCATCCCGGATTGCAACACATCCTGCGCGGTGCAATTCGAGAGAGGGCCCAAGATGTATACCGCCGCAGGCGACCGCTATTCCAAGATGATTTACCGCCGCTGTGGGGCTTCTGGTCTCAAACTGCCCGCCGTTTCACTCGGCTTGTGGCACAATTTTGGCGAGGATACCCCCCACGCCACCAAGCGCGCGATCTGCCAGACCGCTTTTGATCTTGGCATCACGCATTTCGACCTGGCGAACAACTACGGCCCGCCGGCGGGCTCCGCCGAAACCGCCTTTGGCGCGATCCTGCGAACCGATTTCCGCCCGTATAGAGACGAAATGATCATCTCGTCCAAGGCAGGCTATGGCATGTGGGATGGCCCCTATGGCGAATGGGGCAGCCGCAAGTCTCTGGTGGCCTCTTGCGATCAGTCCCTGAAACGCATGGGTCTCGAGTATGTCGATATCTTTTACTCGCACCGCTACGATCCCGATACGCCGCTTGAGGAAACCATGGGCGCGCTTGATTATATCGTTCGCTCGGGCCGTGCGCTCTATGCCGGCATCTCCAGCTATAATTCCGAGCGCACCCGCGAAGCTGCCGCGATCCTCAAGCGCCTCGGCACGCCCTGTGTGATCCATCAGCCCAGCTACAACATCCTCAACCGCTGGGTCGAAACCGATGGTCTCAAGGACACGCTGGCCGATCTTGGCATCGGCTCAATCGCTTTCACGCCGCTCGCTCAGGGCATCTTGACCAAGAAATATCTGAACGGCATTCCAGAAGGCAGTCGCGCCGCGCAGGGTAAATCGCTCGATCCCGCCACCATCACGCCTGATGCGCTCGCCTCTGTCCGCGCGCTGGACGCGATGGCACAGGCGCGGGGTCAGACCCTTGCGCAAATGGCTATCGCATGGGTTCTGCGAAATGGCGGCATCACCTCTGCTCTGATCGGAGCGTCAAAGCCCGAGCAGGTCATCGACTGCGCCGGGGCGATCCACAACCTCGACTTTTCCGCAGAAGAATTGTCCAAGATCGACCACATCTCGGAACATAAGGACATCAACCTTTGGGCCAAATCCTCGTCGGACTAGGCATGCTTTCTGTGACTCTTCCCGCCAATAGCTTTGCACCCTCTGGCGGGATATCTGCCTAGCGTTTCACACTGGCGGTGACATAGTTCACAGACAGATCCCGCGCCGACAGGCTCCACTTCCAACTCAGCGGATTGAACACCATCCCCTTGCGGTCCACCGGCTCTAACCCCGCGCCGCGGATCAGAGCATAAAGCTCGTCGGGCGTGATGAACTTGGCCCAGTCATGCGTGCCTTTGGGCAGCCAGCGCATCACCCACTCGGCCCCCACAATCGCCATCACAAAGCTTTTCGGATTGCGGTTGAGCGTCGAGCAGATCATCAACCCGCCCGGCTTGAGCAATTGCTGGCAGGCGGTCAGATAGCCCTGCGGGTCGGCGACATGCTCGACCACTTCCATATTCAGCACCACGTCAAACTGCTCACCCGCCGCAGCGAGATCTTCGGCGGTGGTGTGGCGATAATCAATAACCAGCCCCGATTGTTCAGCATGCAGCCGCGCCACGGGTATGTTGCGCGGTGCAGCATCCGCCCCCACCACATCCGCGCCCAACCGCGCCATTGGCTCGGAAAGCAGCCCGCCACCGCAGCCTATGTCCAGAATTCGTAGACCTGCAAAGGCCTTGGGTTGCGTCAGATCGCGGTCAAATTCCGCTGCGATCTGGCTGGTGATATAGTCCAGCCGGCAGGGATTCATCAGATGCAGCGGCTTGAACTTGCCTTCGGTATCCCACCACTCGGCGGCCATTGCCTCGAACTTTGCGACCTCTGCGGGGTCAATCGTATTGGTTTGTGTCATCAGAACTCCTTGCGCGCGGACGCTTGGCAGCGCAGTCTATGGCCAACATATAGGACGATTATGGACCATAGATCAGGTCAAAAGCGCGCAGTCGAATATCTTTACCCGCCGGTCGATCCGTTTGACCAGCGCGTGATGGATATGGGCGACGGCCATAAGATCTATGTCGAGCAGTGCGGCAAGCCTGACGGCATCCCGGTTCTGGTGCTGCATGGCGGGCCGGGGGGCGGCTGCAGCCCGGCAATGCGGCGGTATTTCGATCCGGCGGTCTATCGCGTGGTGCTGTTTGATCAGCGCGGCTGCGGGCGCTCGCGGCCGCATGCGTCGGTCGAGAACAACACCACCTGGCACCTGATCCGCGATATCGAATCGATTAGACAAGTCCTTGGGATCGACCAGTTCATCCTGTTCGGTGGCAGTTGGGGCGCAACCCTCGCGCTGATTTATGCGATCAGCCACCCCGAGCGCGCGCGCCATATCGTGCTGCGCGGGGTGTTCCTTGCGACACAGGCCGAACTGGCCTGGTTCTACGGCGGTGGGGCGGCGGCGTTTTATCCCGAGCTTTGGGCGCGATTTGAAGCAATCATTCCTGCGGAGGAGCGCGGCGATCTGATTGCGGCCTATCACCGCCGTCTGTTCAGTGGAAATCTGGTCGAAGAAGGTAAGGCAGCGCGGCTCTGGGCCGCTTGGGAAAATGCGCTTGCCTCCGTACAGTCCGGCGGGTTTATGGGCGAGGGGCCGTCAGAATATTCGCGCGCCTTTGCGCGGCTGGAAAACCACTATTTCGTCAACGGCGCCTTTCTGGAAACCGACGGTTGGATTCTGCAAAACATTGCCAAGATCGCGCATATCAGCGCTGATATCGTGCAAGGCCAGTTCGACATGATCTGCCCGCCCGTCTCGGCGCACAAACTCGCCAAAGGTTGGGAAAAGGCGCGGCTGCAGATCATTCCCTTGGCGGGTCACGCACTGTCAGAGCCCGGAATTAGCGAGGCTTTGGTAGGTGTGATGGACCGCTTGCGGGACCAATAAGGTTCGATCGCTCAGATGGGCGCGATCACGCGCGCAAAATGCGCCCGAACGGCCACAGCCACCCCTGCACCCGCGACCATCGCCATACCCAGAATGCTCAGCGTGTCAGAGGTGTGGTGAAACACGATCCAGCCCAGGATTCCCGCCCAGACAAGGTGCATATAGTTCACAGGAGCCAGCAAAGAAGCCGGCGCTTCGCGGTAGGCGGCGGTAAACAGGAAATGCCCTCCGGTGGCCAAGACCCCCAGCGCCAGCGTCAGCGAAAGGTCAAACGCATCTGGAACTGGCCCGGTACCCGAGATCAGGACCAGCCCCAAAAACACCACGAGGCCCACGCCAGAGGTGTAAATCTGCATGGCGATCGTCGATTCCGTCTTGGCCAAAATCCGCGACAGCAAATGATAGCAGGTGCTGAAACCCGCATTGATCAGCGCAAGCGTCACGCCATAGGGGTCAAGCCCGCCGCCCGGTCGCACAATCAGCAGCACACCCGCAAACGCCACGCAGGCGCCGATCCATCCCGCAAGAGCCACCCGCTCCCCCAACAGCCGCACACCCAAAATCATCACGAGGAAGGGCGCGAGGTAGATAATGGCCACCGTCTCGGCCACGGGCATGAACCTTAGCGCCAGCCCCATCGTCAAGGAAGCCGCTGCAAGGCAAGCGGACCGCAGCACAACCAGCCAGGTGCGCTGCGTGCGGTAAATCGCGCGGCCATGCCTGGGCATCAGCGTTGCGATCAAAAGCACCAGACTGACGCCATATCGCAACGTCATCACCAAAGGGACCGCGTAGGCCATGGTCAAATGCTTGGTAATCACATCTGCGGAGGCAAAAAGCATCACGGCCAAAGTGACCAACAAGATCCCCTTCATCGGGTTGCCGCTTTGCTCGCTCATACGATGCCTCCAATGGTCGAACAGCCTTGCACCCTATTGGAGACAGATTCAACGGCCTTGCATCCCCCCCCATTTCCACCTATATCGCTTGCAACAGCTGTTTCAGGGTCCAAACCTGAAACTACCGCACGTCACACACGGGCCTGTCGGCCCGTTTTTTGTTTTCAGGAACCCATGTCTGATCTGATCGCCAAAACCGCTATGGATCGTCGCCTTGCCGATATCGTCACGCCCGTGATCGAAGGCTTGGGCTTTGAACTGGTGCGCATCCGTTTGATGGGCGGGGCCACTCGCACGCTGCAAATCATGGCCGACCGCCCCGACGGCGGGATCGTCGTTGATGAGTTGGGCGATATTTCGACCGCTGTCTCTGCCGTGCTGGACGTCGAGGACCCGATTGAGGAAAACTTTATTCTTGAGGTTTCCTCGCCCGGCATTGACCGCCCGCTGACCCGTCTCAAGGATTTCGAGATCTGGAAAGGCTGGGAGGCGCGCATCGAGACCACCGAACTGATCGACGGCCGCCGCCGCTTCAAGGGCATGCTGGCCGGTGTCGAGGGCGAAGAAGTGCTGGTTGAGTTGGACGAGGGCGCGGAGCCTGTGACCATCGGCCTGCAATTCGACTGGCTGTCCGACGCGAAACTGATTTTGACCGATGATCTGATCACCGAGATGTTGCGGCAGAAAAAGGTCAGCGGCGCCTTTGACGAATCAGAGTTCGACGAAGTGCAAGAATCCGAAGGCGACGAAGACGACGCGCCTGCAACAACCAAACACTAACCCACCCCAAGGGCCGGAGATTTCCAATGGCGATTACTTCTGCAAACCAGCTTGAGCTTCTCCAGACCGCCGAGGCGGTCGCACGCGAGAAGATGATTGATCCCGAACTGGTGATCCAGGCGATGGAGGACAGCCTCGCGCGCGCGGCGAAATCCCGCTATGGCGCTGATATGGACATCCGCGTCAAGATCGACCGCAAGACCGGCCGTGCCAGCTTTGCCCGTATCCGCACCGTTGTGGGTGATGACGAGGTGGAGAACCACCACGCACAGCTGACCGTCAAGCAGGCGAAAGATCACCTCAAGGACCCGCAGCTGGGTGACGAGATCATCGACGAAGTGCCGCCCGTGGATCTGGGCCGTATTGCGGCGCAGTCGGCCAAGCAGGTGATCTTGCAAAAGGTCCGCGAAGCCGAGCGCGACCGTCAGTATGAAGAATTCAAGGACCGCAAGGGCACGATCATCAACGGTCAGGTCAAGCGCGAGGAATACGGCAATATCATCGTCGATATCGGCCGTGGCGAAGCGATTCTGCGCCGCAACGAAAAGATCGGCCGCGAGAGCTATCGCCCAAACGACCGCATCCGCTGCTATATCAAGGACGTGCGCCGCGAGGCGCGTGGCCCTCAGGTCTTCCTGAGCCGCACCGACCCGCAGTTCATGGCCGAACTGTTCAAGATGGAAGTGCCGGAAATCTATGACGGTATCATCGAGATCAAGGCCGTGGCCCGTGACCCGGGCTCGCGCGCGAAGATCGCTGTGATCTCGTTTGACAATTCGATCGACCCTGTTGGCGCCTGCGTTGGTATGCGCGGCAGCCGTGTGCAGGCGGTTGTGAACGAACTGCAGGGCGAAAAGATCGACATCATTCCGTGGAATCAGGATCAGGCGACCTTCCTTGTGAACGCGCTGCAGCCTGCCGAAGTGTCCAAGGTTGTGATCGACGAAGAGGCCGGCAAGATCGAGGTCGTGGTGCCGGATGAGCAGCTGTCACTGGCCATTGGCCGCCGCGGTCAGAACGTGCGTCTGGCGTCGCAGTTGACGGGTCTTGATATTGATATCGTTACCGAAACCGACGAATCCGCACGTCGTCAGGCCGAGTTTGCCGAACGCACCAAGCTGTTCATGGATACGCTGGACATCGACGAGATGATGGCACAGCTGTTGGTGGCCGAAGGCTTTACCAACCTTGAAGAAGTGGCCTATGTCGAGGTGGACGAATTGCTGTCGATCGACGGTTTCGACGAAGGCACCGCGGGCGAGTTGCAGACCCGTGCGCGCGAATACCTTGAGGCCGCCAACACCAAGGCGATGGAAGCTGCCCGTGCTTTGGGTGTCGAGGATAGCCTGGTTGAATTCGAAGGCCTGACGCCCCAAATGTTGGAAGCCTTGGCAAACGACGGCATCAAGACGCTGGAAGACTTCGCCACCTGCGCCGACTGGGAACTGGCCGGCGGCTGGACGACCGAAAACGGTCAGCGCAAGAAGGACGAAGGCGTGCTTGAGAAGTTTGACGTCTCGTTGGAAGAAGCGCAAAATATGGTAATGACCGCCCGCGTCATGCTGGGCTGGGTTGACCCCGCCGATTTGGCAAGTGCCGAAACGGACGAGGTTGACGAAGACGAGGAGGCCGAGGCCTGATCGCAGGCCTCGGGGAATACCGTGACACGCGGTGGCCGTGAAAAACTGCTCGACGATCCTGAACGCAAGTGCATTGCGACAGGAGAGGTTCTGCCAAAGGCGGGTCTGATCCGCTTTTGTCTGGGGCCGGACGATATGGTGGTGCCGGATATTCTGGCCCGCCTGCCCGGTCGGGGATTTTACGTCTCGGCCGACCGCGCAGCGATTGATAAGGCGGCGAAAAAGGGGCTGTTCGCCCGCGCCGCCAAACAGCCGGTGAAAGTGCCAGAAGAACTGGCCGATCTGGTGGAATCGCTGATGTTGCGGCGGGTGATTGATCTGATCTCTTTGGCCCGCAAGGCCTCTGGTGCCGTGATGGGCTATGAGAAGGTCAAGGAATGGCTGCAAAAAGACAAGGTTCGGGTGCTTATACAGGCCTCGAACGGGTCAGAACGCGGCAAGACGAAGCTGCGCGCACCTGACGGAGAGGGCTCGTTCATCGGGTTTCTGACCGCCGAGGAAATGGGTTTGGCTTTCGGGCGCGAACGTGCGATACACGCCGCGCTTGGCGCTGGTGGACTCACGACGCGTGTTGTAGAGGAAGCGGCAAGGCTTTCTGGTTTGCGTGTGCAAACCGAAAAGCAGGATGGCGGCGAGACCGCCTTGAAGGATACGTAGGACGCATGAGCGATACAGACGGCAAAAAACCCCTCGGCCTGGGTGGCGCACCTCGTTCCGGTCAGGTGAAGCAAAGCTTCTCCCATGGCCGCACGAAGAGCGTTGTTGTGGAGACCAAGCGCAAGCGCGTGGTCGTGCCGGTGGCAAAGCCGGGCACAACAGGCGCACCCGCTGCGGCTGCCTCGGCTTCACATCTGGGTGACCCTTCCAAGCGCCCCGCTGGCATTTCAGATGCCGAGATGGAACGCCGTCTGGCGGCATTGCGCGTGGCAAAGGCCCGCGAAGCCGAAGACGCCGCCCGCCGCGTGGAAGAAGATCGCGAGCGCGATGAAGAGCGCGCCCGCAAACGCGAAGAGGCCGAAGCCAAAGAGCGTGAAGAATATGAACGTGCCGAGGCAGCCCGCCTTAAGGCCGAAGAAGAAGAGCGCGCACGTCAGGAAGCTGCGTCTGAGGCAGCCAATAAGGCCGCCCAGCGCAAGGCCGATGTGCTTGGCACCTCGCGCCGGCAACCGGCCGCGCCTCCAGAGGCTCAAAAGCCCGTCGAAGCCCGCTCGGACCGCGCAGGTCGCGCTGCGCCTGCCGCAGCGCCTGCGGTTGATGACGCGATTGCGCGCGCGCCGATGGGCGCCAAGCCAGGACTTGCCCCTGCACGCAACAAGACAGACCGTGATCGCGAAGAGCGCGATCGCAACGCCAAGGCCAAGGCCGGCGATGACGGTCGTCGCTCGGGCAAGTTGACGCTGAACGATGCGCTGGCGGGTGAGGGCGGTCGCACCCGCTCGATGGCCGCAATGAAGCGCAAGCAGGAAAAAGCCCGCCAAAAGGCGATGGGTTTTGGCAACAAACCCGAAAAGCAGTTCCGCGAAGTGCAGTTGCCGGAGACCATTACGGTGTCCGAGCTTGCCAACCGGATGTCGGAACGTGCCGCCGATGTGGTCAAGAGCCTGATGAAAATGGGCATGATGGTCACGATGAACGAAGCCATCGACGCCGATACGGCCGAACTGGTGATCGAAGAATTCGGCCACAAGGTTGTGCGCGTCTCGGATGCCGATGTGGAACAGGCGATCGAGCAAACCAAGGACGACGAGGCAGACCTGCTGCCGCGTCCGCCTGTCGTCACGATCATGGGCCACGTTGACCACGGCAAGACCTCGCTGCTGGACGCGTTGCGCAAGGCAAACGTGGTGCAGGGCGAAGCCGGTGGCATCACCCAGCACATCGGCGCCTATCAGGTGACCACCGAGAAGGGTCAGAAGCTGACCTTCCTCGACACGCCCGGTCACGCTGCCTTTACCTCGATGCGGTCGCGCGGGGCTCAGGTGACGGATATTGTGGTGCTGGTGGTGGCTGCGGATGACGCGGTCATGCCGCAAACCATCGAAGCGATTGCGCATGCCAAGGCCGCCAAAGTGCCGATGATTGTCGCCATCAACAAGATGGACAAGCATGGCGCTGACGCAACCAAGGTGCGCACCGACCTTTTGCAGCACGAAATCGTTGTCGAAGCGATGTCGGGCGAAGTGCAGGACGTTGAGGTTTCGGCCAAGACAGGCTTGGGTCTGGACAATCTGCTGGAGGCCATCGCGCTTCAGGCGGAGATTCTGGAACTGCGCGCCAACCCGAACCGCAACGCCTCGGGCGCTGTGATCGAAGCCAAACTTGACGTGGGCCGCGGCCCGATTGCCACCGTTCTGGTGCAAAACGGCACGCTGAAAAAGGGCGACATCTTTGTTGTCGGCGAGCAGTGGGGCAAGGTGCGTGCGCTGATCAACGATCAGGGCGACCGCGTTGACGAAGCTGGTCCTTCGGTTCCGGTCGAAGTGCTGGGTCTGTCGGGCACGCCCTCTGCAGGCGATACGCTGAACGTGGTGGAAACCGAAGCGCAGGCGCGTGAAATCGCCGACTACCGCGCCAAGACCGCCAAAGACAAGCGCGCCGCTATCGGCGCTGCGACCACGCTGGAGCAGTTGATGGCCAAGGCCAAGGCCGATCAGGATGTGGCCGAGTTGCCGGTTATCGTCAAAGCCGACGTGCAGGGCTCTGCAGAAGCGATCGTGCAGGCCTTGGAAAAGGTTGGCAACGACGAGGTGCGCGTGCGCGTGTTGTCCTATGGCGTGGGGGCGATCACCGATACCGACGTTTCCTTGGCCGAAGCCAGCAAATGCCCGATCATCGGTTTCAACGTCCGCGCCAATGCGTCGGCGCGCAACTCGGCGCATCAGAAGGGTGTCGAGATCCGCTATTACTCGATCATCTATGATCTGGTGGATGACATCAAAGCTGCCGCTTCGGGCCTGCTCAAGGCAGAGATCCGCGAAACCTTTATCGGTTACGCGCAGATCAAAGAGGTGTTCAAGGTCACCGGCATTGGCAACGTCGCGGGTTGTATCGTCACCGAAGGCGTGGCACGCCGTTCGGCTGGTGTACGCCTGCTGCGCGACGATGTGGTGATCCACGAGGGCACGCTCAAGACACTGAAGCGCTTCAAGGACGAGGTGAAGGAAGTCATCTCGGGTCAGGAATGCGGCATGGCGTTTGAACGCTATGAAGACATTCGTCAGGGCGATGTCATCGAGATCTTTGAGCGCGAGGAAGTCCAGCGCACGCTGGCCTGATCGCCCCCGCAGATATGAAAAAGGCCGGGAAATTCCCGGCCTTTTTCATTTAATCTCAACTGTTCAGGCTGATTTCGGCGCGGTAACCGGGTAACCGACATAGGTCTTTTCATCAACCTTGACCATGATTTTACCGTCGTTCATCTGGCCAACAAGCAACCCCTGAATGGAAACACAACTTCCGACCGAAATCGTTCTAAGCATCTTGCCAATCCCCCAATCAGCGTCTGTTGTTTGAGTCTAATGTGAAAGAATTAAAAAAACTATAAGATTTTAAGCGTGTTTTTTGACCATTTGAGCAAATAAAGAGCGCAAATTAAAGCCAGTCCCGCAGAATTGGAATTAAAGGCAGATCTGCAGGCGGCATTGGGTAGTCACGCAGATTTTGCGGCCGCACCCAGGCCAGTTTTTGCCCCTCTTGCGGGGCGGGAATACCCTCCCATCTGCGGCAAGCAAACAGCGGCATGAGCAGATGAAACGCCTCGTAGGTGTGACTGGCAAAGGTCAGGGGCGCGAGGCAGGACTGCCAAGTGTCAATCGCCAACTCTTCCTTTAGCTCGCGGATCAGCGCGGCTTCGGGTGTTTCACCCGGCTCGACCTTGCCTCCCGGAAATTCCCACAGCCCCGCCAAGGATTTGCCTTCGGGCCGCTGGGCGAGCAGCACGCGGCCTTCGGCGTCGATCAAGGCAACGGCGGAAACGAGAAGGGTTTTCACTGGGCAGACCTTGCGCTTGGGGTCATCTCGGGGGTTTCACACCCCCGAACCCCCGTGGGATATTTAAGCCAGTATGAAATCACGAGCGATAGTCGGCGTTGATTTCAATGTAGCGGTTGGTCAGATCGCAGGTCCAGACTGAGCGCTTGGCACGGCCAAGGCCCATATCCACCGAGATCACCAGCTCGGGCTGGAGCATGTAAGTCGCGCCGTCTTCTTCGCGGTATTTCGGATTGCGCCAGCCTTTTTCGGCCACCAGAATATCACCGAACCTGATCGAGAGTTTATCGCGGTCAGCTGCAGCACCAGCCTTGCCGATGGCGGCAACGATGCGGCCCCAGTTGGGGTCTTGACCTGCGATGGCCGTCTTGACCAAGGGCGAATTGGCAATCGCAAAGGCCAGTTTTTGTGCATCCTCGTCCGAAGCAGCACCTGTTACCCGCACTTCGACGAATTTTGTGGCACCTTCGCCGTCGCGGATCACCTGATGCGCCAGATCCATCATCACGCCGCGCAGAGCGACCTCGAACGCCTTGAGCGCCTCGCCCTTGAGTTCGGCGGCGGGCGATTGACCCGTGGCCGCGAGCAACAGCGTGTCAGAGGTGGAGGTATCGCTGTCAACCGTGATCGAGTTGAAGGTCGGGCCCGTATTCCGCGACAACAGTTTTTGCAGGTTCGCGGGCGAGATTTTGGCGTCGGTAAAGATATAGACCAGCATCGTCGCCATATCGGGCGCGATCATGCCAGAACCTTTGGCGATGCCTGCGATCTTGATCTCGCCGCCCTCGCCTTGGATCGTGGCTGCTGCGCCCTTGGGGAAGGTATCGGTGGTCATCATTGCGTGGGCGGCCATCTCGATGGCGTCT
>JAHEBX010000037.1 GCA_024642045.1 Pseudorhodobacter sp. | reverse complement strand
CACTGGTCTAGTCTTTCGGCGAGGCGGCAATGTCGATGACATCGTCGTCATCTTCCGGCTCCGTCGCAAGCGCGTTTGGCGACCCCACCAGCAGGGGCAACAGTTCTGCCCCTGTGGTCGAACGCCCGGCCGTTTCCACAGGTTCGCGCCAGCTCAGGGTGTCAAAGCCGCCGCAATTCTCGCAGATCGGTTGCCAAGTGGCGTGGATCGCCTGACATTTGTCGCAGCACCATTGCGGGCCGCGCGGGGCGGTCAGCGCCTTGGACAGCCAGCCGCGCACGACGGCATCGTCAGAGCCTTCGCCCCGCTCAATCGCCGCCATGATTGCCAGTGCCCGCTGTGTTGGATGTGTTGTCGGCAAACTGCCCAGCGCGCGGCGCGCTTCGGGATAGTCTTCGGCGGCGATGTTCAGCTCGGCCAGCAGCAGCTTGGGCTCGTCGCTTTCGGGGTGCTGGCTGGTCAGCGGCTTGAATCTCTTAAGCCGTTGGTGGGGTGTCTCATCAGGCTCTATCTCGGCAAAAGCGGCGGCAATTTCGGGATGCGGCAACACGCTCCATGCCTTTTTCAACACGCGAGTCGCACCACGTTTGTCACCTTTGTCGACCAGACTGCGCCCTGCCATCACCGCCGCAGGGATCAGATCGGGCGAGCGCTTGTTGGCCTCAATCGCAGCTTCGCGTGCCTCGGTTGTAGCGTTCTCGTCAAACACACCGCGCGCCTCTTGCAAGGCCAGAACGGCATCGCGACGGCGGTAGATATCCTTGGGCAGGCTCCCGCCCTTGAGCTTGGCGCCCAAGGTGGCGCGTGCGCCCTTCCAATCGGATTTCTCGGATTGCAGTTTCAGCAGAATATCCTGCGTCTCGGTGTGTCTGGGTTTGAGCGCAAAGGCCTTTTCGGCCAATGCCAGCGCCGTTTCGTGATCGCCTTCGGCAAGCTTTTGGCGCAAGAGGCCCCGCACGCCGACAAACCGTGTGGCTTCATTGGTGACCAGCGCCTTGTAGGCCTCAGTTGCGCGTCGACCGTCGCCCGCCGCTTCGGCAGCCTGCGCCACCAAGAGTGTCGTCAATTCGGGCTTTGCCAGAAACTTCTCGGCCCGTTGCGCGCGGATCAGGGCCAAACGCCCCTCGCCCGAGGCCAGCGCCATCAGGCCTTCTGAAAGAGCCTGATAGCCCTTGCGCTCGCGGTTGCGGTCGAAGTAGCGCGAAATCGCCGTTTCGTCACCGTTGAAAAACCGCAGTGTCGCGACCAAGAGCCCCACCAGTTTCATCACCAACCACAGCACAGCCACCAGCAAGAGGATAACAATCGCTGCCTGCAATGGCCCAAGCGTGAACTCCCACCCCGCGACCGCAATCCGCAGCCCCTCGGGGCTATGGAGCAAGATATCCGCGCCATAGGTCAAGCCGGCAATCGCCGCGATAAAGAGCAGAACCTTAATCAAAGACCACAACATAGCTGCCCCCTTCACTCGCCAGTAGATGCGGCAAGCCCCGCAACAGCATCAATGCCCGCCAGCCGCTTTTCGGCCTGTCCACGCCATGCGGCCATCTCGGCCTGCGCGGGCTCGGACAATGCCGAAATCTCGGTCAGCGCGGCTTTCAGATCGCCAGCCCGCAGGGCCGCCTCGGCGCGCGACAAGACGGCATCGGCGTCGCTGCCCTCACGCGGACCAGTCGATCGCGCACCCGTCTGCGTGCGCAGAAAATTGGTCGCGCGGTCTGTCCAGCTTTGCCCCATATTGGCGCGCAAATCGGAGTCAATGGCGGCACGCGCGGCTGCGGGAAAGCTGTCGATCAGCGCGGGCAGGCTGGGCAAACCGCTGTCAGCGTTCTCACGCAGCGCTGCGGGCACATCACCCAGCGCAGCAAGTGAGGCTGCGTAGGGCGCGCCGCTGTCAATCGCCGACTGAACCTCTGCCAAGGCAAGCTTGGCCCGCGCCTTGGCGGCGGTCGCCTCGGCCTCGGCCTTTATCTTCGCGGCCGAAGCCTCGGCATCGGCCATCACGGCCTGCACGGCTGCGGGGTCGATGCCCGCAACGGGGGCGGCCCGCAGCTTGTCAATCTGCGCCTGCAAATCCTGTAGGGCAGATTCAGGAACGGACACGCCAGCGGGCTGAGACTCGAGTTTGGCAATGCGGGCATCCAGAGCCGTGATCTGACCTGAAACATCCGGCAGCGCGTCGAGTTTGGATTGCAAATCGGCGGTCATCTGTTGCTGTGCCGTCAAGGCGGCTTGCAAAGCAGAGGTGTCCTGAACCGGCCACCCATTGGGAACATATTGCGCCAGACCAAAGCCGAGGCCCGCGGCAACCAAGCCCCCGAGGACACCGCCCACAAGGCCAGATCCGCGTTTCGGCTCAGGCGAAGGGGCAAGCGTCACCGGTTCGGCCTTGGGTTCGGAGTCCGCCAAAGCTTCCGGTTCGCCCAAGACCAGCGGCTCACCCTCACCACTTGGCATCTTTTCTTCGTTCTCAGCCATGATTGCCTCATTCTTCCCTTGTGGCAGGTTACTGCCCGGCAGCTGTCGGGTTCAAGCACCAAGCCAGCGCCGCATCACTTCGGCCAAAGCCCGCCGCATCGAGGCGGCATCTGGCCTTTCAGCCACTTCGCTATCCTGCGCAGGAATATCCAGTTCTGCAATGACAGCCGCGCTCATTGCGGCAACAAATATAGGGGCAACGGCAGCGATGCGTCGATATTCCGCACCAAAGAGCCGGGCCGATCGCGGGGAAAACAATGGCACAAAGACCGGATCGGGCCGATGCAACAGCGCGGCGGCTTCCGGTGTCAAAGGCACGGCCCGCTGACGATAGGCGGTCAACGAAACAGCCTCTATTCCTGCGGAAATAAGCTCTGACGCGAGATCGCCTGCAACATGCTCTGGCCTCAGGATCAGCAGTGCGCCCTGCGGCTTTTGTGCCGTGATCAGCGCTGCCACCGCGCCGACGTCACCATTTGCCGAAAGCGCCTGCCATCCCGCCGCCTGTGCTGCCTCGGCGGTGCGCTTGCCCACACAATAGGCAGGAATGGCTCGCGACAGCTTCAGGTATTGCGCAGCCTCGACCCCGGTTTCGGCGGTAAACACAACGCCCGCAAAGTCGCGTTCGGGAATCGCAGGCACCAGAAATTCGGCCTGCATCAAGGGTGAAATCACCACATCGCCTTGCAGCCCCTGCGCAAATCGCTGGCTGGCAGCCAGAGGACGGGTCAACAGAACAGCGTGGTGGGATTGTCTGACCATGTCTCAGGTGTTACCTGCGAAATGGACAGCAATCAACGGCGGACCATGGGCGACAGTCTTACCTTTCTGGGCATCGAGTCGAGTTGTGATGACACAGCTGCCGCAATTGTGCGCCACAGGGTGGGCGACGCGGCCGAGATTCTGAGCTCGATTGTCGAGGGCCAAACGGCCTTGCATGCCAACTTTGGCGGCGTCGTCCCCGAAATCGCCGCCCGCGCTCATGCCGAGCGGCTGGATCATTGCGTCGAACGCGCCCTGACCGAGGCAGGGCTGAGCCTGGCGCAGCTGGACGGGGTTGCCGTTACCGCAGGGCCGGGCCTGATCGGCGGCGTCTTGTCCGGCGTGATGCTGGCCAAGGGGCTGACGGCCGCAACAGGATTGCCCTTGGTCGGCGTCAATCACCTAGCAGGCCATGCGCTGACCCCGCGTTTGACCGACCAACTGAGCTTTCCCTACTTGATGCTGCTGGTTTCAGGCGGGCATTGCCAGTTTCTGATCGCTCATTCCGTTGACCGCTTTGAAAGGCTTGGCGGAACAATTGACGACGCCCCCGGCGAAGCCTTTGACAAGACGGCCAAGCTCTTGGGGTTGGCGCAACCTGGCGGGCCTTTGGTCGAGGCAGAGGCCCGTCAAGGCAATGCCAAGCGCTTTGCCTTTCCGCGCCCGCTGTTGGACCGGGCTGGCTGCGATATGTCGTTCTCGGGGCTCAAGACCGCTCTGCTGCGCGCGCGCGACGCGCTGATTGCCGAACAGGCTGGCTTGACCCTGCAAGACCGCCGCGACCTGTGCGCGGGGTTTCAGGCGGCAGTTGCCGACGTTCTGGCCGAAAAGACCCGCCGAGCGCTGGCGACGTATCTGGCGCATTCACCCGCAGAACCTGCCTTTGCCGTTGCAGGCGGTGTGGCCGCGAACAGGCTGATTAGGGCAAGGTTAGAGACTGTTTGTGCCGAAAACGGTGCTGCCTTTTACGCGCCCCCATTGCGTCTGTGCACTGACAACGCCGCGATGATCGCTTGGGCAGGGATCGAGCGGTTTCGGTCTGGCGGGCGCGATGACGCAACCCTGTCCGCACGTCCGCGCTGGCCGCTGGACGCTTCGGCGGCGCCATTGCTTGGGTCGGGGAAAAAGGGGGCGAAGGCATGATTGGTATCATTGGCGCCGGCGCTTTTGGCACGGCACTGGCCATCGCTTTGGGGCGGGATGGACGAGACGTGCGGCTGTGGTCGCGCAACGCCGCCGATGCAGAGGAAATGCGCCGCACCCGGTTCAACGCGCGACGACTTGCGGGAATTGAACTGCCCCAGACCGTCTCTATTACAGCGGAAATTGGCGATCTGCTTTCGGCGAAGGTGATCTTGCTTGCCCTGCCGATGCAGGCCTTGCGCGGCTTTCTTGCCACCGAACCGCGCCTGAACGGCTTGCCGCTCGTGGCCTGCTGCAAGGGCGTTGACCTGAATACGCTGCAGGGGCCGGCGTCACTGATCGCGCAGGCCTGCCCGCAATCACTGAGCGCGATCCTGACTGGACCCAGCTTTGCCGCCGACATTGCCAAAGGCCTGCCGACCGCGCTGACCCTTGCTTGTCGCGACGGGGCACAGCTGCAACAGCTGTTGTCCACGCCGGTTCTGCGGCTTTATCGCAGCACCGACATTATCGGCGCCGAGCTTGGCGGGGCGCTTAAAAACGTGATCGCCATTGCGGCGGGTGTGGTGATCGGCGCAGGGCTTGGCCATTCAGCCCGCGCGGCGCTGATGGCGCGCGGCTATGCCGAGATGCAGCGCTTTGCCGCCGCGCGCGGGGCCGAGCCAGAAACGCTTTCGGGGCTGTCAGGGTTTGGCGATCTGGTGCTGACCTGCACGTCAGAGCAATCGCGGAATTTCCGCTACGGGCAGGCCTTGGGTCGTGGCGAGGCGTTTGATCTGTCTGTGACTGTCGAAGGGGTCGCGACGGCAAAAGCAGTCTCTAACATTGCCAAAACCAGCGGAATTGATCTGCCGATCACCACAATGATCGCGGCCTTGATCGACCAAGACCTAACCCTGCAGCAGGCAATTTCCGCCTTGCTGGCCCGCCCATTGAAACAGGAGTAAACGATGCGTGTTGCCCTTATCTGCACCGACAAACCCGACCATCTGCAAACCCGCCTTGATAACCGGACCGCCCATCTTGGCTATATCGAGGCAACAGGGGTGGTGGAAATGGCCGGCCCGCTTCTAAGCCCCGAGGGCAAGATGACCGGCAGTCTGATCATCCTGAACGTCGAGACATTGGCGCAGGGGCAGGCTTGGGCGGCGTCAGATCCCTATGCCAAAGCAGGCCTCTTTTCTTCGGTCACGGTGTCTGAATGGAAAAAGGTCATCGGATGAATTTCTGGCTGTTCAAATCCGAACCCGACAGCTGGAGTTGGGCAGACCAGCTTGCCAAAGGGGCCGAGGGTGAGGAATGGGCTGGTGTGCGCAATTATCAGGCCCGCAACAACATGCGCGCGATGCTGATTGGCGATCAAGGGTTTTTCTATCACTCTAACCAAGGCAAGGAAATCGTCGGTATCGTCGAAGTATGTCAGCTGTCTGCGCCAGACAGCACGACAGATGATCCGCGCTGGGATTGCGTGCACATTCGCGCCCTTCGCCCGTTGGCCCGGCCCGTGACGATGGAGGCGTGCAAGGCCGCGCCCGAGCTTGCCAAGATGGTGCTGGTGAACAACTCGCGCCTTTCGGTGCAGCCGGTGACGGCTGATGAGTGGCAGTTTGTTTGCGCCTTGGGTGGCGTTGCGCCTTAAAACGCTTTGCCAAATCCCTCCATTCAAGCATCCTGACCAAAACTCGGGAGGATTTTATGGAACTTGTGAACATTGCCGCCGCTGCCGCCGCGTCTTGGGTGTTCGGCGCGGTCTGGTATATGGCGCTGTCCAAGCCGTGGATGGCAGCCGCCGGAATCGAATGCGACGAGAACGGGCGGCCAAAGGGCGGAATGAACCCGACGCCCTTTATTCTGTCGGCAGTTGCCATGCTGATTGTAGCCGGCTTTATGCGGCACATCTTTGCAACTGCGGGCATCACGACCGCTGGTGCAGGCTTTACGGCTGGATTGGGGATCGGGCTGTTCTTCATCTCGCCGTGGACGATGATCAACAACGCCTATGCGGGGCGCCCCGTCATGTTAACGCTGATAGACGGCGGATACGCGACCATCGGCTGTGCGCTGATCGGTCTGGTCTTGTCGCTGTTTTGATTGGAAATGGGGGTCCTCTACCCCTAAAGGACCCCCTCCACCCCACGCGCTCCCTCAGCACCACACGTGTATGAATAAGGTCCCGGGCCTACTGCCCTACCCGTTCAACATAGGCGAAAACACGGCGGCTCGCAATTTCCAAGTAATTAGGACTTGAGCCAAAGTCATGAAAAAGGCCCGCCAAACTGGCGAGCCCCATTCAGTGTCGGCGATCTTACTTATAAACTGCTTCTTTGCCGAAATGCTTGGTCAGCATGTAATAGACCACGGCGCGATACTTGCTGCGCTCGGACCGGCCATAGGTGTCGATCACGGCATTGATCGCCTGCATCAGGTTATCGCCATCGGGCAGGCCCAGCTTTTTCATCAGGAAATTCTTTTTGACGGTTTCCAGTTCACCTGCGTCGGTGCCCGCAACGGTCGAGCTGTCTGCGTTATAGATCGCAGGGCCGCAACCGATGGTTACCTTTGTCAGCAGGTCCATGTCCGGATTGATCTTGCATTTGTTCTTCAGGTCGTCGGCATACTTGGCAATCAGTTCGTCACGCTTGCTCATTCCAAAATCCTCTTTCCGTTCGGATCACAGTAAAACCGCCGCAAATGGCAGGGTGAGCGCACCTTACGGCATGCCATCACATGCACAAAGGGAATTATTTACCGCCATTCCCCCTTGGGCGGTAGAAAGCAACGGCCCCGACAAAATCGGGGCCTTTGTCAAAAATTCTGACCCTAGTAGCGGTAATGCTCGGCCTTGAACGGCCCTTCGACCGGCACGCCGATATAGTCGGCCTGATCGCGACGCAGTTCGGTCAGCTTGACGCCGATCTTTTTCAGATGCAGGCGGGCCACTTTTTCATCCAATGCTTTGGGCAGGATATAGACGCCGGGCGCGTATTCATCGCCCTTGGTCCACAGCTCGATCTGCGCCAGCACCTGATTTGTAAACGACGCCGACATCACGAACGACGGGTGACCCGTGGCGTTGCCAAGGTTCAGCAAGCGGCCTTCCGACAGCAGAATGATCCGCGCGCCCGAAGGCATCTCGATCATATCGACCTGTTCCTTGATGTTGGTCCATTTGTGATTGCGCAGGGCGGCAACCTGAATTTCGTTATCAAAGTGGCCGATGTTACCGACGATCGACATATCCTTCATCTCGCGGATATGTTCGATGCGGATCACGTCGCGGTTGCCGGTGGTGGTGATAAAGATATCGGCGTCCTTGACGACATCTTCCAGCACCACAACCTCAAAGCCGTCCATCGCGGCCTGCAGCGCGCAAATCGGGTCAACCTCGGTCACCTTGACGCGCGCGCCAGCCCCCCGCAGAGAGGCGGCCGAGCCCTTGCCCACGTCGCCATAGCCGCACACTACGGCAACCTTGCCCGCCATCATCGTGTCAGTCGCGCGACGGATGCCGTCAACAAGGCTCTCTTTGCAGCCATACTTGTTGTCGAATTTCGACTTGGTGACCGAGTCATTGACGTTGATCGCAGGGAAAGGCAGCTGGCCCTTCTTGTGCAGATCATAAAGGCGGTGCACACCCGTCGTGGTTTCTTCCGACACGCCTTTGATCGCCGCTTTGGTCTTGGCAAACCAACCGGGGCTTGCCTTCATCCGCTTTTGGATCTGCAGCTTGATGACCTCTTCCTCTTCCGAGGTCGGCACAGACAACACGTCCTCGCCCGCTTCCATCCGCGCGCCCAACAGAACATAGAGCGTCGCATCGCCGCCGTCGTCGAGGATCATATTCGCGCCTTCGGGGAACATGAACGAGCGGTCAAGATAATCCCAATGTTCGGTCAGGGTCTGACCCTTGACGGCGAAAACCGGCGTGCCACCCGCTGCAATCGCCGCCGCTGCGTGGTCTTGGGTCGAAAAGATGTTGCACGACGCCCAGCGCACATCGGCGCCCAGCGCGGTGAGCGTCTCGATCAGAACAGCGGTTTGAATGGTCATATGCAGCGAGCCGACAATCCGCGCGCCTTTCAGCGGCTTGGTGGTGCCGAATTCCTCGCGGCAGGCCATCAGGCCCGGCATTTCGGTTTCAGCGATGGTCAGTTCTTTACGGCCGTATTCGGCAAGGCCGATGTCTTTGACGATATAGTCCATTTCTCTACCCGGATAACCTCTATTTGCAGGCGCATCTAGCACGCCGACAGGGTCGAGGCAATGTGACCCCCGCTGCGTCAAACTCTCGCTTTTCGACCGGCGCAATGCTATTGGCAAAAAGCAAGTGTCGGAGGCGTAATGTGGAACTGGGTTAAATCCCCTGCAAGACTGGTGCCGCTCGCGTTCTTGCTGGTGATCTTGCTGGGAACACTCGCGCTTCGACTGCCAGTCTCGCACGCCACCCCGGGCGAAACATCGTTTCTGACATCGCTTTTTACCGCCACGTCGGCGGTCGCTGTGACGGGACTTGTCGTTGTAGATACGTCAACCCATTGGTCGCTGTTTGGCGAAGCGGTCATTTTCGCGCTGTTCCAAATTGGCGGGGTTGGCATCATGACCACCTCGACGCTGCTCGTGCTGCTGATGTCGCGCAAGCTCAGCCTGTCCAGTCAGTTGATCGTTACCACTGAAAGCCGTGGTATTCAGTTTGGCGATGTCAAAGCGGTGCTTATGCTTGCCATCACGGTGATGATGGCTGTCGAGGCGATGGTTGCATTGGTCATGTTGCCGCATTTTCTGGATCGGGGTTTGGACCTGCCCGCTGCGGTTTGGCAAGCGGTCTTTAACGCCAGCGCCGCGTTTACCAATGCAGGGTTTTCGATTTATCCGGGCGGGATAGCGCCATTTATCCGCGACCCCGCCTTTCTGACGGCGATCATGTTCGCGGTCTTCGTTGGTGGCTTGGGCGTGCCGGTTTATTATGACATCCGCCAAGCGCCGAGGCCGGATCGCAAGCTGTCGTTGCACAGCAAGCTTACCCTCGTCACGACGATTGCGCTGTTTGTGGTCAGTTTTCTTGCGACCATGGTGTTTGAATGGGGAAACCCGAATACCCTTGGCGCGTTGCCGATTGCCGATCGGCTGGTCAACGCCGCCTATCACGGCTTTATGGTCCGGTCCTGTGGTATGAACACGCTGGACCTGACGCAGATGAGCGAAGAAAGCCTGCTGATGAGCTATGGTCTGATGATGATCGGTGGCGGGTCTGCATCAACGGCGGGGGGCATCAAGGTCTCAACCTTTGCCATCCTGTTGCTTGCGGTCTGGCACGAGGTGCGCGGCAACCGCGATCTGACTGTCTATGGCCGAAAAATATCGGCGATGGTTCAACGCGAGGCGCTTTCCGTGCTTGTGCTGGCTTTTGGCGTCCTGTTCATCGGCGTTATGGCCTTGCGGCTGCTGTCTGATCTGCCGTTGCGACAGGTGGTTTTTGAAGCCATCTCGGCCTTTGCCAATGTCGGTCTGTCAATGAATGCCACCGCCCTTTTTCCACCCGCAGCGCAAGTTGTCCTGATCGCGTTGATGTTTATTGGCCGTGTTGGCACCATCACAGTGGCCGTGGCGCTTGCGCTGCGCTACCGTCGTGCGGTCTATACCTATCCGGAGGAGCGTCCAATTGTTGGGTAAATTGCTGGGCCTCAAAGGCTCTCCGCAGGGTGATTCCGTTGTCGTCATCGGAATGGGGCGATTTGGAAAATCGGTTGCAACCAGCCTTGCGCAACTGGGTCACGAAGTTCTGGGCATCGACGAAAGTGCCGAGCTTGTGCAGGAAATGTCCGGCGCGCTGACCCATGTGGTGCAGGCCAACAGCACCTCGGTCGAGACGCTGCGGCAGTTGAACGTCGCCAGCTTTGCCCATGCTGTTGTGGCCATCGGCTCGGATCTGGAAGCCTCGATCCTGACGGTTCTGGCACTATCAGAACTGGGCGTGCCCGACATCTGGGCCAAGGCCGTGAATGAGCGCCATGGTCGTATTCTGGAGCGGACGGGCGCACACCATGTTGTGCAGCCCGAAGCGCGGATGGGGGAAAGAGTGGCACATCTCGTGTCATCCAAACTGATGGAATACATGGAGTTTGATGATGATTTTGCCATCGCGCAGGCACATGCCCCACAAGACGCCGTGGATAAGACCCTGGCCGATAGCGATTTGCGGCAGCGCTACAATGTCACGGTTGTGGGCCTGAAACGCGCAGGCGAAGACTTCACTTATGGCCGCCCCGAGACAATGGTGCGCCAGGGCGATATCGTGATCATCGCCGGCAAGATCCGCGATGTCGAAGCCTTTGCAGGTAAAGCCTGATGCCAAAACAGGCGCGCGCTTGGCAAAGGATGCTTTCGGGTCGCAGGCTTGATCTGCTGGACCCGACGCCGATGGATATCGAGATCGAGGATATTGCCCACGGTCTGGCCTTTGTGGCGCGGTGGAATGGGCAGACGCGGGGCGATTGGCCCTATTCAGTTGCCGAACATTCGCTCTTGGTCGAAGAAATCTTTAGCCGTCAAAACCCGCAATCGCCGCGCTGGCAACTCGCTGCCCTTTTGCACGACGCACCGGAATATGTGATTGGCGATATGATCAGTCCGGTCAAAGCCGCTGTTGGTCCGAGTTACGGCGAACTTGATCTGCGTCTGACGGCTTCGGTGCATATCCGTTTTGGTCTGCCCGCGATATTGCCGATCGAGATTAAAAAGGCAATCAAGGCAGCGGATAAAGTCTCTGCCTGGCTCGAAGCTGTCCAGATCGCAGGATTTTCCGAGGTGGAGGCCAACAAATTGTTCGGACGACCGGATTCGGCCGTTTTAAGAGGATTGGAAATTAAATTACGCCCGCCCGCCGTGGTGCGTGCAGATTTTATTGCACGACACCTGGCGTTATTGGCGCGGCTTTAATAGGCGCAAGTTCGCCTATTAAACTGTCTAAATCGCCAGGTCTTCCGGCCGTTTTCCGCCTGCCAGTGCCGAGGCGAACCAACGCGGCTTGCGACCACGGCCCGACCAGGTTTCGGATGTATCTGCAGGATTGGCATATTTAGCAACGGCAGGTGCACGTTTGCGAGTTGCCGAACTGCCCGTCAGTTCCGCCAGAGAAAACCCCTTAGAACGTGCAATTTCTTCAATCTCTGCAAGGGCTTGCTTGCGTTTGCGGTCTTCAAAAGACGTAATCGCTTTGGCAATCTGTGATTGTAAGTCTTTCAACTCTTTCAGGGATAGGCTGTTTATATCGGCAATCACCGCGGCATCCTTTCAATTTAAGATGCCTGCGTCCTAATCCCATTTTATAAATCAATCAATAACCCCTTACTTGGGGCTGCGCTTTGCAAGTATGCGTTGCAGTGTTCTGCGATGCATCGACAGCCTGCGCGCCGTTTCCGAAACATTGCGGTCGCACATTTCGTAGACGCGTTGAATATGTTCCCACCGAACCCGGTCTGCAGACATCGGGTTTTCGGGCGGCGGGGGCATGGCATCGCCTTTTGAAAGCAGCGCATTGGTCACATCGTTGGCATCAGCGGGCTTGGACAGATAATCAATCGCGCCGAATTTTACTGCCGCCACAGCGGTGGCAATGGCGCCATAGCCGGTCAACACAACGACGCGGCAATCCGGGCGACGCTCGCGCAGGGTTTCGACCACATCCAAACCGTTACCGTCTTCTAGCCGCAGATCAATCACGGCATAAGCGGGCGGGCGGGCCATTGCAATCGCACGCCCCGCCGCGACCGAGCTGGCAGTCTCGGGCTCAAATCCGCGCTTTTCCATCGCCTTGGCAAGACGCTTTACAAAAGCCTCATCGTCATCGACCAAAAGGAGCGACCGATCGGACCCCAGTTCCGCGCTCAGATCTTCTGCCATTTGGTCCTCCAGTTTCTGGTTGTCGATAACCTAGGGCGCAAATGCACCTTGGTCAAACCGGCTAATGACTGTGGTCGATAAAACAAGCGGTGCGCTCTACAATCTGTTCAGCGGTAGCATCCCGGTCAAAGAAGTCTGCAAATCCCGTGTTTGGCAGCATCAGATAGGTAAACGTGGAATGATCCATCAAGTAATACTGATCGCCGGTGTCCTGCTTTTTGAAATAGGTTTTATAGGCCAGAGAAGCCGCTTTGACCTGCGCTTCGCTGCCGGTCAGACCGACCATTTTTGGGCTGAGGTTTTCGGTAAAATCCTTGAGAACCGCAGGCGTATCGCGCGCGGGGTCGATTGTGATAAAAACCGGCGTCACGTCATAGCCTTTGGCGGCAAGCATATCGACGGCCTCGGCATTGCGGGCACCATCCAGCGGGCACACATCGGGGCAAAAGCTATAGCCGAAATAGACCAACGACGGTTTGGCGAGCACCTCTTTGTCGGTGACAGTTTTGCCCGTCGTGTCGGTAAGGGTGAAGGGGCCGCCGATTGACCCCACGCCAGTGGCCACACTGGCCCCGCGACACGCGGCAAAGGCATCGGCTTTCTGCTGGTTCCAGACCATATACGCCGTGCCGCCCAAGAGGCCAGCTACGGCGGTGATTGCCAGCGCGGCATAAACCTTTAGCATGAAACGACTCCCCGAATTGCGCCTTGCAATATGGCGCCTAACAACCCTAAACCCGCTCAAAAGGCCAGTGCCTGTGATGCCCGACCAGCGCGACATAACCGCCGCCCAAGCCGATTTCAGACCAGAGCGCGGTGATTGGCTGCGCATACGCACGCTTATCCTGCTACGATGGATGGCAATCGGAGGTCAACTTGTTGCCTTGGGCGTGGCCAGCATCTATCTGCACATGCGTTTGCCGCTGGACCTGTGCTTTCTGGCGATCGGGCTTGCGGTCATTGCAAATCTGGTCTCGATTTTTGTCTACCCCCAAAACAAGCGACTAACAGAGAATGAGGCGCTGCTGACATTGCTGTTCGACCTCGCGCAGCTTAGCTTTCTTTTGTATCTGACCGGCGGGCTGACCAACCCGTTTGCGCTGTTGATCCTTGCGCCAGTCACCGTTTCGGCCTCGGCGCTGGATCTGCGCAGCACGTTGTTGCTGGGGGCGCTGGCGGCAGGTCTTGTCACTCTGATCGGAGCGCTGAGCGTTCCACTGCGATACATGGACGGCAGCGTCTTTCTGATTCCGCCGCTGTTTGCCTTTGGTTTCTGGATTGCGCTTTTGATCGGGATTGCGTTTCTGGGCCTGTATTCCCGCAGAATTGCAACCGAGATGCACTCGATGTCAGATGCGCTGCTGGCCACGCAAATGGCGCTCGCGCGTGAACAAAAGCTGACCGATCTGGGCGGAGTCATCGCCGCCGCCGCGCATGAGTTGGGCACGCCGCTCGCCACTATCAAGCTGGTCAGCACCGAACTTGTGGACGAGCTTGCCAGCCACCCCGATTGGGCAGAGGACGCGCAACTGATCCGCGAACAGGCCGACCGGTGCCGCGATATTCTGCGCTCGATGGGCAAGGCGGGCAAAGATGATTTGCATTTGCGTCAGGCCCCGCTGTCAGAAGTGCTGCGCGAGGCGGCAGAGCCGCATCTGGATCGCGGCAAGGCCGTGCAGTTTTCTGTGATGGCGTCCAGCCTCGCTGCAGGCAAAGAACCGCAAATCCTGCGTCGACCAGAGCTGATTCACGGGCTGCGCAATCTGGTGCAGAATGCCGTGGATTTTGCGCATGGGCGCGTCTGGATAGATGCACAATACAGTGAAGCACGGGTTCGCGTGGTGATCGTCGACGATGGGCCGGGCTATCCCGCGCAGGTGATCGGGCGGATTGGCGATCCTTTTGTGCGCTCGCGTCGCCAGTCGCAAGAGCAGGCGGGCCGGCCCGGGTATGAGGGTATGGGGCTTGGACTGTTTATCGCCAAAACGCTGCTGGAACGCACAGGGGCGCAGCTGGCGTTTGCCAATGGCAGCGACCCGTTTCTAACCCCGCAAGAGCGCCCAGACCGCAGCGGCGCGATCGTCGAGGTGATTTGGCCGCGTGAGGCCGTTGTGGTTGAGGTTGCCGGCGGGCTCGGCGAAAACCGCGCGATCACAACCTAAGGTTTTTCAGCGCCAGCGTCTGCGTCCTTAACCGAGTGTTAACACTCGTTAAACTACTCCTAAAGTCAGAACTTTGACAGGAACTGGACCGCAGGGATGTATCTACCGATTCTTTTGGCCGCTTTTTCTGCGGCGCTCGTTTCTGCTGCATTTGGAATTATCGCCCTTTGGTTCTTGCCGGCCCAGGACTCAACCGATGTCACGAGCGTGTTTACAGAAACCTCGACGGGCACAGTCCTGTTGTTTGATGGGGAAAATCTGCTGGACAGCACGCCCGACGGCCGCGCGTTGCTTGTTGCAAGCCGGCACCCGGGAACCAGCTGGCAAAAGCTGATGGCCTTTATCTCCCCAAGATTTCAGGGGCTTGATTCACTCCTGCAGAGATTGCCGATGGAGGGGGCGTTCGAGATTGCATCGCTTGAAAACACACATCCGTTGATCTTGCGCGCCGAAAATCGCGGTGGGGTGACCAAGATTGAGCTTCTGGATGCCGCCAATGCAACACAAACTTCGGTCAACCCATTGACCCAGCGGGCCATTCTTGACGAAATCTCGCTCTTGCGCGACGCGGTGGCGGGCGCGCCGATGTTGGCATGGCGCGAAAGTGCCGAGGGCGAAGTGATTTGGGCGAACGGGCCCTATTTGCTGCAATCCTGTGCAATTCTGGCCGAGGGCAAAGAGCTTGGCTGGCCGTTGCCCAAACTTTTCGCACAAGCCAATCCGCAGCAAAACCAACCCGAACATCGCCAAAGCCTTGCGCTGCCGTCTGGCAAGCAGGCATGGTTCAACATCTCGACGCGGGCCGAAGACGGCGGCTGGCTGCGCTATGCCGTGCCCGCCGATGCGGCTGTGCAGGCAGAGGCGTCATTGCGTGATTTCATGCAAACATTGACCAAGACGTTTGCGCAGTTGCCCATCGGACTCGCGATCTTTGACGCCAATCGTAAGCTGCAATTGTTCAATCCTGCGCTGCTGGACCTGACCCATTTGCCACCAGACTTCTTGTCAATGCGGCCCACGCTTTTGTCGGTTCTTGATGCGATGCGAGATCGCAAGATGCTGCCAGAACCCAAGGATTACCGCAACTGGAGGCGTGAATTGCTGCAGATGGAAAAGGCAGCGGCCTCGGGCCAATATGAAGAGACGTGGAATCTGCCGGATGGGCAAACCTATAAGGTGGTCGGTCGTCCGCATCCCAACGGCGCGCTGGCGCTGATGATCGAGGATATCTCGACCGAAATGCTGCGCAGCCGCCGCTTTCGTGCCGACATGGAGCTTAGTCAGGCGGTGATAGACGAGGTCGAAGATGCGATCGCCGTCTTTGACCAGAGCGGGCATCTGGTGATGTCGAACAGCGCCTATGCGACGCTTTGGGGCCACGATCCGGGCGCGGAAATTGGGGAATGCACCCTGCGTCAACTGACCAGCCATTGGCGCAACATGGCGGCCCCATGCGGGCTTTGGGTGGAGTTGGAGGAATATGTCGCCACGGTCGGAGACCGCGAAGCCTGGCAAGGAGAAGTGCGCTTTTTGGATGGGCGACTGGTCAATTGTCGCTTTGCGCCGTTGACGGGCGGCTCTACGCTTGCGCGGTTCCGCGTCCAACTGGTCAAAGAAACCAATCGCCCAAAGCTGGCGCAGGCCTCCAAACGCGGCAACGGCTGACGATCCGACCTTGCGGCTGCGGATGGGCTGGCTAGACTCGACACCATGACTGGCCCAATTGACCATGTGATTTTTCTGCCCTCGCAAGAGGAAACCACTCGCTTTGGTGCATGGTGGGCCGAACGCGCTGTTGCGGGGGACACCTTTCTGCTTTCTGGTCCGATAGGCGCGGGCAAAAGCCATTTCGCCCGCGCCTTTATCCGCGCGCGACTGGGTCGCGCCGAAGATATCCCCTCGCCAACCTTTACTCTGGTGCAAACCTATCCGGCCGATGTCGAGATCTGGCATAGCGATCTGTATCGGTTGTCGCATCCAGATGAGGTTTTGGAACTTGGGTTGGACGAGGCGTTTGACACGGCGATTTGCCTTGTGGAATGGCCTGACCGTCTGGGCGCCCTGACCCCGGCGTCGGCGATTTCGATCCGTCTGGCAAGCCAGGGCGACGGGCGCTGCGCAAGCATCCGCTTTGCGGGCCGCGCCGATCTGCGTAAGGCGCTGCTGCGGGACTGGCCGCGATGAGTGAACGGGGCGCCCTATCCCAAAGCTTCCTCGACAAGGTCGGCTGGGGCACGGCCACGCGCCGGTTTCTGGCTGGCGACGCCTCGGATCGCAGCTATGATCGGCTGACACTTGGTTCCAAGAGCGCCGTTCTGATGGACGCACCGCCAGGAAAGGGCGATGATCCGGCGGATTTTCTGGCGATAGCGGGACACCTGTTGGCGCTTGGCCTTTCAGCGCCGCAGTGTTTGGCGCAGGATTTGGCTAACGGTTTTCTGCTGTTGGAGGACCTGGGCGATGGCGTCTTTGCGCGCCTGATCGCAGCGGACCTAAGCCATGAACACAGTCTCTATGCGGCCGCAACTGAGGTGTTGGCGCATCTGCATTCCACCCCGCCTGCCCCAAATCTGCAGAATCTTGCGGCGCAGGATTGGGCCGAGGCTGCACGTTTCGCGCTTGATTGGTATCGTCTTGCCGTGATTGGCGATCGGATTGACACCACGCCTTTCGTTCTTGCGCTGACCGAAGCGATGATGACCCATGCGGATGGGCCGCGCGTGATGATCTTGCGTGATTTCCACGCCGAGAATCTGATCTGGCTGCCCGAACGCTCGGGCCTTGCGCGTGTCGGCTTATTGGATTTCCAACTCGCTCAGATGGGCCAGCCCGCCTATGATCTGGTTTCAATGCTGCAAGACGCGCGTCGAGATGTATCTTCTGAAACAGAGGTGACGATGCAGCGGCACTTTCTTGACCTGAGCGGGCGCGACGAGGCCAGCTTTCGCCCCGCCTATGCCACGTTGGGGGCGCAACGAGCGCTGCGGATCCTTGGTGTCTTTGCGCGGCTTTGCCTGCATGGCAACAAGCCCGGCTACCTTGCACTGATGCCACGGGTTTGGGGACAGCTGCAGCGCAACCTTGCTGCGCCGGAACTTGCTGCATTGCGTGCAATTTGCGACGATCTTTTGCCGGAACCAACCCCTGAAATCCTGCAACGCATAGGTGCGCAATGCGGCAATTTCCGCTGATGCTGTTTGCTGCCGGGTTCGGCACCCGCATGGGCGCGCTCACCGCGCATCAGCCCAAGCCGTTGATTAAGGTCGCCGGCACGCCTTTGATCGACCATGCTTTTGCGGCAATTGATGCGGCAGGCATAAAAAACGTGGTGGTGAATTTGCACTATCTCGGTGACCAGATTGAAGCACATCTTCGCGGTCGCCCTGTCAGGTTTTCGCGAGAAGATCCGCGGATTTTGGAAACGGGTGGCGGGCTTAAGGCAGCGGCGGACCTGCTGGGGCAAGGCCCTGTGATTACCCTGAATACCGATGCGGTGTGGACGGGGCAAAACCCGATCATGCAGCTCTGCGCCGCATGGGACCCAGCCCGCATGGATGCCTTGCTTTTGCTGCTTCCGGCCGAAAGTGCGCTGGGGCACAGCGGCACTGGTGACTTTCTGCTTGAAGCCGATGGGCGCCTTTGCCGCGCAAAAGGTGCAGGGGCGCCGGTATATCTGGGTGCGCAAATCTTGAAGACCAATCGTGTTTACGCCATGTCAGAGACTGTTTTTGGCCTAAACATGATTTGGGACACAATGATCGCCGAAGGGCGTGCCTATGGGATCCTGCATCACGGCGGATGGTGCGATGTCGGGCGACCAGAAGGCATCGCCCTCGCCGAAAGGCTGCTTGATGTTTGACCGACACCACGTCTTTGCGCTGCCTCCTGGCGTCGACTTTCCTGCCGAATTGGTGGCCGGGCTGATCGAGCGTATGGCGGGCCAGCCGCCCGAGGCTATGGCGCGGGTCACGGTCTATCTGAACACGGCCCGCATGCGGCGTCGGGTTGAGGCGCTGTTTGCGGCCTCGGGGGCGCGATTGCTGCCAAAGCTGCGCTTGGTCACCGACCTGCCGCAAGACCCGCAGCTTGCTTTGCCGCAGCCCATTCCGCCCCTGCGCCGCCGCCTGCAACTTGCCGAATTGATCGCCAAGCTTCTGGATGTGCAGCCAGAACTTGCCCCACGCGCCGCGCTTTATGATCTGGCCGACAGTCTTGCAGGCTTGATGGACGAGATGCAGGGCGAAGGCGTGCCGCCTGAGGCGATTTCAGCTTTGGATGTCTCCAATCATTCCAAGCATTGGGAGCGCACGCAGGCTTTTTTGCAGATCATTACACCGCTGTTTTCCGATACACTGGACAAAGAGGCGTTGCAGCGCCAAGCGGTGCTGCAATTGGCCGAGCGTTGGGCCGCCTGCCCTCCTCCCGATCCAATTCTGATTGCAGGCTCGACGGGCTCACGCGGGACGACGGCGCTGTTCATGCAGGCCGTGGCGAAACTGCCGCAGGGTGCTTTGATCTGGCCGGGTTTCGATCACAGCACACCCGAGGCTGTGTGGCAGGCGATGAACGACGCGCTGACCGCCGAGGATCATCCGCAATACCGCTTTCGCCATCTGTTCGATTTGCTGGAAATCGGCCCGCGTGATGTGCAGCTGTGGCGTAGGACCGCGCCGCCCAGCGTTGCGCGCAATCGGCTGGTGTCTTTGTCGCTGCGCCCAGCTCCGGTGACCGATCAATGGTTGGTCGAAGGTCCCGATCTGCCCGATCTGCTCGACACGACCGCCGATATGACCTTGCTGCAGGCCCCCAATGCCCGCAGCGAAGCGCTGGCCATCGCGCTGATCCTGCGAGATGCGGCCGACGTGGGCACCAAGGCCGCGCTGATCTCGCCAGACCGCAATTTGACGCGTCAGGTCACAGCGGCGCTGGACCGATGGGCGATCCTGCCCGACGATTCTGCGGGGCGACCGCTGGCCTTGTCGGCGCCGGGGCGATTCCTGCGCCACATCGCCTCTCTGTTTGGCGAGCGGCTGACGGCAGATCACTTGCTGACTTTGCTCAAGCATCCGCTGACCGCCTCGGGCGCGGCGCGCGGCGAGCATCTTCGCCATACCCGCGATCTGGAGTTGAAGCTGCGCCGCAAAGGTCCGGCTTTCCCACAAGCGCAGGACTTGCAAGAGTGGGCGGCCGTTCAAAAGGACCCAAGCCTTCCCGCATGGAGCCATTTCGTAGCATCGTCCCTTACCGGGCTGGAGACGGTGGGCGAAGCGCCGCTTTTGGATCATGTCACGCGCCACCGCGCACTTGCCGAAAGTGTTGCGCGCGGTCTGGATGCAACGGGTAGCGGCGTGCTGTGGCTGAAAGAGGCGGGGGCCGCAGCGCTGAAGCTCATGGACGACTTTACCGCAGAGGCCCCCCACGGCGGCACATTCACCCCCGCCGCCTATCGCGACCTGTTCGAATCGCTGATCCATCAAAGCGACGTGCGCGAGTCTGTTCAGGCGCATCCGAATATCATGATCTGGGGCACCCTGGAGGCGCGCGTGCAGGGGGCCGATCTGGTGATCCTTGGCGGGTTGAACGACGGGATCTGGCCCTCGATGCCTGCAGCCGACCCTTGGTTGAACCGGAAGATGCGCAAAGATGCGGCTCTGTTATTGCCCGAACGGCAAATCGGGCTGTCGGCGCATGACTATCAGCAGGCGATTGCGGCACCTCGCGTTGTCCTGGCCCGTGCGCTGCGCAGCGCCGAGGCCGAAACCGTGCCAAGTCGCTGGCTGAACCGGCTGACCAACCTGATGAAAGGCCTGCCTCAGCGCTCGGGGCCTGAAGCGCTGGCCGCGATGCAGGCGCGGGGTGATCAATGGTTGGCGTTGACTGCCGCGCTGGAGGACCCACCCGCAGAGATGCGCGACGACCCGCGCCTGCGTCCTGCCACGCGCCCTGCCCCATGCCCACCGGTGGCCGCGCGCCCCGAGCGCCTGTCGCTCACCCGCATCGAAACATTGATCCGCGATCCCTTCGCGATCTATGCGCAATACATTCTTGGTCTGAAACCGCTCGATCCGCTGCATCAGGCACCTGACGCCCGCGACCGCGGCATTGTGGTGCATGAGGTGCTGGAGCGCTTTGTCAAACAGCGCCCCGAGGCCGAAACCCGCCCCGAAGCGCGGGCGCGCCTGCTGCAGATCGCCCGCGCGGTTTTGGCCGAGGAAACCCCCTTTCCCTCGGCGCGCGTGCTGTGGCTGGCGAAACTTGACCGCGCCGCCGATCACTTCCTGACCCAAGACGGCAAGCACGATGGCACCGCTCTTGCCGTCGAAACAAAGGGGGAGCTGAAGCTCGGCGCGTTGCCGTTTACGCTGTTTGGCACGCCCGACCGGATCGACCGTCTGCCCAGTGGCCAACTGATGCTGATCGACTATAAAACCGGTGCGCCGCCCAAGCAGGAACAGCAACGGCAGTTCGCCAAACAGTTGCTTCTGGCTGCGGTGATGGCCGAAAAGGGCGGCTTTGCCGATCTTGGGCCATCCGAGGTGGCGAGGATTTCCTATATCGGCCTGAACGCCTCTGCAGATGCTGTCGAGACGGATATTACGGCAGAAATCATTGCCGAACATTGGGAAAAACTGACGGCTCTGATCGCGCGCTATCTGCGGCAGGCGACCGGCTATACAGCGCGGCGCGCCCTGTTCGAAAGCCGCTTTCCCGGCGATTACGATCATCTGTCGCGCTATGGCGAATGGCAGATGTCTGATCGCGCCACCCCGTTAATCGTCGGCCCCGAGGATACAGCATGATCCGCTCTGACGCCTCTGAACGGCAGGTTCAGGCCTCTGACCCCGCGAATTCGGTCTGGCTTTCGGCCAACGCAGGCTCTGGCAAGACGCGCGTGTTGACCGACCGCGTGGCACGCCTGTTGCTCGGCGGGGTCGAGCCTCAGCACATCCTGTGCCTGACCTATACCAAGGCCGCCGCGACCGAGATGCAGAACCGGCTGTTCAAGCGGCTGGGCGAATGGGCGATGATGCCCGACGCGGCGCTGCACCACGCCCTGTCCGATCTGGGCGACGAGGGACGCCATGCCCATGACGCGCTGGCCCGCGCGCGCCAACTCTTTGCCCGCGCGATCGAGACGCCTGGCGGGTTGCGCATCCAGACCATCCACAGCTTTTGCGCAACCCTGCTGCGCCGCTTTCCGCTCGAGGCTGGCGTCTCGCCACAGTTCACCGAACTGGATGACCGCGCCGCCAAACTTTTGCGGGAAAATATCGTCGAAGAACTTGCCGAGTTTCGCGCGCCCGATCTGATGGCCGAAATCGCCCGCGCCTATACGGGCGAGGATTTCAACGCGCTGATGGC
This sequence comes from Pseudorhodobacter sp., assembly GCA_024642045.1. Taxonomy (GTDB): domain Bacteria; phylum Pseudomonadota; class Alphaproteobacteria; order Rhodobacterales; family Rhodobacteraceae; genus Cypionkella. The sequence goes on along the minus strand of JAHEBX010000037.1, from coordinate 1,949 downwards.
CCAAGTGGCGGGCAAACGGGCGGGCTTTGTGCCACCAATCCGTGATGCTCGCGATCTGTTCGATTTGCCAAAATCAGCCAGTATAGAGACTATTCTTGCCAATACCTTCCTTGGAGCCGAGGCCGATCTGATCGAAAAGATCCTGCCCGCGCTTCTGGCAGGCACGGTCACTGACGTCAAAACCGCGACCAAGCTCGTCGCTCTCGATTTTGCCGCCCCGAGCCTTGCCACCCTTACCGGAGCCGAAGACATCTTTCTTTACGGCGCGGGGGCTAAAAAGAACGAGCCCTACAGTGCCAAACTTGGCGTTGTTCCGACCCAAGCCACCCAAAAGCAAATCACCGATCGCCTTGACGCGCTGAATGCGCTGATGGGGCGCGTTGAAACCGCCCGTCCGTTGCGCACCGCTCTGCAAGCAGCGCAAAAAACCGAACTGCTGCACCGCTTTGCTGCAACCTTCCTGCCGCTCTACGAGGCCGCAAAGTCGGCGCGCGGTCTGCTGGATTTCGACGATCTGATTTCCCGCGCCAAGACTTTGCTGACCGATCCTTCGGTCGCCGCTTGGGTGCTGTTCCGGCTGGATGGCGGTATCGACCACATTCTTGTCGACGAAGCGCAGGACACAAGCCCTGACCAATGGCGCGTGATCGAGCTTTTGGCGGCCGAATTCACCGCAGGCCAAGGCACGCGCGAGGCGGCCCGCACCCTGTTTGTGGTGGGCGATAAAAAGCAATCGATCTATTCCTTTCAGGGCGCCGATGTCGCCGCTTTCGACCAAAAGGCCCAAGACTTCAAAGCGGCGTTTCAGGCGGCAAATCAAAGCTTTGTGCCGCTGGAGTTGGAATACTCGTTCCGCTCCTCCCCTGCGATCCTGCGCGTCGTCGATGACACTTTTGCAGACCGCTTTCCGGTGGCGATGGGCGACCATGTGCGCCACATCGCTTTCAAGGAACAGCTTCCGGGCCGTGTTGATCTGTGGCCGATGATCGAAAAGTCGCCCGATACCAAGGACGAGCACTGGGAAGACCCGGTTGATCTGATCTCCGAGGCGCATCACGCAGCGCAACTGGCCGAAAAGATCGCAGCCGAAATTCGCCGGATGATCGACAGCGGCACCCAGATCGCCACTGACGACGGGATTCGCCCGGTGCATGCGGGTGACGTGCTGATCCTTGTGCAGCGCCGCTCGGCTCTCTTTTCCGAGATCATTCGCGCCTGCAAAAAGGCTGGGCTGCCGATTGCGGGCGTAGATCGGCTCAAGCTGGGGGCAGAGATTGCCGTCAAGGATCTGGCCGCGCTGCTGTCCTTCCTCGCCACGCCCGAGGATGATCTGTCGCTCGCCGCCCTGTTGCGCTCGCCGCTCTGCGGTTGGACCGAAGCCGAACTTTACGATCTGGCTCATGGTCGCAAAGGTTACCTGTGGGAATCCCTGCGCAGTCGCACCGATTGCCCGCAAACGCTTGGAATGTTGCAAGATTTGCGCGATCAGGCCGACTATCTGCGCCCCTATGACCTGATCGAGCGTGCCCTGACCCGCCACGATGGCCGCCGCCGCCTGATCACGCGGCTTGGGGCCGAGGCAGAGGATGGCATCGACGAATTCCTGTCGCAGGCGCTGGCTTTTGAGTCGAACGAAATCCCCAGCCTCACAGGCTTTCTGATCTGGCTCGAAACCGATGACATCGAGGTCAAGCGCCAGATGGACAGTGAAGGCTACCGGATTCGGGTGATGACGGTGCATGGTTCCAAAGGGCTAGAGGCGCCAATCGTGATCCTGCCCGAAACCGCCGATCGATCGCCGCAAGATCGTGACGAGATTTACACGCTTGAAAGCGGCTCTGCGGTTTGGAAAACCAGTTCTGCCGACAGCCCTGCCCTCATTTCCAACATACGCGCAACCCGCGCGGCAAAGCGCGATGAAGAAAGCCTGCGTCTGCTTTACGTCGCCC
>JAHEBX010000036.1 GCA_024642045.1 Pseudorhodobacter sp. | reverse complement strand
TTGAAATAATTGAATAAAATTGGAATAGATTTCATCTACTCCACATCTCGCCCCACATAAGAAATACGCTTGGCCGCATGAAGCCTTTGAATCGCGGAAGTGAAAAATTGCCAGCCCCTAGCCTTCATCTGGCTGATCAGGGACGCATCCCTCCCGCCATACTTCGCCCGCCACTTGTAAAACGACGCGGTTTTCATCCCATGCTCACGGCACAGGTCGGCCACCGGCACACCGCCTTCGGCCTGCCGCAGGATCACGATGATCTGCGCTTCAGCGTATCTGCTTGTTTTTATTAAAAATATCGTCAGGCATCTTGCCGAGAAAATTCCACTTATGCAGCCCCTTACTTTCGGGGGGGATTACCCCCTGCAACGGCTAGGGCTGTCGCGACTTGACTACAGATCGCGCGGAAAGATCCGTGTTGGCAATCGAAGCTGACGCAGTTGCTTTTCGTAAAACCTGTTCAGGACAGGATAGACCTTACTGTGAAGTACTGGTCGAGCCCAATGAACCAAGGCACTGCCTAATCCCGCCACCGCCGCGGCACCTAGCATGTCCAGCGGGAAATGGACGCCCAGATAAATGCGCGCCCAAGCCACGCCAAAAGCCAGCGCCAGAAATCCCAGCCCCCAAATCCTACGGGCGCTAAAGAGGAGCGAGAAGGCAAGCGCAAACGTCAACGTGCCGTGATCGCTAGGAAAAGAGGCATCGGTCGCATGGGGGATCCATTGTTGGCCAAGGCCGATCTCGAACGGGCGAGGATGATACCAGATCAGCGTTATACCAACCGCTATCCCAAGGCCGAGCCATGCCGACAAGGTTGCATCAAGCAGTGCGAAACGCAGCGGCCTGCCGCTCCGCAGCCACCCCAGAACCAGCGCAATACAGATCACATCGACCGCGCCAATCGCCAAGACCTTGGCGATGATCAAGATCACAGGCCACGGCTGTTGACCTGCAGTGAGAGCCAAAAATGCAGCATTGTTCCAGGTTTCAACTGCGGACAAGGTCATTGATCTGCCTGATTTGGCGGGGCTTGGGTGTCTTGGCTCCCAGGCCATGTGGAGGATGTCCTCCCCGCTAGGCACTTCAATTCTGAAGTGCAAGTTACAAATCTGTAAGCCCTGCTCTGGCACCTGCGGCAGGGATGTAAGCCGCCTGTGACGCGTCTGTAAGATTGCCCTCCTATCTGCAATTCACCGGATCGCCTTCTGTGGTCCAGGTCGAATGGAGATACAAATGACACTTTTGAACATGCTTGCACTCTCAGGCGGACTGGTGGTCTTTTCGTTGGCCAACGGTGCCTCTGCATTTGCGGAAACGACAAACGAGGATCCGATGGCGGAAAGCCAGGCCTTCCTTGCCTCTAAAACCAGTCTTGCCGAAGCCACGGCGACGGCCGAGCTCGCAACAGGTGGCAAGGTTTCGGGTATCGAGTATCAGATGGGGGAAAATGGCGCGCCCGATGTCATCATGGCGAATGTTACGATGACCGACGGTTCGGACAAAACCGTAGCGATCAATCCTACCGACGGCGCGGTGCTGAAAATTGCTCTGGCCGGCGCTGAAAATGACACCGAGTCCGCAGACGGTGGCGATGTCGAAACGGGCGAAAGCACCAACAACTAAGCTGTGAACAAGCCTGATCGGGCGGCGCAAATATCTGCCGCCCGGTTTGCACAGATGCCCAAAGCTGTCGCTTACAGCGTTGTAAGGCCCCCGAAAGGCGCTTGCGGTTTGGGGCAACGACAACGGGGCCAGGATAAGTACTTCAGCACCATGCAAAAGGAGGCCGCAATGACGGACCCGATGATCAATATCGTCAGATTGTCCCAAGAGTTTGAAGGTTTTATCGCCTTGGATGCGCTTACGATGAGCATCGAAAAGGGAGAAGTTTTTGGCTTTCTGGGCCACAACGGCGCGGGCAAGACCACGACGATCCAGATGCTGACAACGCTTGCGCGGCCCGCCTCTGGCACGGCCAGTATCGCCGGCCATGACATTTGCGCAGACCCGCTGTCTGTGCGCCGTTGCATAGGCTATGTACCTGAAAATGTGCGGCTTTACGATACAATGACCGCGGCAGAAAACCTCATCTTCTTTGCGCGGCTTTCCGGAGTTTCCGAGCCCAAACGTCGTGTGGCCGAGGTGCTTGACCTGCTGGACTGCGCCGATCTTTCGGCCGTTCGTGTCGGGGGTTTTTCCAAAGGGATGCGGCAGCGCATTGGCCTTGCACAAGCTATCCTGCATCAGCCGCAGGTGCTGTTTCTGGACGAGCCAACTTCGGGCCTTGATCCGATGGGAATCAAGATGTTGCGCGATCTGATTGGGCGCCTGAACACTGACTTTGGCATGACGATCTTTATGAACACCCATCTGATTTCGGAAATCGCCAAGACTTGCACAAGCATTGCGGTTCTCAGTCACGGCAAGCTGGTCTATCACGACCGGATCGAGGCCGTGACTGCCCGCTATGGCGATGACGCAGCACTGGAAGAGCTTTACCTTTCGCTTGCCCCGCAAGGTCGTCTGGCCGAGGTGGCCTGATGTCAGAGCTCTCTCCAAACTGGCTGATCGCGCGCCAATCTGCCCGATTTGTGCTGCGCGAACGCACCGTCGCCCTGCTCGCCACGCTGTTCGTCACGCTTGTGCTCATATCGGCCTGGCTGGGCTGGTCGGCGACTTCGACGGTTGATCGGATCTATGTCGATGCCGCGGCCTTCCTCAAGGCTTCGGGCCAACCGGTGCCCACGAACCCCGTGCTCGAAATCTCGCCGCTGTCGCTGATGCGCAATATGTCGGTTTATGTGGCCTTGATCGGGGCGCTGTCGGCAATTGTCATTGGGAATCGGCTGGTCAGTATTGACCGCAAGGCGGGTGTGCTGCCGCTGATCGGGATACGCCCACTTGGCCGCAGTGCCTACGCTGACGGCAAGATCGCCGCCTTGCTGGGCGTCGTTCTGGGACTGATTGCCATAGCCGGGGTGATGGCGGTCGCGACCTTTCTGGTCTTGCCGTCAGTCACGCTAAGCGGTGGGCAATGGCTGCAGTTGGCAGGCTTTCTGGGGGTAAGCGCGCTGTATATGACGTGCTTCGGGCTGGTCGGTTTGGCCTTTGCGGCTAGGGCCAAGTCTGAAACGGTGGCGCTCTTGGTGCCTGTGACGCTGTGGCTGACGCTGACCTTTATCCTGCCGCAGCTTACCGCGAACCTGAACCCTACCGCTGCGATCAACCCGATTTCGGCACTTGCCACCCCGCCGGACACCAGCTTTTTCCACTGGGCGGGATGGCTTTTGGGGCCGCTGTCTCTGGCTGATGCCTACAAATTCGCCTCGGCAAATCTGCTGGATTACCTGCCGCAGGGCATGGCTTCGCCCTCATTCATTCCGCCTGTCGCAAATATCGTCCTGCTCACCGCTGCCGCGGCCTGCACCGCATGGCGCGCGCTGTCCAGGATTGAGATGACGCAAGGAGATTATGATGCCTGATTTCAATCCCATCCGAACCATTGCGATCAAGGATATCCACGATACCCTGAGGGATCGCTTTATCCTGATCGTGACAGCCTTCCTTGGCCTTGCTGCCACCGTGGCACTGGTCAGTGGCGCAATTGCGCTGCGCGGCGACCTGGCCACCTATGAGGCCGCAAAGGCCACGCTGCTGGCGATTGGTAAATCCGTCGACGGCATCAAGGCGCCGGAGTTCTATCCCCTCCGCCTGCTGCGTGGTGCGATCGAGCAGATCGAAATCATCGGCGCCGCAGTGGCTATTCTTGTCGGCTACCGTGCCGCGGCGGCCGAGCGGGGGCGGCAAACGCTGGCGCTGATTCTGACGCGTCCCTTGCGCAACTGGCAGTTCGTTGCAGGCAAGATGTTGGCAGGCTTTGGCTTGCTGGCGGCGGGTCTGGCGGTGGTGCTGGTAGGGTTGGCATTGGTGCTGCACCTGACTTCGGGCGTAGGGATCGGGGCAAATGATCTGGCGCGCATCGCTATCGTCTGGGGCGTGGCACTGATTTACACCAGTTGCTTTTTCCTGCTGGGTTTCGTTCTGACCTTGCACATGAAGCAACCCTCGCACGCGCTTTTGGCGGCCTTTGCCGTGTGGTTGTTGCTGGTCCTGATCGCGCCGCAAATCGGCGATACGCTCGACCCCGACAATCAGGTCGCCGGTGGTGTGTTTGCGCAGCTGCATATCGCAAAGCCCGATCAGACCGAAATCATGAAGCGGTTCGCCAGCTTTGAGTCGCTGCGCAACGGCATCGAGGTTGCTTCGGTTACCAAACACTTCGAACGCTTCACCTTCGCCATCCTTGGCATCAAGGCGACTTACGCCGGCATGGCGATTGGACCCATCCTAACCGAAATGTGGAGCAATCTTTTCTGGATCCTCCTCACTGCGCTGGGCCTCGCTTGCCTTGCCCTGGCGCTCCCTCTCAACCCCAACCGGCTTGCAAAAGCCTGAACTTTCAAAAGGAAAAATCAAATGACTCTCAAGAAACACATCTCGACTCTGGCGCTTGCCTCGATCCTTGGCCTTTCGCTGGTCGGACCGAGCCTTGGGCAATCTGCAACTGACAGCGACGGTGACGGCGTGCCCGATAGCGCCGAGGTTCTGCTGGGCACGGATCCGATGGTTGCCGATACCGATGGCGATGGCCAAAACGATCTGGCCGATGCTGACCCGACGTTTATGGCCAACCCCATCGATACTGCGGGTGCACCTGCACCTTTCGCGATCAAGGAAGCCTTGGTGGAAAACAACTTTGACTATGCTGCCAACAAGATCGCCAGTGACCATCTCGAACTTTTGGTGACAAATACAGGCACGACGCCGCTGACCGGGTTTTCCATCTATTATTCGGTCAAGGACGGAGACAGCGGCAAAATTGAAGGCACGTTCCGAAAGCTGGATGGCTTTAGCGTGCCGGCCGGAGGCGAGGCGCGGATCCACTTTGACGATGGGTCGGTTGCGGGTCATTTCCGTGCCAATCCCAATTCGATCTATATCACCAGTCAGGCCGCCAAGACCTTTGAGGTGATGCTCAAGGCCGATGGTTTTGCGCCTGTCAGCGCTGAAATCGCCAAAGACAAAGGCGGCGCAGAGGCCGCTGACTGATCGCCCTGCGTTGGCCTTTTGCAAGGGCTGACGCTGGTTTGATAACCCACAATAGATAATCTCAGGGCAAGCGGTTTTGGCCGCTTGCCCGCGTATGTGCTTCACCCTTTTTCCAAAAAGGCTTACACCGAAACGATGAAACCCAAGATTTTAACTTCGCTTCGTACTCTGTTGCCAGTTCTGATGGGAATTTCCCTTTTTGGACTAGGGGTCTATGCGCTGAACCACGTGATGCATTCGGTTGATCCCGTGCAGGTGATGGCGCAGATCAAAGCGGCAGCCCCGCTGAGCCTTTTTCTGGCGGCAATTGCCACTGCCATCGCCTATGCAGCCCTGGTCGGGTATGACGCTCTGGCCCTGCGGTTTATCGGAAAATCCGTGCCGCTTCCCGTCGTGGCTCTGGGTGGATTCCTCGGCTATGCCTTTGGCAATACGATCGGGGTCAGTGTGATTTCCGGCGGTGCGGTGCGCTATCGCATCTATTCCGCCTATGGCCTGGATGCCTTTGAGGTTGCAAGCGTTTCGGGCTATATCGCGGCAGCAATCGGCACCGGGCTGACCCTGATCGGGCTTGCCGCTCTGAGCCTGCATCCGGACGTGATTCCGCAAATTTCGGCGCTCTCGCCGCAGGTGATCCGGTTTGGCGCCTTGGCGATTTTGGGCGCGCTGAGCGGGGTGATCCTGTTTGTTTCGGTCAAGCGGCACCAGCTGCAGATCTGGCGCTTTACGTTGCAGATGCCCGCACCGCGCAGTCTGGCGGCGCAATTGGCGATGACGTTTGTCGATGTGGTCGCGGCGGCTTTCGCGCTTTGGATTCTGATGCCGGTGGGCACGCCGGATCTTACTTCCTTTATAGCGATTTATGCGATTGCGATGATGGTTGGGGTATTGTCGCATGTGCCCGGCGGGATTGGCGTGTTCGAGACGATCATCATCGGAACCTTGCCGCCCAGCGTTCATGCCAGCGATGCGGCGGCGGCCTTGGTGCTGTTCAGAATTATCTATTATCTTTTGCCCTTTGCCCTTGGTTTCGTCTTGGTGTCGCTGAACGAGGCGCGTCTGGCGAGTGGTGTGATCGGGCGTCGCTTGGGCGGGGTGCCCGCGGCCTCGCGCCCTGTGGTTGAGGCGTTGCACGGGCTTGCCCCTACGCTTGCCTCCTTGGTGAGCTTTGGCCTTGGGGTCTATATGCTGATGGTGTCGCTGATCCCGTCCGTGCGCAGCAGCGCGGTCAATGATGGCGAGTTGGTCGCAGCGCTTGTCATCGAAGGCGGAACGCTTTTGTCCGCTATGATTGGCGTGGTGCTGATCGTGTTGTCACACGGGCTGGCGCGCCAGATAAAAGCTGCGTTCTACATGACACTTGTGGCGCTTGGCATTGGCGCGCTTGCTGCGATTATGAATGATTTCAGTCTGGAGGCCGCGGGCATTCTGGTGGCGGGCTGTGCTCTGCTATTGCCCTTTGGCGCCGGGTTCACGCGTCAAGCCAAGCTGACCGAGGGCATTTTTAGCCCGCTTTGGTTTGCGATTGTGTTTGGCGTCGCGATAGCGGCCTTGGGCTTTTTCTTCTTTCTGCACCGGGCCACACCCTATTCCAACGATTTGTGGACGGTGATCGCTCATGGCGCAAATACGCCCCGGGCGCTCAGGGCAGGGCTGCTGGCTTCGGCCTTGTTGTTGACCTTTACGATCTATATCGCGCTGCGCCCCGTGAGCCGAAAATCGGTATCAGCGACAGAGCCAGGCAGCCTGGAGAGTGTCGCTGCCATCCTGTCGCGCTGGCCGGTGCCGCACGGATGCCTCGCCTTTTCCGGTGACAAGCAGTTTGTGTTCTCGGACACGCGCAAATCGTTTCTGATGTACGGCCGGCAAGGCGCTCGCTTTGTCGCTTATGGGGATCCCATCGGTGAGCCCGCCGAATTTGCAGATTTGTGCTGGACCTTTGTGGATCTTGCGCGCCGGGCGAGTTGCAAGGCGGTGTTCTACGAGGTGGGCAATCTGAACCTGCCCCTGTTTGTTGGCTTGGGGTTCGGCTTGCACAAAGTAGGCGAAGAAGCCGTGATCCGCTTGCAAGAGTTCAATCTCAGTGGCGCCAGCTTCAAATCCATGCGCGCGGCCCATAACAAGCGCGAGCGTGAAGGGCTATCCATGACCATTGCTGCGCCACCACATTCTGACGCCCTGCTGAGTGAGGTGCGCGCCATCTCGACGCTTTGGCTTGGGGGGAAGGCGGGGCGTGAAAAGGGGTTTTCTGTTGGCCGCTTTGATGCGGATTATCTCAATCGCTTTCCCATCGCCCTCGTGCGGCGAGGGGGCCGGATTCTGGCCTTTGCCAACATCCTTGCCCCAGCGGACGGCAGCCGCGTCGCGATTGATTTGATGCGCTATCTGCCCGATGAGGCGTCGGGCATGATGGAATATCTGTTTCTTTCGCTGATCGAACATTACCGCAGCCTCGGCGCCACCGAGTTGAGCCTTGGCATGGCGCCTTTGGCGGGGCTGTCCTCGCGTTCGGTCGAGCGGATGTGGAGCCGGTTTGGCCGTTTCATCTATCGTCACGGCGGTGGGTTCTACAACTTTGAGGGGCTGCGCGCGTTTAAGCAAAAGTTTCGCCCCGACTGGCGGCCCTGTTATATTGCAGTTCCGCCGGGCCTGTCGCCGACGCGTGCCATGGCGCAGGTGGCGCTTTTAATTGCGGGTGGTCCAAAAGGTCTGATTGGAAAATAGCCAGTTGGGGGCGCCCTGCCGTGAAGGCCGGCAGAGCAGTGCGTCTTACCGAGTGCGCACGCGTGTGGAGGGGTATTACTTGCCCAACACGCGCGCGTCGGGGGTGGGGTGAAACCGAATGCAGTTTCATCCGCTGCATTTAGCAGTTTGGCTTGAGCTGGTTCTTTTGTGCGAAGAGACCAACTCACAATTTTGTCGCCAAGACGTCGGCGCAAGTCAGTCGGAACGCGCTGGCGGAAATAGTAGATAAGGGTCTTTGGATATTTGTAGGGACGCGCCATGTGCAAAGCCATCGTGTAGCACCTTGGTGTAGAACCGAAGCCAATCTAAGCCCTTGATACAGCACATCTTCTTGATTTGAAAGGAAGAATGGTGGTGCTGCAAGAGAGGATTGAACTCTCGACCTCACCCTTACCAAGGGTGTGCTCTACCACTGAGCTACTGCAGCGCCGTTTGCTGTCTGACCGCTTGGTTCGACTGCGTGGCGGCTGATTAGACGCAATCGCGCCGGCGTGCAAGTGCAAACTGCGGCTTTTTCCGTCGTGTTTGCTGGACGCCCCGCGGCACCTGTATTAGAAGGGCGCAGGATTGGAAAAACAGTCATGCAGCCGCCAGAGAATTCGAAAAAAACCCAGGAAGCCGCCCGCGATGCGCGGTTGAAAGCGGCGCTCAAGGCGAATATGGCGCGACGCAAGGCGCAAACGCGCGGCCGCGCGGCGCAAGACGGCGACACTGACGACACCGATAACAACGAGTAGGGCAGGGTAATGGATTCAATTTTGGTCAAGGGCAATGGCGCACTCAACGGCGTGATCCCGATTGCCGGGGCCAAGAACGCCTGCCTCACGCTGATGCCGGCAACCTTGCTCTCCGAAGAGCCGCTGACGCTGACCAACGCGCCGCGCCTGTCCGATATCGCCACCATGACCCAACTGCTGCAATCCCTGGGCGCCGAAGTGGCCTCGCTGCAAGAGGGCAAGGTTCTTGCCCTTGCCAGCCACGGCGCGATCAACCACGTCGCCGACTATGACATCGTGCGCAAAATGCGCGCCTCCAACCTTGTGCTGGGGCCTTTGCTCGCCCGCGAAGGCCATGCGATTGTCTCGTTGCCCGGTGGCTGTGCCATCGGCGCGCGCCCGATGGATCTGCACATCCACGGGCTCGAGGCGATGGGCGCCGAGATCGAGCTGAAAGACGGCTATCTGCACGCCAAAGCCAAGGGTGGCAAGCTGCGCGGGGCCGAGCTTACCCTGCGCATGGCCAGCGTCGGTGCGACCGAAAACATCCTGATGGCCGCGACCCTGGCCAAAGGCACCACCGTGATCAACAACGCCGCCCGCGAGCCTGAAATCGTCGATCTGGCCCAGTGCCTGCGCAAAATGGGCGCACAGATCGAAGGCGAGGGCACCAGCCGCATCGAAATTCAGGGCGTTGACCGTCTGGGCGGGGCCACCCATCAGGTTGTCACCGACCGGATCGAACTTGGCACCTATATGCTCGCCCCTGCGATCTGCGGCGGTGAAGTCGAACTGCTTGGCGGGCGGATGAACCTTGTCGCGGCCTTTGCCGAGAAACTCGACGAAGCGGGCGTTTCGGTCACCGAGACCGCAAACGGCCTCAAGGTCAGCCGCAAAAACGGTCGCCTCAAGGCCGTTGATGTCACGACCGAACCCTTCCCCGGTTTTCCGACCGACCTGCAGGCGCAGATGATGGCGCTGCTTTGCACGGCAGAGGGCACCTCGGTGCTGGAAGAGAAAATCTTTGAAAACCGCTTTATGCACGCCCCCGAACTGCTGCGCATGGGCGCTCAGATCGAGGTGCATGGCGGCCATGCCACCGTGCACGGCGTTGAAAAACTGCGCGGCGCACGCGTGATGGCGACCGACCTGCGCGCCTCGGTCAGCCTGATCCTTGCAGGCCTTGCGGCCGAAGGCGAAACCGTGGTCAGCCGCGTCTATCACCTTGATCGCGGCTACGAGCGGGTCGAGGAGAAATTCCGCGGCATCGGCGCCCATATCGAGCGGATTTCGGCATGAGCGACGCGCGTTTCGAGGATGGTGCCGACCAACCCCTGCGCCTGATCGCGCAGGACGCCGAGGGGCTGGGCATCGTCGCGGCCCTGCTGCAAGACGCGGTTTTTCCCATCACCGAAATGACTTACGCCAAGCAGCGCCATCGCTTTGCCCTGCTGCTGAACCGCTTTCGCTGGGAGAACGCCCCCGCCGCCGAAGCCGCCTCGCGCCGCTATGAACGCGTGCAAAGCCTGCTGGTGTTCGAAGATGTTCTGGCCGTCCAAACCACCGGCATCGACCGCAACGACCGCGATACGGTGCTGTCCCTGCTGTCGATCACCTTTGCCCAGACCAGCGAAGGCGCGGGCACGGTCACGCTGATCCTTGCGGGGGACGGCGCGATTGCCTTGCAGGTCGAGGCGCTGGACGCCACCCTGCGCGACACAACGCGCCCCTACCTCGCCCCCTCGGGCAAGGCCCCCTCGCATCAGGACTAGCCCTTGGTCTTGGTGCCGGCGATGCTCACCACATTCTTGGTGCTCGGAGCCGCCGCGATCACTTTGACCTTTTCCTTCTTGGGCTTTTTGTCGTTCTTGCCCTTTTTGTCCATTCCCTTGGCCATCATCGAAATCCTTCGCAAAAGCCAACATCTGGCAGCGGTTCAACCCCGCGTAAGCGCAGGCTATCATGCGCACTGGGCGAAGGCTTGCGCTATCGCGCGTGCGGCGCAAATTGGCCGAACTGGCCCTTGGCAAAGACCAAAGGCGCGCCGTCCTGCGCGGCAATGCGGGTAACCTCACCGACCACAATCAGGTGATCGCCCCCCTCATGCACCGCGTATTGCACACATTCAAACCGCGCCAAAGCCTGCGTCAACAGCGGCACACCCTCGGCAGTCAGCCCATGCGCCACCGTGTCAAAGCTGCCGGAACCGCGATGGAAATGGTTGACCAAAGCCCCCTGATCCGCGCCCAGCACATGAATGGCGAAATGCTTGGCCTTGGCGTAATAGGGAAACCGATGCGCCGATTTTGCCGGTGCCCACATGACCAGCGGCGGGTCGATCGACAGGCTGGAAAAGCTGTTGGCAACAAAGCCCATCGGCCCCTCTGGCCCCGCAATGGTGACCAAAGTCACGCCGGTGGCAAAGGACCCCAAAGCATTGCGAAAGGCGCGCAGGTTTTCTGTCGAAGGGATAAATCCCGCGTCGGAGGGAAGCTTGTGCATGTCGGCCTTTCTGGTGCTTGGGCAGTGACATACCCCGATCCGCCAATTTGGCAAGCCCCACACAGGGCAAACGCTGGGTTCACTTGAGCCGTGACTGACAACTCAGTCTGACGCCAGCGCCGTCACCTCACGACGAAACGGCAGCGCATCGCCCAAATCGGGGGCATCCAACGCGCGGGCATAGCGGTGGCCGGCAAAGGTCGCCCAGGCAATCGGGGCAGGGGCCGCAGCATCACCGATCAGTTTGACCGACAGAATTCCAGCATCCGCCCAATCGGCCTGACGGGCCTGCAAGTCATGGAAAAGCGCGTCTTCCGACCGCCGCGAGGCCACCATGACCACCGCATCGCAGTCCAGCTGCGCCCGCAGATCAGTATAGCTGCAACAGGTCTCGACCGCCCCCGTATGGATCGCGGCAAGACCGGTGTTCAGAATGATCTTTACCCCCATCGCAACCAATCGGCGGTGGATCGCGGCCTGTTCCAGCGTGTTGGCCGTCCAGTCGGAAACAAAGGCCGAAGGTGTGAGCAGCGTGACCTCACAGCCCTGCTGCGCGCAAAGTTCGGCCATCACCCCGCCCATGTAATAGTGATCGTCATCAAACACCACGACCCGGCCCTTGGGCCGCCGCCCCTGCATCAGATCGTCGGGCGTCAAGACTGGCATGGTAGTATCGGCAGAGATTGGCGTCACATGCTGGCGGGCGACCCCGTCTGCCCGCCAGTGCGACCCCGTCGCCACACAGATGTGCTGAAAGCCGAAGTCCAACACCTCGCCCGCCGTCAGAGGCGAGGCGGGATAAAGCGCAACATTGCCCAACTGGCGCAACTGATACAGCCGATAGTCGGCCACACGCCCCCAAGCCGCCAGTCCCGGCAGCGCCCGCTCGCGCGCAACCCGACCGCCCAGGACCTCGCGTGCCTCGGCCACAGCCACACGATATCCACGTCGCGCCGCGCCCAGTGCGGCCTCGAGTCCCGCAGGACCCGAGCCGATCACCAGCACGCTGTCGCTCTCGCCCTTGGCTGCGATCTTTTCAGGATGCCAACCGCGCCGCCACTCCTCCATCCAGGTCGGGTTTTGCGTGCAGCGCCCCATGCCTTGCGTCATATCGCCGGTGATGCAAATATTGCAGCCAATACATTCGCGGATATCCTCGATGCGCCCTTCGTCGATCTTGCGAGGTAGAAACGGATCAGCAATCGAGGGGCGGGCACAACCGATAAAATCGAGCCGCCCCTGACGGATCATCCGCACCATTACATCGGGCGATGTAAACCGCCCCACCCCCACGACGGGCCGCGGCGAGAGCTCGCGGATACCCTGCACCCAAGCCTCTTGCGCGGCCTCTTCCTTGAACCGTGACGGGCCCGAGCAATCTTCCCAGGTTCCCATCGCCAGATCCCACAAATCGGGCAGCTCTGCATTCATCGCGATGAAGTCGCGCACCTCGGCATTTGAAAATCCCAAGTCGCCAATGGTTTCATCAAGGCTGACGCGCAGGGTGAGCGCCATCTTATCGCCCACCGCGTCCCGCATATCAGCGATCACCTCGCGCGCAAATCGAGAGCGGTTCTCCAGACTTCCGCCATATTCATCGGCACGCTGATTGGTCGCGCGGCTGAGGAAGTGCTGAAAAATGCCAAACCCGTGCGCGCCGTAAAGGCAGATCAAATCAAACCCCGCCATCTGGCTGCGACGGGCGGCGTTCACAAACCAGCGACGCAGGTTTTTGATGTCGGTCTTATCCATCGCGCGGGCCTGCACGGGATCATTGGTGAAGGTGCGGATCGGCAGGGCCGAGGGGGCAAGCGGCACCTCTTTGGTGTACATATTCGGGCCGTTGATCCCCGAATAAGCCAGTTGAATACCCGCAAGCGCGCCGTGGGTCTTCATCGCCTCGGCCATCTTAGCAATCGAGGGGATGTCCTGATCTTCCCACAGACGCAGCTCGATGAAAGGGGTGATTTCCGAGGTGTGGTGCATCTCGGTCTGCTCGGTAAAAATGACGCCCCAGCCACCCTCGGCCTTGATGCCGCGCATGGCTGCGGCCGCCGACGGGTCGCGGTAGCCGCCTCCATTGCAGTGGGGCACCTGATAAAACCGGTTCTTGGCCGTCAGCGGGCCGATCTGCTGGCTTTGAAACAGGATGTCATAGCGGGGGTCGCGCATGGTCGGGCCTTTGATTTGCTGCGTCGGCACAGCTTTGCGCAGCGGCACGCCACCTGCAAGCAGATCGTCATGAGCCGTTGCGAAGCGTTTGCCTAACCCTTGTGTCGCAGCGTGATCTGGGCCATCGCCACCGCATCCAAAGTTGCCCGGCAGAGCGCAACAAAGGCTTTTACGGTGAGTGAAGATTTCCCGCCTGTGGTGGATAAAATGCCCAGCCGCATCGGCTTCAGCCCGCCGCGCAGGGGCACAAAAGCCAGCGGTTTGCCATCGGGCGCGGTTTGGTTGAAGGGGCGGGTGTTGGCGATGGAATAGCCAAAGTCATTGCCAACCAGTGAATGCACCACCGCCATATCCTGAGTGCGTTCGACAATATTGGGCTGCAGCCCCGCCGCCGCAAACAGCGCGATAAAATAGGCAGAGCTGAGCGGCAAATCCAGCAGGATCATCGGGTAGGGCGCAAGCTCGGCCAAGGTCAGGCTTTCACATCGCGCCAAGGGGTGGTCACTTGGCAGAATGGCAAAAGGCGGCAACACTGCCAGCTCTTCAAACTCCATATCGGCGGGAATCATCAGATCATAGGTGATCGCCAGATCCAGCCGCGCCTCGCGCAGAGCGTCAATCAGGCCCGCTTGGTGGTTTTGATACTGGCGGAAGCTGACGTCTGGGTAGGTCTGGGTGAAGGCGCGGCGCAGGCGCGGCACGATCAGCTGGGCAAAGGTTAAAAGACATCCAAGGTTCAGCTCACCGCGCACGCTGCCATTGTGCTGATCGGCAAGGATGGACAGCGCGCGCGCAGCATCCAGCACTTGCGCCGCTTGCGTGGCCAGATCGCGCCCTGCTTGGGTCAGCGCCATGCCTTGCGCATGTTTACGCACAAAGAGCGGCAAGCCGAATTCGGCCTCCAACTGGGCGATCGCATTCGAGATCGAGGGCGGGGACACCGCCAGATCCTCGGCCGCAAGCGCGATTGATCCAAAGCGCCCGACGGCAACCAGATATTCCAATTGGCGCAGGGTGAAACGCGTCTGCATCGGGTGCTTTCGTTGGGCGATCCTATTCGTCGCCAGGAACACCGTAGGACGGCGCCTGCGTCGGGTCGAGCGCGCGTTGCACATAAGCTAGCATTTGTGGCCGGTAGACGGACCACGCCTCGGTCAGGGCATGGATCGGCTCATCATGCCAGTCAATACGCAGATCGACCAGTGGCCAGTCGAGTGTGTCAGCAATCTTAAGGCCCGCCGAATGCACCGGTCCAGCCTCACCCCCCGCCGAAAGGCCTGCTTGCAAGGCCACCATCAGGCGGTCACCAAGGTGACCTGTGGCCGCCTCGAAGGCGCTCACCATTTCTTGGGGCACCTCAGGATTGGCCAAGAGATTGCCCCCGGCCGCGCAGTCTTGGCCCAAAGCCTCGCCCCAGACGCCCAGAACCTGCGCGCCCGAGCGCACCGCTGGCCCGCCCTCGCGCCCGAGGGCAAGGATCTGGCGGTATTCGATAAAGGGCAGCGATGTCAGGTCCTTGGTTGCCTCAAGTGCCGTTTGACCGGCTGCCAGTGCGGTCAGCACATGCGGTCCCAGCGCGGGGTCGGTGATGTTCTGGCTGGCCACAACGCCCACCCCGGCCTGAACATGGGCGCAACGTGCCGCGACCGCGGGCGAGGAGGACGAGATCACCATGCCAAACTGGCCGGTCTTGGCGCAGCGCCCGATCAAGGAAAAGGTCATCGATCAATCCGGAATAACGGCGGTGCCGTCGATTTCCACCAGCCAGCTGGGCCGGGCGAGCGCCGAGACGACAAGGCCGGTCGAGACCGGATGCACGCCTTTGATATATTCGCCCATCGTGCGATAGACCGCCTCGCGGTGGCGCACGTCGGTGATATAGACCACGACCTTGACAAGATGCTGCATCTCGCCGCCAGCCTCCTCGATCAACTGGCGGATGTTTTGCATCACCTTGTGGGTCTGCTCGACGGGGTCATGGCTGCCGATATCCTTGGCGTCATCAAGGTTCTGCGGGCACTGGCCACGCAGATACAGGGTGCGCCCGCCGCGCGTTGCGACAGCTTGGCACAGGTCATTGTCAAGGTTCTGCTCGGGGTAGGTGACTTTGGTGTTGAACTTGCGATAGCGCGTGTGCGGATCTGCCATGATACGAAAAGCCCCTGAAGGTGGTTGAGCACACGATAGCGGGGTAGGCGCACGGGTTTCAATACGCGAGTTCGCTTTGCATTGAATAGGCGGGGGCTAATGCCTTTCGCCCAATTGGCTTAAGGATAGACTAATCAGTGCTGCGAAAGAATCTTGTTTTGTGTCTGGGTGCGGGTCAGTAGAGCGAGGGACGGAACGGGCCAAAGGAGCAGACGATGATGCAAGAGCAGATCGACACCCTGATCATTGGCGGCGGGCAGGCGGGACTTGCGATGAGCGCGCACCTGTCGGCGCGCGGTCTTTCGCATCTGGTGCTGGAACGTCACCGCATTGCGGAACGTTGGCGCTCTGAGCGTTGGGATTCGCTGGTGGCCAATGGACCCGCCTGGCATGACCGCTTTCCAATCTTGGACTTTCCCGATCTTGAGCCGCATGTTTTTGCTCCAAAAGAGCGTATTGCTGACTATTTCGAACAAGTGGCCGAACAGATCAAGGCGCCCATCCGCTGTGGGGTCGCGGTCACTCAGGTGACGCCCGACGCGGACGGTTATCGGGTGAAAACCAGCCAGGGTGTCATCAAAGCGCGCAACGTCGTGGTTGCAACGGGGCCGTTTCAAAAGCCATTGATCCCGGCAGCGGTGCCGGATGAAACGATCATGCAGGTGCATTCCTCGGGCTATAAGAACCCCGCACAACTGCCCGAGGGGGCAGTGCTTGTGGTGGGGGCAGGGGCGTCAGGTTCGCAGATTGCGGATGAACTGCTGCGTGCAGGGCGCAAGGTCTATCTTTCGGTCGGCCCGCATGATCGCCCGCCGATCCGCTATCGCGGCAAGGATTTTTGCTGGTGGCTGGGGGTCTTGGGCCATTGGGATGCCAAGACCCGCAGGCCGGGGATGGAGCATGTGACGATCGCTGTCAGCGGCGCCCATGGCGGGCGGACGGTGGATTTTCGCGAGTTCGCATCGCGTGGGATGACCTTGTTGGGCCGCGTGGGGGACTATCAGAACGGCGTTTTGAATATTGCAGGCGATTTGCGCACAAACATTGAAGGTGGGGATCGGCATTATCTGGCGACGCTGGACGAGGCCGATGCCTACGCGGCCGCGCAAGGGCTGGATATGCCAGCGGAGCCCGAGGCGCGGGTGATTGCGCCGATGCCGGATTGCGTGATCCATCCGCTGCGTGAGTTGAACCTTGCCGCAGCGGGCCTTGCTGCAATCGTGTGGGCGACCGGGTTTCAATCAGATTACAGCTGGCTGCAGCTTGATGCCTTTGACGCAAAGGGGCGGCCTTCGCATCGGCGCGGGGTGTCAGAGCTGGCAGGGTTGTATTTCCTTGGCTTGCCGTGGCTTGCCAGTCGTGCCTCGCCGTTTATCTGGGGCGTTTGGCGCGACGCGGAGTATCTGGCCGAACAGATCGCCGCAAATTGAAATCGCGCGCCGATGAGGGCGCGCGATTGTATCGATGGGCCTGCGATTACGCCAAAGAGGGATCAATCGCCTTGCAGGCCGCCACCAGACCCTGAACGGCTTCGACCGATTTGTCGAACATCACCTGCTCGTCTGCCGAGAGTGCGATGTTGACGATCCGCTCGATACCGCCCGCGCCGATGATGGTGGGAACACCTACATACATGCCCTTAAGGCCAAACTCGCCGTCGCAATAGGCAGCACACGGCAGGATGCGCTTTTGGTCTTTGAGGTAGGCTTCGGCCATCTCAATCGCCGAGGTCGCGGGCGCATAGAAGGCCGAACCGGTCTTCAACAGGCCCACGATTTCTGCGCCGCCGTCACGGGTGCGCTGAACGATGGCGTCCAGCTTTTCTTGCGTCGTCCAGCCCATTTTCACCAGATCCGGCAGCGGGATGCCGCCAACGGTGGAATAGCGCACCGACGGCACCATGGTGTCGCCGTGGCCACCCAGAACAAAGGCGGTCACATCGCGCATTGAGACGCCAAATTCGACCGACAGGAAATGGCGGAAGCGGGCAGAATCGAGCACGCCAGCCATGCCAACGACCTTGTTCGCGGGCAGGCCCGAAAACTGTTGCAGCGCCCAGACCATTGCGTCGAGCGGATTGGTGATACAGATCACAAAGGCGTTCGGGCAGTGCGCCTTGATGCCTTCGCCGACCGATTTCATGACCTTGAGGTTGATCCCCAGTAGATCATCTCGCGACATGCCCGGCTTGCGCGGAACACCTGCGGTGACGATACAGACGTCAGAGCCGGCGATTTCGGCGTAGGAATTGGCGCCTTTCATCACGGCGTCAAAGCCTTCAGAGGGGCCGGACTGCGCGATATCAAGCGCTTTGCCCTGCGGCGTGCCTTCGGCAATGTCGAACAAGGTGATGTCGCCGAGTTCTTTGATGGCAGCCAGATGAGCGAGCGTGCCGCCGATCTGGCCTGCGCCGATCAGCGCGATTTTGGGTCTAGCCATGGGAATCCCCCCTAGGGTTGAACGTGAATGACGCCGTTTTGGTAGTCCCAAAGCCCTCGTGGTGCAAGCCCGCTGCGCTGCGGCAAAGGTGCATACGCTGGTATACCGTCAATGTTTGCGCTAAACTTTGGAAATAAATTCTGGGGGCGGGCATGGACGGTGGGCTTTTTTGGACCTTGGCAGTTCTTTCAGCGATTCTGGTCGGCATGGGCAAGGGGGGGATGCCGGTCGTCGGCATGCTCTCGGTGCCGGTTCTGGCGCAAGTGATGCACCCCGTTGCCGCTGCCGGATTGCTTCTGCCGGTCTATGTCGTGTCGGATATGTTTGGGCTATACGCCTATCGCCACGCTTTTGACCGCCGTATTCTGGCGATCATGATCCCCAGCATGACGATCGGGGTAGTCCTGGGCTATCTGACCGCGACTGTGGTCTCCGAAGGTTGGGTGACTGTGCTGATCGGCGTGATCGGCGTTATTTTTGCTTTGAACCTGTTGTTGCGGCGCAAGACGAAGGCGCAGGCCCGCAAGGCCGAGATCGCACCGGGGCTGTTCTGGGGCACGCTGACCGGCTTTACCAGCTTTGTCAGCCATTCGGGCGGACCACCTTATCAGGTTTATACGCTGCCTCTGGGGCTGCAAAAAGCAGTGTTTGCGGGCACTTCAACCATCGCCTTTGCGTATTGCAACGCGATCAAGCTGATCCCTTACTATATGTTGGATCAGATAAACCTTGCCAGTCTGGAAAAAGCGATCGTGCTGATGCCTGTCGCCGCGGGGGCGGTGTTTCTTGGGGTCTATTTGGTCAAGCTGTTACCGGAAAAGCTGTTCTTTCAACTGGTGACCTGGGCGTTGCTGCTGGTGTCGCTTAAACTGATCTGGGATGGCGCGCATCTGGTCTAGGCCGGGTCGCCTTTTGCAGGCAAGGTGTCTGTGACAGCCTCGAAATGCTCGCCGGTGGCGATCAGGCAGGTGGTCCCGTCGGGCAAGGTTACGGTAATCGTCCAGGTGCCGGTGGTGGCATTGACGAACATCTCCATCACCCGCGCCTCGCCATTCAGGCCGATGCCCGAGCGCGCCTCACCATAGCCGTTGGCAAGAGCCGCGACCACCTTGTCGCGCGGAGCGCATTGATCCGCGGCCCAACCAGCGTGCGTTGCAAGAATCAGGCCGACGAAGCCAAGCGAGAGCGCGAATAGGGTCTTTTCCATCGGTGGAATCCTTCGACTGGAACGCAGTGGATGCAGCAAGATTGCGCTTTGATTGCAAGGAAAGGGTTAATGGCTCGCGCGGCAATTTCTGCGCTGCGGCATTTCTCCTATTGCTGAAAGTGGCGAAATCGTGCCTTTTGACGCAACAATATTACTTGGAGAGAATCATGAATCAGCCCTTCCGCTCGGTGCTCTATATCCCCGGCTCGAAAGAGCGCGCTTTGGACAAGGCGCGCGGGTTGGCGGCGGATGCGATTATCTTTGATCTGGAGGATGCGGTCGCACCCGAGGAAAAGCTGGCCGCGCGTGATCTTCTGGCGGCAGAGCTGCGCGCAGGGGGATACGGGGCGCGCGCGCGGATCGTGCGGGTGAACGGGCTCGATACCGTCTGGGGGGCTGCGGATATCGCGGCCTTTGGCGCGATGGCCGAGGTCGATGCTCTGCTGATCCCCAAGGTTAACACGGCAACCGATCTAGAAGCGGTTGCACATCTGGCCCCGGGCAAACCGCTGTGGGCGATGATGGAGACGGCGATGGGCATGCTGAACGCCAAGCAAATTGCGGCACATCCAGCGCTTGCCGGCATGGTGATGGGCACCAATGATCTGGCCAAGGAACTTTGCAGCCGCTTTCGCTCGGATCGTCTGGCGATGCAGGCGGGGTTGGGGCTGTGCCTGCTGGCCGCGCGCGCCTATGGGCGGGTGATCGTTGATGGCGTCTACAATGCCTTTAAGGATGACGAAGGTCTGCGCGCCGAATGCGAGCAGGGGCGCGACATGGGCTTTGATGGCAAAACCCTGATCCATCCGGCGCAACTGGACATCGCAAACGTCGCCTTTGCGCCGTCAGAGGCCGAGATCGAGCTTGCCCGCCGCCAGATCGCTGCCTTTGCTGCCGCAACGGAAGCAGGGCAAGGCGTTGCGGTTGTGGATGGAAAGATCGTCGAAAACCTGCATATCGTGACGGCAGAGGCGCTTTTGGCAAAAGCCAGCGCCATTGCCGCTATGGCATGACAGGGAGAAGACGATGGCTTTACTGATTGTTGGGGTCCTGCTGTGGGCCTATTCGCACCTGATGAAACGGGTCACGCCGCAGTTTCGCGCCAATCTTGGCGCCAGCAACGGCAAGATGGTTGCAGCCGGCCTGAGTGTTCTGGCGATTGTTTTTATGGTGATGGGCTATAAATCGTCAGATGTGATCCAGCTGTGGAACCCGCCGGCCTTTATGCGGCATATCAACAATTTGCTGATGCTGATCGCAATTTTCATGGTGCTCTTGCCCTATTCCCGCGGCGTTTTGCGCAGCAAGATTCGCCATCCGATGCTGACAGGGGTCAAAACCTGGGCCATCGCGCATCTTTTGGTAAACGGTGATCTGGCCAGCCTGATCCTGTTTGGGGGCATTCTGGCTTGGGCGGTGGTCGATCTGATCCTGATCAACAAGATGGAGCCAAAATGGGTGCGCCCTGTAGCGGGACCGATCTATTTCGATGCGATCCATCTGGTGATCAGTGTCGTGGTAATGGGTGTGATTGGCGTGATCCACGCGCATCTGGGCTATCCTGTGTTTGGGTAAGGCAATGAAACTGTACCGATTCTTGACCGAAGACGACACGAGCGTTTTTTGCCACAAGGTGACCGCCGCGCTGAACAAGGGGTGGGAGCTGCAAGGCCCCCCGACCTATGCCTTTGATGCGGCGCGCGGGGTGATGCGCTGCGGTCAGGCGGTCGTCAAAGAGGTGCCGGGCACCTACACGCCCGAGGTCAAGCTGGGCGAACACTAGGGATTGATGCACTGCGGTGCATCTTGCGGAGGCTGAAATGAAAACAAACGCGGGGCGATTCTTTGAGGATTACGCATTGGGCGACACCATTGCTCATGCTGTCCCGCGCACGATTGGCGGGGGAGAGAGGGCGCTCTATCACGCGCTTTACCCGGCGCGCCACGCTCTCTATTCATCGGATGTGTTTGCGCAAAACTGCGGGCTTGCGCAAAGCCCGATGGATGATCTGATCGCTTTTCATGTGGCCTTTGGCAAGACAGTGCCCGATGTCTCGCTGAACGCTGTGGCCAACCTTGGCTATGCGGAAGGGCGCTGGCTGCGCCCTGTCTGGGCGGGCGACACGCTGCGCTCGCACAGCAAGGTGATCGGGCTGAAGCAGAATTCCAACGGGCAGTCGGGCGTGGTCTATGTGCGCACTCAGGCACAGAACCAACAGGGCGCGGTGGTGCTCGAGTATGTGCGCTGGGTAATGGTGCGCAAACGCAATCTGGATGCGCCCGCGCCGCAGACAGTGGTGCCAGACCTTGCGGCAGTGGTTGCGCCGCAGGATCTGCAACTGCCCGAGGGATTGGATTTCACCCGC
This sequence comes from Pseudorhodobacter sp., assembly GCA_024642045.1. Taxonomy (GTDB): domain Bacteria; phylum Pseudomonadota; class Alphaproteobacteria; order Rhodobacterales; family Rhodobacteraceae; genus Cypionkella. The sequence continues at coordinate 2,789 of JAHEBX010000036.1, read as the reverse complement.
TATGACTTCGCCCAAGCGGGCGAGGCGCATCGCTGGGGCGATTACGCGGTGGGCGAGGTGATCGACCATGTCGATGGCGTGACCATTGAAGAAGCCGAGCATATGCTGGCCACGCGGCTGTGGCAAAACACCGCCAAGGTGCATTTCGATGCCACCAACCGCCCCGATGGGCGACGACTGATTTATGGCGGCCATGTGATCAGCCTTGCGCGGGCGCTGTCGTTCAACGGCTTGGCCAATGCGCAGATGCTTGTGGCGTTGAATGCAGGCGCCCACGCGAACCCCTGTTTTGCGGGCGACACGGTGCGGGCGTGGTCCGAAGTCTTGGCCAAGGCCGAAACCTCGGCACCCGGCGTGGGCGCGATCCGGTTGCGGTTGGTGGCGACCAAAGGCGCCGCTGGGGCTTTGCGGGGCGAGGATGGCAAATATCTGCCAGAAGTGCTACTTGATCTGGATTATTGGGCGCTCATGCCGCTCTGATTTTGTGATCACACATTTTTTAGCTGTGATCACAAAGCTGAAAAACCCGCCTCGATTGCGGTAACAAACGGAATTTGCGGCGTTGTCGCAGGTGACAAGCTGAATTTACGCGCTATTCAGTGTATAGAGATATTCGGGTGCAGACCGCGTCGCAGCGCATCCGCCATAAGACGAAGGAAACCGACATGGCCGAGATCAAACGGGTGGAACGTCCCCTATCGCCGCATCTGCAAATCTATCGCCCGCAGCTGACCGCGATCAGCTCGATCCTCACGCGGATCACCGGCAATGCGCTGATTGTGGGCGTCATGCTCGCGGTATGGTGGCTGCTCGCGGCGGCGGTGTCGCCCGAGTATTTTGCAGTGGCCAACGGGGTTGCGACCAGTTGGTTTGGCGATCTGGTCTTCACCTGTTCGGCTTGGGCGGTCTGGTATCACTATCTGGCCGGCCTGCGGCACCTTTATTTCGACGCGGGTAAGGGGCTTGATATTGAAACGGCGGAAAAGCTGGGCTGGGGCGTCGTCATCGGGTCGTTCGTTCTGACCCTCATCACCATTATCGTCGTCTAAGGGGGCTCAGATGCGCTATCTCACCGCTCGCAAACGCGCTGTAGGCAAGGGTTCGGCCCATATGGGGACCGAGCATCACTGGTCGATGACCATGTCGGCTGTGGCTTTGGCCTTTATGGTGCCGACTTGGGTTTATATCGTCGGCCACGCGCTGGGCCAAGATTATGCCACCGTGCGCGCGACCTTTGCGCATCCGTTCGTGGCGATCCTCACTGCGTTGGTGCTGGTGATTGGCATGCGCCATTTCGCCATGGGGGCCACGATGATGATAGAAGACTACGCGCGCGGCACCACCCGCAAGATGCTGGTGATCTTCGTGATTTCGCTTTCCACCGTGATTGCTGCGACGGGGCTTTATGCCCTTGTCCGCATCGCGCTTTAAGGGGCTGATATGACTGCTTATCCGTATGAAGTGCACGACTATGACGTCGTGGTCGTGGGCGCAGGCGGCGCGGGTTTGCGCGCGACGTTGGGCATGGCAGAGCAGGGGCTTCGGACCGCATGCGTGACCAAGGTTTTCCCGACCCGCTCGCACACCGTGGCCGCACAGGGCGGCATCGCGGCAAGCCTTGGCAATATGGGCCCTGACAGCTGGCAGTGGCATATGTATGACACCGTCAAGGGCTCGGACTGGCTGGGCGACACCGACGCTATGGAATACCTCGCGCGTGAGGCACCCAAGGCGGTTTACGAGCTGGAACATTACGGAGTGCCTTTTTCGCGCACCGAAGAGGGCAAGATCTATCAGCGTCCCTTTGGCGGCCACACCACTGAATACGGCGAAGGCCCGCCAGTCCAGCGCACCTGTGCCGCCGCTGACCGCACCGGCCATGCCATTTTGCACACGCTCTACGGCCAGTCGTTGAAGAATAACGCCGAGTTTTTCATCGAATATTTCGCGATTGATCTGATCATGACCGATGGCAAATGCACCGGTGTGGTGGCGTGGAAGTTGGACGATGGCACGATCCATGTGTTCAATGCCAAGATGACGGTGCTTGCGACGGGCGGCTATGGGCGCGCGTATTTCAGCGCTACCAGTGCGCACACCTGCACTGGCGACGGTGGCGGTATGGTGGCGCGGGCGGGTCTGCCCTTGCAGGATATGGAATTCGTGCAGTTCCACCCGACCGGCATCTATGGCTCGGGCTGTCTGATCACCGAGGGCGCACGCGGCGAGGGCGGTTATCTGACCAACGCCAACGGCGAGCGCTTTATGGAGCGCTATGCGCCCCATTACAAAGACCTCGCGCCGCGCGACTATGTCAGCCGCTGCATGACGCTGGAAATTCGCGAAGGGCGTGGCGTGGGCCCGAACAAGGACCACATCCATCTGCACCTGAACCATTTGCCGCCGGAAACTCTGGCGCTGCGTTTGCCGGGCATTTCTGAATCAGCGCGCATTTTTGCGGGCGTTGATCTGCACAAGGAACCGATTCCGGTGCTGCCGACCGTGCACTATAATATGGGTGGCATTCCGACCAATTACTTTGGGGAGGTGTTGAACCCCACGGCCAAGAACCCTGATGCCACGGTGCCCGGCCTGATGGCGGTGGGCGAGGCGGGGTGTGCCTCGGTGCACGGCGCGAACCGTTTGGGCTCTAATTCTTTGATCGACTTGGTGGTTTTCGGTCGCGCTGCCGCAATTCGCGCAGGCGAGATCGTGAACCCCAAAGAGCGCGCGGCAGACGTGAACCGTGCCGAGGTTGACCGTGCCCTGGATCGTTTTGACGCCACGCG
>JAHEBX010000181.1 GCA_024642045.1 Pseudorhodobacter sp. | reverse complement strand
GTTGCTATCCGCCAAGTCGCTATGAACTTGGCACCATTCCAGATCGAAAACACCGTATTGGTATTGCCGCAGTCGATTGCCAAAAGCATAGCCGCCCCGCCTTAGAAAAAAACCTCTGCCGCCGGAATGGCAACAGTCTCACGCGCCATCCGCAGAATCAGATTGCCCGCGGCGTCAACAGACTCAAAAACGCCCTCGCGGGTTTGATCCCCAGTGCGCGCTCGGATCACCTCACCCAGACGCGCTGCATGACGCAGCCACTCTTCGCGCAAGGGCGCGAAACCTTGCAAACCAAAGATGGCTTCCCAACGCGCAAAGGCAACCGCAACCGCGTCAAGAAAGGCTTCCGGCGTCACCCTAAGACCGGTTTCGCTCAGCAATGACACTGGAGCCAACGCACCGGCCTCCACCACTGATACGTCCGGTGCGCCAATCAGATTGACCCCGATCCCAACCGCCAAATACATACTCTGCGGCCCAGCGACGCTTTCCAACAATATCCCAGCAACCTTGCCACCATTCAGCAGCACATCATTCGGCCACTTTAAGGTAAAAGCGTCGGGCAATCCCGTCAGGCTCACAAACGCGTCCCTGAGTGCCAGAGCCGCCGCAAACGAGCGCAACGCAACCCTTTCGGGCGGCTCAGAGACTTGCAAAAGCAATGTCGCATAGAAATTGCCAAGCGGGCTCGCCCAAGGTCGCGCCCGCCGGCCGCGCCCCGCTGTCTGCTGCAATCCCAAAAACCACGCAGGCCCCGTCAGTGACGGGGCCAAACGCAGCGCATGAGAATTGGTGCTGTCAACCGAGGGCAGAACGTGGCGCGCCACACCCTCGGGCCACGCGGCTTTAGCCAACAAGAGCTTGCGCCGCGGCCAAGGCAGGTGCCTCGACGCCAAACAGATTGATCACCCCCAACAGCATGATCGCGGCCACGGCCATCAGCATCACCCATTGCACCGGCACCATTCGGCTGGTCACGCCATCGGTCTCTTTGCCGAAATACATGAAGAATACGATGCGCAGATAGTAAAACGCGCCAATGACCGAAGCCACCGCCCCCGCAAGTGCCAGCCAAGTCATATTCGCGTCAACCGCGGCCTTCAGCACATAAAACTTTCCGAAAAAGCCCAGCATCGGCGGCACGCCCGCAAGGCTGAACATCAGCACAAGAACCGCCAGCGCCTTCAAGGGCTCGCGTTTGGAAAACATGTTCAGGCTGTCGATTGTCGTCACCGATTTGCCATCCCGCTCCATCGACATGATGAAAGCAAAGGTGCCAAGGTTCATCGTGACATAGATCGACATATAGATCAGCATCGCCTGAACGCCCTCGGCTGTGCCCGACGCAATACCGATAAGCGCATAGCCCATATGGGCAATCGAGGAATAGGCCATCAGGCGCTTGATATCGCGCTGCCCAATCGCCGCAATCGCGCCAAGGAACATCGACAACACAGACAGCGCCGCCAGAACTTGGGTCCATTGCAGCGGGATCTCGCCAAAGGCGTCATAGACAACCCGCGCGATCAGCGCCATCGCAGCCGCTTTGGGCGCGGTTGCAAAGAACGCGGTCACCGGCGTGGGCGAGCCTTCGTAAACGTCAGGCGTCCACATATGGAAAGGCGCCGCAGAGACTTTGAACGCCATTCCTGTCAGCAGGAACACCAGACCAAACACCAGCCCCAAAGGCGCATCGTGCGACACAGCCTGATGAATGCCGCTGAACAGCGTGGTGCCCGCATAGCCGTACACCAGCGACGCGCCATAAAGCAGCAGTCCCGACGAGAGCGAACCAAGCACGAAATACTTCAGGCCCGCCTCAGTCGATTTCAGGTTGTCGCGCTGCATCGCGGCCACAACATAAAGCGCCAGCGATTGCAATTCGAGCCCCATATAAAGCACCATAAGATCGCCCGCCGAGACCATGAACATCATGCCCACAACCGCCAGCGTCACCAGCAGCGGATATTCAAACCGCCCCATCTGATTGCGTTGCATATAGTCGAGCGACATCACCAGCACGCCCGCCGCCGACAGCAACACCACCACTTTGACAAAGCGCGCAAAGGCATCGTCGATGAACAAGCCACCAAAGGCCGCATGGCTGCCCTGCCCCGCGACACCGATCCACAGCGCCACCGCGACAAAGATCCCCGCCGTGGCCCAGGTAATGGCCCCCGTCAGGCTGTCCTTGCCGGTATAGACCGCGAAAAGCAGCGCACCCATGGCATAAAGCGCCAGGATCACCTCGGGCAGAACGATATGAAAATCCGATCCGGTCATCTTTGGCGTCCTTTAGTTCAGTGCCACGGCCGGCAAGGCCGCGTGGTAATGTTCAACAAGTGCGGCCACCGAAGGCCCAATGATATCGGTGACCAGCGCAGGGTAGACACCCAAGAGCAGTGTCATCACGATCAGCGGCGCAAAGATCGCCCTCTCGCGCCGGCTCATATCTTGGATGGTTTTCAACCCCTCTTTCACAAGCGCACCAAAGGCCACGCGGCGATAGAGGTAAAGCCCATAGGCCGCCGACAGGATCACGCCCGAAGTGGCAACGGCGGCAACCCAAGTGTTGACCTGGAAAATCCCCATCAACACAAGGAATTCACCGACAAAACCGCTGGTCCCCGGCAGGCCTACGTTCGCCATCGTAAAGAACATGAACACCAAGGCATAGGCGGGCATCCGGTTCACAAGCCCACCATAGGCGTCAATGTCGCGTGTGTGCATCCGGTCATAGATCACGCCGACGCAGAGGAACATCGCGCCCGAGATAAAGCCGTGGCTGATCATCTGGAACATCGCGCCGTCAACGCCTTGCTGGTTCGCCGAGAAAATGCCCAAGGTGACATAGCCCATATGCGCGACGGACGAATAGGCGATCAGCTTTTTCATGTCTTCCTGCGCCAGCGCCACGAGCGAGGTATAGACCACCGCAATCGCCGACATCCAGAACACAAGGCTCGACATCACTTCTGATCCAACCGGGAACATCGGCAGACTGAACCGCAAAAAGCCATATCCCCCCATCTTCAGCAAGATCGCCGCCAGCACAACCGAACCAGCGGTCGGCGCCTGAACGTGCGCATCCGGCAACCATGTGTGAACCGGCCACATCGGCATCTTGACCGCAAAGCTGGCAAAGAACGCGAGGAACAGTAGGGTTTGGAAGCCCCCCGTCACCGTCATGCCCATCACGACCATCGGCGCCGAGTCGAAGTTGAACGTCATCAGCGTCGGAATGTCCGTCGTGCCCGCCGCCATATACATGGCGATCATCGCAACCAGCATCAGCACCGAACCGAAGAACGTATAAAGAAAGAACTTGAACGCGGCATAAATCCGGTTCTGCCCACCCCAGATGCCGATGATCAGGAACATCGGGATCAGGCCAGCCTCAAAGAACAGATAGAACAGCACCAGATCCAGAGCGAGGAACACACCAAGCATCAGCGTTTCCAACAGCAGGAAAGCGATCATGTATTCCTTGACCCGCTCGGTCACACCCCAGGTCGACAGGATGGTGATCGGCATCAGGAAGGTGGTCAGCAGCACAAACAGAATCGAAATCCCGTCCACGCCCATCTTGTATTTCAGACCCAAAATCCAGCTGCCCTCTTCGACAAACTGAAAGCCGGTGTTGGCCGGATCAAAGCCCTTCAGCACCAAGAGCGAGACCAGAAACGTCACCGTTGTCGCAATCAGCGCCAGCCATTTGGCATTGCGCGCCGCGGCCTCGTCATTGCCCCGCAAGAACAGCGCCAGAACACCTGCGGCAACCGCCGGAAGGAACGTGATGATCGAAAGAAGATAAGTCATGTTCTTAGTGTCCCACCGTAAGCGTCATCCAGGTGATCAGGGCCGCAATCCCCAAGACCATCGCGAAGGCGTATGTAAAGACGTAGCCGGATTGGGCCCGACCCGCGAGTTTCGTGAAAAACGGAATGATCCCCATGGCCAGCCCGTTCAGGCCGCCATCGATCACCGCGCCGTCGCCCTTTTTCCACAGGAAATTGCCAAGCCACAGCGCAGGCTTCACAAAGATCACGTTATAGAGCTCATCAAAGTACCACTTGTTCAGCAAGAACAGATACAGCGGGCGCTGTTGCGCCGCGAGTTTGCCCGGAAGCTCGGGCGAGCGGATATAGAACAGCCAAGCCGTAAAGAACCCGATCAGCATCGCAATAAACGGCGAAACTTTGACCCAAGCAGGTGCCTCATGGGCATGGTGGATGACATGGTTGTCAGCCCCCAAGTATAGCGCCCCCTTCGGTGCGACCCCAACCGCGTGATCTGATGTCGCCGCCTCTGTCGCAGGTGCCACCTCGGTCGCGGGTGCCGCTTCGGTCGCGGGTGCTGCTTCAGTCGTGGCAACTGCTTCTGTTGCAGGTGCGGTCTCTGTAGCTGCAGCCTCGGCCATCACCTCTTCATGCGCAGGCTCCATGCCGAACCAGGCGCGCATCTTGGCCTCATCGCCAAAGAAGCTGTTGTACCAAACCATGCCAGAGAACGCCGCACCCAAGGCCAGAACGCCCAGCGGGATCAACATCGTCATCGGGCTTTCGTGCGCATGGTCATAGGCATGGGTATCGCCTTTGGGCGCACCATAGAACGTCATGAACATCAACCGCCACGAATAGAACGAGGTGAACAGCGCCGCAACAACCAGCATCACATAGGCATAGTTCGACCCGACCCAAGCGCTTTCAATCACCGCGTCCTTCGACAGAAAGCCTGCAAAGCCGATATGGGTCAGTGGGATGCCAACGCCGGTGATCGCCAAGGTGCCGATCATCATCGCCCAGAACGTCAGCGGAATCTTTTTACGCAAGCCGCCATAGTTGCGCATGTCCTGCTCGTGGTGCATCGCGGTGATCACCGAGCCTGCCCCAAGGAACAGCATGGCTTTGAAGAACGCATGCGTGAACAGGTGGAACATCGCCACAGGGTAAACGCCGACGCCCGCGGCCACAAACATATAGCCCAGCTGCGAACAGGTCGAATAAGCGATCACGCGCTTGATGTCGTTCTGCACCAGACCCACGGTCGCCGCGAAAAAGGCGGTCGTCGCCCCGATGACCACAATCATCGACTTGGCCTCGGGCGCAAATTCATACAAGGGCGACATCCGGCAGACCAAAAACACGCCTGCCGTCACCATGGTCGCAGCATGGATCAGCGCCGACACAGGTGTCGGGCCTTCCATCGCGTCCGGCAACCACGTGTGCAGGAAAAGCTGCGCCGATTTGCCCATGGCACCGATGAACAGCAAAACCCCCAACAGGTTCGCCGCATTCCAATCGGTCCACAAGAAGTGCAGCTGTGTCTCAGCCAGCTTCGGTGCCGCAGCAAACACATCGTCAAAGCGGATGCTGTCGGTCAGATAGAACAGACCAAAGATCCCCAGCGCAAAGCCAAAGTCGCCGACACGGTTGACCACGAAGGCCTTGATCGCCGCCGCATTGGCACTCGGCTTGCGATAATAAAAGCCGATCAGCAGATAAGACGCGACGCCCACGCCTTCCCAGCCAAAGAACATCTGCACCAGATTGTCAGATGTGATCAGCGCCAGCATCGCAAAGGTAAAGAACGACAGATAGGCAAAAAAGCGCGGGCGATAGCTTTCGCCCTCGGCCCAGTTTTCGTCATGCGCCATATAGCCCTGCGAATAGAGGTGCACGAGGGCTGAAACCGAGTTCACCACCACCAGCATGATCGCCGACATCCGGTCAAGGCGGATGCCCCACTCGGTCGACAGCGAACCCGACTCGATAAACCGCAGCACAGTGATGTGCTGGGTCTCTCCGTCAAAGGTCAGAAAGATATACCACGACAGGATTGCGGCAAGGAACAAAACCAGCGTCGCCAGCCAAGTGGCGGCCTTCTCACCGATAAACCGCCAGCCAAAGCCGCAGAGGATGGACCCGATCAGGGGCGCGAACAGAATGATCGTTGCCATGACTTTAGCCTTTCATCACGTTAACGTCTTCGACGTCGATAGTGCCGCGGTTTCGGAAGAACACGACCAAAATCGCAAGGCCAATGGCGGCCTCGGCCGCCGCCACCGTCAGGATAAACATGGTGAAGACCTGCCCCCCCAGATCGCCCAGCTGCGAAGAGAAGGCGACGAAGTTGATGTTGACCGCCAGCAGCATAAGTTCAATCGACATCAGGATCACGATGACATTCTTTCGGTTCA
>JAHEBX010000035.1 GCA_024642045.1 Pseudorhodobacter sp. | reverse complement strand
TTCGATCTGACCAAGGTGGTGTCGCAGTTCGACGACGGCGGCCTCTTCGTCTTGGGCGCGCAGCGCTTTGAGGATCCGCCGATGGCCGTCCATCGCGCGCAGTGACCCTTCGGCCAGCGACAGGTAGCGAACACGGTCGGTATGGGCCTTGTTCTCTTGCACCGCATCCCAGACAAAGCCCACCCCCGCCGCCTGACACAGCAGGTGGTGAAAGGCGTCGTCCAGTCGGTGAAAGCGCGCGCGCTCGCCCTTGGCCACCGCTTCGGCTTGTTCCTGCATGTTGGCGTCAAGTCTGGCGAAATCCGCCTCGGTCAACCCCTGAGCGGCACGACGCACCACCTCGACCTCGATCGATGTGCGAATGAACCGCGCGCGCAGCACATCCTGAATGTGGATGCGGCTGACTTGGGTCGCGCGCTGCGGCTGGATCAGCAGAAAACCCAGCTTCGACAACCGGTAGAAGGCATCGCGCACAGGCTGGCGCGAGACGTTCAACTGCTTGGCGATCTCGGCTTCCGACATCTTGGTGCCGGGCGGCAGCGCAAGCGACAGCACCTGATTGTGCAACACATCAAACACCTGATCCGCAATCGAGGTCCGCACGACGGGTTCGATCGGGGCAAGCAAAGCAGCATCCGCCATCGCAACTCCTTGAATTGACACCCTCAGACGACTAGCATATTAGTTTGCCAAAAAACCAGCCTTTGTTCAGCCTAACGCAGTGCGTCACCAACAGGAAGGGAGCCCAGCGTGCCAATATTGGACGCGGACCGTTTGTTCCCGACCGAGGCGCGCAGCCGCGCTCTGGCGCGCGGGCTCTACGACAGCATCAAGGCGCTGCCGATTGTCAGCCCGCACGGTCATACCGACCCGCGCTGGTTTGCTGAAAATCTGCCTTTTCCTGACCCCGCGCAGCTGTTTGTAACCCCCGATCACTATGTCTTTCGCATGCTGTTTTCGCAGGGTGTGCCGCTGGAAAACCTTGGCGTTCCACGCGCGGATGGCGGCGCGGCCGAGACGGATGGCCGCAAGATCTGGCGGCTGTTTGCCGAAAATTACTATCTGCTGCGGGGGACGCCCTCGTCCCTGTGGATCGATCACGCCTTTGCCGAAGTGTTCGGGCTTCGGCCACGCTTTGACCCTCACACAGCGGATGCGTTTTACGATCATATTTCGGACTGTCTTGCCCGCCCCGAATTCCGCCCTCGCGCGTTGTTTGACCGTTTTAACATCGAGGTCATCGCCACGACCGATGGCCCGCTGGATGATCTGTGCTGGCACAGGATGATCCGTGATTCCGGCTGGCAGGGCCGCGTGGTTACCGCCTATCGCCCCGATGCTGTGGTGGACCCCGAGTTTAGCGGCTTTGCAGAAAATCTGGCGCGGCTAGGCGCACTTACGGGCGAAGATTGCAGCACTTGGACCGGCTATTTGGCAGCGCACGTCAAGCGGCGCGCGTATTTCATCAGCTTTGGCGCGACCGCATCCGATCACGGCCACCCGACGGCGCGCACCGAAAACCTGAGCGCGCCAGAGGCAGCGGCGCTGTTTGATCGCGTCAAAACGGGGCGCTGTTGTGCAGAGGAAGCGGATGCCTTCCGCGGCCAGATGTTGACTGAAATGGCGCGGATGAGCCTGAGCGACGGGTTGGTGTTGCAAATCCATCCGGGGTCTTTGCGCAATCATTCGGGGGCGATGATGGCGCGCTTTGGCCGCGACAAGGGCTTTGATATTCCCACCCGCACCGACTATGTGCAGGCGCTTCGCCCGCTTCTTGACGCCTTTGGCACCGATCCTCGTTTGTCAGTGATCGCCTTTACGTTGGACGAAACCACCCTAAGCCGCGAACTTGCGCCCTTGGCCGGAGCCTACCCTGCGCTCAAGCTAGGGCCACCGTGGTGGTTTCATGACAGCCCAGAGGGCATGCGGCGGTTTCGCGAAAATACCACCGAAACGGCGGGGTTCTACAACACCGTCGGCTTTAACGACGACACGCGCGCCTTTTGTTCGATCCCTGCGCGCCATGATGTCGCCCGTCGCGTGGATTGCGCTTATCTTGCCGATCTGGTGACTTCTGGCCGCCTGGCAGAGGATGACGCCTATGAGGTCGCCTATGATCTGACCTACCGACTTGTGAAGAAGGCCTATCGCTTGTGACGCCAGAAATCTTGTACGCCCGTACCGCAAAATATCCGCCGGCTTTTCAGCCTTCGCCCGCATCTTTCACAGGCTTGCCTGACATCGGCCAAGATGGTGCGGAAACCTGTGAAACAACCTCTATTCCTGAGGTAATCCCTACCACACAAGGAGGCTGGCTTGCCCAATAAACCTGCCCGATCAGCCCGAGCCCGCCCGAAGGTTGGCATTGTCCACCTGGGGCTTGGCGCGTTTTTCCGCGCGCACGGGGCAATCTATATCGCCGAAGCGATGACCGCTTCGGGGGGCGACTGGGGCATTCGTGCCGCCAGCCTGCAAAGGCCCGACACGCGCGATGCCTTGCGCCCGCAAGACTATGCCTATGTCGCACTTGAAGCCGGGCCCGCAGGCGACCGCGCGCAAGTGATCGAGGTGATCGAGGATATTCTGGTCGCCCCCGAAGACCCGGCTGCACTGGTCGCGGCGATGGCCGATCCGGCGGTAAAGATCGTCAGCCTGACGGTGACCGAAAAGGGCTATTGCCACCAGCCCGCGACAGGCGCTTTGAACACCGCCCATCCAGACATTCAACACGACCTTGCCAATCCCTTGCCCCGTTCTGCGATCGGCTTTCTGGTGCGTGCGCTGGCGGCGCGGCGGTTGGCGGGGTTGCGGCCCTTTACGGTGCTGTCTTGCGATAATCTGCCGCACAATGGTGCGGTGGTCCGCGGCGTTGTGCTGGAGTTTGCCCGCGCATTGGATGCGGGACTGGCCGAATGGATCGCGGCGGAGGGACGTTTTCCAGCCACGATGGTTGACCGGATCGTCCCTGCGACCAAGCCAGAGGATCACGCGCGCGTGGCGGCTCTGGGGTTTGATGATGCCGCCCCCGTCGTGCATGAACCCTTTCGTCAATGGGTTGTAGAGGATGATTTCGTGGATGCCGCGCGGCCAGACTTTGCCGCCGCGGGCGTTCAGATGGTGGCCGATGTGGCCCCGTTCGAACTGATGAAGCTGCGGATGCTGAACGGCACGCATTCGGCGCTGGCCTATCTGGGCTATCTTGCGGGTTTCGAGACGATTGCCGAAACGGTCGCAGATGCGGCCTTTGCGGGCTTTGTCCAAAGCCTTTGGCTGCGCGAGATTATTCCCGTGTTGACCCCGCCCGACGGTTCCGATCTGACAGCTTATGCGCGGGCGTTGCTGGCCCGTTACCAGAACCCGGCCATCCGTCACCGCTGCTGGCAAATCGCCATGGATGGCAGCCAGAAACTACCGCAGCGCATTCTAGGCACGCTGGGCGAAGCGACCACACCTTGCCCGGGCCTCAGCCTCGCCGTGGCCGCATGGATGGTTTATGTCGGTGGTCTGGACGAAAAGGGCCTGCCGATCGAGGTCAAAGATCCTTTGGCGCCACAGTTGTTCGCGGCGGCGAACAGCACCGATCCCGTAGGCGCGCTCTTGGCACTGCGCGCGGTATTCTCGCCCCAACAGGCTGTGACTTTGGAAGGCCCGATCCGGTCTGCACATGCGCGGCTTTTGGTGCTGGGCGCGCATCGCGCCGCCTCCGAAATCTTGCTGTCGCAGAGTTAAGTTGATGGAACGTAAGCCTTGGCTCTGATCGGTAGAGGCCACAACGCTTTGCGTTCAGGTTCTGGCGCGTTGAATAAATTATTCACACCCTATTATATTCAGATTATAGGATGTTAACTGAATGCGTCGACGCCATCAGCGATTGGCACATCAACATGTTTGGGGGGCTGCTTTGGAAACCGATTTTACACCGCTGCAATCGCTGTTTGGCGGGGCCATGATTGGACTGTCTGCCGTTTTGCTCATGCTTACACTCGGTCGCATCATGGGGGCCACGGGGATCTTTGCGGGTGTATTTGCCCCCACCTCGCGCCGTGATTGGTTGTGGCGCACGGCGGTGGTTCTGGGGATGATGACCGGGCCTTGGGTGGTTTGGACGCTGACAGGCGCGCTGCCGGTGGTTCACTCTGACATCAGCCCGCTTGCCCTGACGCTGGGCGGCTTGATCGTGGGCGTCGGCGTGACACTTGGGGGCGGATGCACGTCGGGGCATGGCGTATGTGGGTTGGCGAGGTCGTCGCCGCGCTCGGGCATCGCTGTTGTGGTGTTCATGGCGACCGCGGTTGCTACGGTTTTCGTCATCCGTCACGTGATCGGAGCATAAGATGCGGCTTTTCTACAGCTATCTGATTGGCGTGCTTTTTGGCACCGGCATCGCGGTTTCAGGGATGGCAAACCCGGCCAAGGTCTTGAATTTCTTTGACTTGGCAGGCAGCTGGGACCCAAGCCTTGCCTTTGTGATGGGCGGGGCGCTGCTGGTGACCTTTGTCGGTTATCGACTGGTCATTCCGCGCGGGGCGCCCTTGTTTGACGGCAGCTTTCACTTGCCAAAGGCCAAGCGTATCGACCCAAAACTGGTTGTCGGAGCGGCAATTTTTGGCCTTGGCTGGGGCATATCAGGCTTTTGCCCCGGAGGCGCACTGCCTGCGTTGGGCGTGTTTCACGGCGAGGTTTGGCTGTTTGTCGCAGCGATGAGCGCAGGCATGGCGCTGACCCGCTGGATCAGCGGTGCCAAGGGCTAGCTGGTGGGGCGGATGCGGGCGGCAGTGCCTTTGGCAAAGGCATCGAGCCGCTCGCGCGCTTCGGGCTGTGTGTTGACCACGCCCGCCACCACTGCCTCGGCATAAGACGCGTCAAAGGCCGACATATTGCCCATATGGCTGATCGCCGAACAGATCGCAAAGTTGGTCAGCGGCAGGTTTTGCGCGGCACGGCGGGCAAGGTCAAGAGCAACGGCATGACTGTCCTCGACCAGATATTGCGCCAGACCGACGTCAATGGCCTCTTGCCCTTTGTAGACCCGCCCGGTCAGCATCATGTCGATCATTCGGGCTTTGCCCACCAGCCCAGCCACGCGGATCGTCGCACCTCCACCGGTGAACAGACCCCGCTGCCCCTCGGGCAGCGCAAAATAGGTCGAGTGATCGGCGACGCGGATATGGGCCGAAGACGCCAGCTCCAGCCCGCCCCCTACGACCGCGCCTTTAAGCGCTGCAATCACTGGCACGCCGCCATATTCCATCTTGTTGAACGCTTCGTGCCAACGCATGCACAGGTGCATGAATTCGGCAGGTGTGCGGTCGGATTTGTGATGTTCAACAAGATCAAGCCCAGCGCTGAAGTGATCGCCGTTCGCTGCCAGCACCACGGCGCGCACGCCCGCGCGCGGGATCGCGGAAAACAGCGAGACGAGTTCCTCGATCGTGTCGGCGTTTAGGGCGTTGCGCTTGGCCGCGCGGTCAAGCGTCATCACCAGAACGCCGTCGTCGTGCAGGTCCAGCGTCAGGTTCTTGACGCCGAGGGCAAGGATGTCGAGGGTCATAGCTTAGGTCCTTTTAATCAGCAGGGCCAAGATCGCGGGCCATGTTGCGCAGGATGAATTTCTGCACTTTGCCGGTCGACGTCTTGGGAATCTCTTGAAAAATCACAGATTTGGGCGTTTTGAAGCCCGCCAGATGGCTGCGGCAAAAGGCAATGACTTCGGCGTCCGTGACCAAGGCTCCGTCGCGCAATTCGACAAAGGCGCAGGGCACCTCGCCCCATCGTGCGTGCGCGCGGGCGACCACGGCGGCGGCCTTGATCGCGGGGTGACGGTAAAGCACCGCTTCGACCTCGACCGAAGACACATTCTCGCCGCCCGAGATGATCACATCCTTGAGACGGTCGCGGATCTGGATATAGCCGTTGGGGTGCGTCACGGCGGCATCGCCCGACCAGAACCAACCACCCTTGAAGGATTCTGCGGTCGCCTCGGGGTCTTTGTAATAGCCCTTCATCACCGAATTGGCGCGAATGGCAATCTCGCCTTGGGTCAGACCGTCGGCGGGCACATCCAGACCCGTCTCGCGGTTGACGACGCGGATGGGCTCGACCATCGGAAACGCCACGCCCTGCATTGCCTGCTTTTCGGCCTGCTCGGCCTTGGACAGCGCGGACCACTCGTCCTGCCACAGGCATTGCGAGATATGGCCATAGGTTTCGGTCAGACCGTAAACCTGCATCACCTCGAGCCCCAGTTTCGCGGCCTTTTCCAGCACCGCAGGGGGTGGAGGCGCGCCAGCAGTAAAGGCCTTGATCGACGGCGAGAAGCCCTCGGGCGGCGCGTCAGGGGATTCGCAGAGCATTTGCAGAATGACGGGGGCCGCGCCCAGATGGGTAACGCCGAAATCGATCATCGCATGCAACAGCCCCGCAGGCGACATGTCGCGCGCAAACACCAGATGCGCGCCCACGATCGCCATCGCCCAAGGATGGTTCCAGCCGTTGCAGTGGAACATCGGCACCACGGACAGATAGATCGGATTGGCAGGCAGCGGCCAACCCGCCGCCGTTCCCATCGCCATCAGATAGGCACCACGGTGGTGATACACGACGCCCTTGGGCCGCCCCGAAGTGCCCGACGTGTAGTTCAGCGCCAGCGCCTGCCATTCATCCGCCGGCAGCGACCAAGCCGCCATCTTGCCGGTGGTCATATCCTCATAGTTGCTCTGACCAAAGCCCGCGCCCGCCGCATCGGCAATGTCGACCACCGGCAGTTCGGTGCCATTGATCGCAAAAGCCTCACGCAACAACGCGGCCAGACTTGCGTCGGCGATGACCAGTTTGCTGTCAGAGTGATCAAGGATATAGGCGACCGTTTCAGCCTCAAGCCGCGTGTTGATCGAATTGAGCACCGCGCCTGCCATCGGCACGGCGTAGTGCAACTCGAACATCTCAGGGCGGTTTGGGGCCAGCACCGAGACGGTATCACCCAGCCCGATTCCCCGCGCGGTCAGGGCGGCGGTGACAGAGCGCACCCGCGCGCCAACCTCGGCCCAGCTGCGCGTGACACCCAGATAGCTGGTCGCCGGACGATCCGCATAGACCATCGCCGCGCGTTCCAGAAACGATAGCGGTGACAGGGCGACAAAATTCGCCATGGTTTTCGGTGCAGCCTCGTAATGCGCGCGCATGGCGGTCTCCCCTCCCCCAAGCCGTTAAAGGAACGGCAACTCGACCAATGTAGCCGAAACGGGGCCCTTGTCGCGCATTACTTCGACCGTTTGACCAACCTTGGCGTCCACAGACACAAGCGCATAGCCGATGTTGGCATGCATGCGCGGCGACCAGACGCAATTGGTCATGATGCCGATGATTTCACCGTTCAACCGGATGTCTTCCCGCCGGAAGCCCAGCGGATCGGGGATGCCGCCTTCCAGCACCAGACCCAGCTGGTGGCGGGTGATGCCCTCGGCCTTGATGCGGCGCAGCGCTTTGATGCCCACCACGTCATCGGCAACGTTCAGATCGACGTATTTGCCAAGGCGCACTTCAAAGGGGTTGGTCATATCATCGGTGTCACCGCCGACCGAAACAAGACCGCTTTCAGTGCGCTCTGCCGTCGCCGGTGCGCCGGGGCCGATGCCCCAAGGCTGGCCTGCCTCTTTGAAGATGTTCCACAGCCGTGTGCCTTGGGTGCCATCGCGCAGATAGATCTCAAAGCCACCCTGCTTGGACCATCCCGAGCGTTGCACTGCCACGGGAATACCTTCGATCTCGGTTTCCTTGAACCAGAAGTATTTCAGATCGCGCACCCAATCGCCCATCACATGCGCGACGACATCCTCGGCCATCGGCCCTTGCAGCGCCATGGGCGAGACGTCAGGTTCCGAGATTTCCACATCCAATCCGCGCTCGGCAGCGATGGCAGAGGCCCAGAACCAGATGTCGCTGTCGGCAATCGAGAACCAGTAAAGATCGTCAGCCAGTTTCAGCAGAATAGGGTCGTTGATGATCGTGCCGCGATGGTTGCAAAGGGGCACATATTTGCCTTGCCCGACCTGACACTTGGACAAATCACGTGGGCTGAGGATCTGCGCCAGTTTCCCTGCATCGGGGCCCTTGAGTTGAACCTGACGCTCAACGCCGACATCCCACTGCGACACGCCATTGATCAGCCGCCAGTATTCGGCCTCACGGTTGCCGTAAGAGGTCGGCATGATCATGCGGTTGTAGATCGAAGCGGCAGTCATACCCTCGGCAACAGCGCTTTCGTAAAAGGGCGAAGGGCGCAGGCGTGCGGTTGGAAAAACGGAAAACATCGGCGGGCTCCCCCCAGGTGAATTTGCGCTCAAATGAGGCCGCAACCGGGGTCTGGTCAAATGATGGTTTCGCAGGCTATGCCTGTACAAACAGTTATGCTTGCGTTGGGAGACTGAATGATCACCGATTTGCCCCCCCTGACCTGGTTGCGTGCATTCGAGGCCGCCGCCCGTTCCCTCAGTTTCACTCATGCGGCGGGCGAGCTGAACCTGACCCAGGCGGCCGTCTCGAAACACGTCAAAGCGTTGGAGGCGCATTTGCGCCAGCCGCTGTTCATTCGCGGCCCGCGTTCTTTGGAACTGACCAAATCAGGAGCGGCCTATCTGCCCTCGGTGCAAGACGCGCTCGAACGGTTGGCAAGCGGCACGCGCGAGGTCTTCGGGCCGCGCCGCACCGGCGTTCTGACGCTGCGCTGCGCAGTAGCCTTTGCGGTGAACTGGCTGGCGCCGCGCCTGCCTGCCTTTCTGGACGCCAACCCCGATATCAGCCTGCGGGTGATTTCAACCGTGTGGAACGGGCCCTTTGATAACGACGCTTTTGATCTGGATATCCAATACGGCAGGGGCGATTGGGCAGGGTTTCGCAGCCATCGCCTGACCCAAGAGCATCTGACGCCGGTCTGTGCGCCCTCACATGACTTGCGGGTGCCCGATGATCTGGCGACACAGCGGCTCTTGCATGTGCTGGGCTATCAGGAGGGCTGGGGCCTCTGGCTCAAGGCGGCGGGGGCGCGCCGGGTGGACGCAGGGCGCGGCGTGCAACTGGACAACTCGCTGACCGCGCTGGAACTGGCGCGGCTGGGCGGCGGCGTCGCACTGGGGCGCACCTCGCTGATCGCCAAGGATCTGGCCGAGGGGCGACTGGTGGCACCTTTCGCGCTGGCTCTGCCCTCGGCCGAGGGGTTTCACCTGCTGGAACCCAGCCTTGGCAAAGGCCATGCCAAGGCCGCGCGTCTGGTCGACTGGCTTAGCGCCGAAGCGGGCTAAACCTCGTCATAGCGACGCAATTTGTAGATCACCATCGAGGCCAGCCAGCCAAAGATGAACAATCCGACGATGCCGTAGCCCAACAGACCAAAGTTCTGGTTCAACCCGGCGATCCCATCCCAGAATCCGCCCACCAGCCCCAGCTTTTCCTGCAACAGCCCTAGCGTCTCGATGCCACCGACCAGCACTGCCACCGCAACCGACAGCGAGGTGATGGTCAGGTTGTAGAAAATCTTGCGCATCGGTTTTTGAAACGCCCAGCCATAGGCGCCCAGCATCAGGATGCCGTCGATAGTATCGACCAGCGCCATACCCGCGCAAAAGAGCAACGGAAAGATCAGGATCGCCCAATGCGACAGCCCATCAGCCGCCGTAGCGGCCGAGATACCCAACAGGCTGACCTCGGTTGCCGTATCAAAGCCCAGACCGAACAACAGGCCCAAGAGGTAAATCTTCCAGCCGCGATCCATCAGACCAAACAGGCGCCGGAAGCTGCGTGCCATAACACCGCCACCTGAGGTCATCAGGTTCATCTCGGCCTCATCCAGCGAGCCACCCGCTTTGACACGGCGAAAGTTGCCCCAGGTGCTGCGCAGCGCCACAAAGTTCATCCCGGCGATGGCGAACAGGAAGCTGGCCGAAATCAGCGTGCTGATCACGCCGCCGACCTCGCGGTATTCGCTGAACGACCCCTCCAGCGCCTTGGCGGTAAAGGCCACCACCAGCGACAACGCCACCACGGTCGTGGCATGACCGAGCGAGAAGTAAAGCCCGACCGAAACCGGACGCTGGCCTTCTTGCATCAGCTTGCGGGTGATATTGTCGACCGCCGCGATGTGATCGGCATCAACCGCATGGCGCAGACCAAAGCTATAGGCCAAGAGCGCTGTGCCCAGCAGCAACGGGTGTTGGGCAAAGACCACAAAGGCCAGTGCCCAAGCCGCAAGATTAAAGGCAATCAGGAAACTTACCATCAGCACGACGTTCCGCTTTAACTGCGGCGTCGCATTGTCGAAGATTCGATTTAGCATCGTCATCACTTTCTTCGCCGCACCCACCGTGCGCGAACATTGGCCCCCAAAAGGGGCCGACCACAGGGCGACAGGCAGGTCTCCTGGCTCGCGGGTCTTCCCAACTGTCCGGCCTTCCCGGTTTCCCAGTGGCATCATTGGACAGATGGTCGCCGCTTACAGTTGCGGGGGCAGCTGCGGTTCGGGCCCCGATTGGGTCGTCCCTACCGCATTCCCTTTTAATCCAGCAGGCTGAGCCTGCGTGGAACCAATCCCCTCTTTGATAGCCGCGCGCGTACAGACTTGTCCAGAACCGAAAGCGACAGACGGCAGCTTTGACGCGCCATTGCGTCGTGGCGGATGGGTTGGCTGCGCGCGTCAAAAGCAACAATCTGTCATTGATGCCTTGACCGAAACAATGCGCTGCGCAAGAACCACAGTCAGAGGCGGTGCGCGCCCGACAGGATTGTAATGCCAGTGAACGAGCCAGAGCCCGCCCCCGACAGCGCGATCGACCCGCAAGGCGTGCTGATCCGGGCCGAGAACGGCGATGTCGTCACCTATGACGAGACGGGGCTGACGCTGCGGCTGTCAGACCGCGTGGTGGCCGATCTGCGCCGGCGGCTTGGGGTTGCCGCGCCGCCGGAGGCGCGGGCGGCCGAGCAGCTTGGCGATATCGACGCATGGGGCCTGCGCCAACAGGGTGAGTGGCTGCACTTCACCGCGCGGCTCGAGGCCGACCGCCCGCCGCGCGACTATCGCAAGCCCTTGGACGGCGGCGATATCATTGCCGACGCAATCGGGCCGCTGCAGGCGATTTTCAGCATCGGCGGCGCGCGGCGTGCGGGGTTCAATGCAGGTCCGCCCGCCTTTGCCTATCACATCCTTGCCCCCGGCGATGACATTTTTGCCGTAGGTCTCGAAGGCACTGATGACGCGCAGGTGGTCGACGGGTTGCAACGCATCCCGCATTGCTCGCGCGATGCGCTGATCGCGCAGGCGCTGTTGCAGATGCGCTATGACGCGCGTCAGGCGCTGCCCTTGATGGTGGTGCGCGCCGAGACCGACACTTCCGCCAGCCTCGAGGCGCTGATCGGCGGGCAGGCGCATGCGAATTTCCGCACCGCACTCGACTCGCTGGTGGCGGCGGCGGCGCGGCTGGGCAAGCCGGCGCGCGTTTTGGCGGTGGGTATTGATCTGTCGCTGGAGGATCAGATTGGCGATCCGGCCAGCAAACTGGTCGCCCTGCGAAAGCTGATGCAGCGGATCGAGGCTGACATGGCCGCGCGCGGCCTGCACCGCCCCGTTTTCCTGATCACCGCCGAGGCTGGCACCCAGCAGATCTCGACCCATCCCGTCATGCTGGCGCAGTGGCAGCTGGCGTGGGCGCATGCGCCGCATCGCCTCGCCCTGCCCGCGCCGGGCTATATGTTCGAACAGACCCGCTTTGCCCGCCCGACCGAGGCCGCGCGGGTCCGGATGGCCGAGATGGACGCGCATGCGATCACAGCACTGGCACGTCGCCGCGACTGGTTCTGCCCGCAAATCCTGCTGGCAGAATCGCGCGGGAAAGAGGTTCGCGTCACCCTGCGCGCGATGGGCGATCTGGTGATCGAAGATCGCTTTGGCGCGGGGCCATCCTGCGGTTTCTCGGTGAAATCAGCGGGTAAGCCCTATCAGGTGAAATCGGTCGCGCGCGACGCGGATGATGCGCAGGCGCTGATCCTAACGCTCGACCGTGCCCTGACCGCCCGCGCTGAACTGGCCTATGCTTATGGTGCCGAGACGCCTTCGCCCGATGCCTATCCCGCCAATCGCGGATCAATCCGCGACAGCTGGTCGACGCCCAGCCGCGCCGAGGGTGGGCTGCTGCACCGCTGGGCGCTGCCTGCGCTGATCCCGATCCATGCGGGGGGCTGGTGATGCCGCCGATCCTGTTTCCCGGCAAACTGCCCGCAGGCGCCTTGGTCGAACCCGGGCTGCCGACAGCCAAGCCCAAGCCTCGCACGCAGCCCGTCGCAGGTCCGCCCGCGCCGCTGTGGTTCTCGACCCGCCAACCCGACCGGCTAGAGTTCAACCGCACAGGCCGCGTCACCGCCTGGACCGCCTGCGCCCCCGCCACCGCCAGCGCGCGCGCGGTCGGATTTAACGACACCGGCACAGGCTGGGACGCCGAGGCCCGCGCACTGGACTTTACCGAAAAGACCCACGGCGGTCTGTGCGTTGACGCAGCCTTACCACGGGGCGACCGCTTTAGCGTCGGGCTGATCTATCTGCCGCCGCCCAAACGCGACGCGCAAACCCTGCTCAGCCTGCAGGCCAAGGGCGCGGACGACTATCTGTTTTTGTCGGCTGAAAACGATTTTGTCCGCTTTGGCATCAAGGGCGGCGACCAAAGCCTGACCGCGCCCGATCCGCAGCGCCTGACGCTGGTGGTGCTGTCCTCGGACGGGCAAAACGTGCGCATGGCGATCAACCGCGACGTCTCGGTCAGCCTTGACTGCGCGCTGCCCGCCGCCCCATTGGATCTTTTCATCGGCTGTCGCGGGGGCAGTCGCAGCCTGCTGGGTAAGCTGGGCAGCTTCAAGCTCACAGATGTGCTGGTCTGGCCGGGCGATGATGTGCTGGCAGGTGTGGTCTCGCGTGCCCCCGAGGCGGCGCTGAACCTCTGGCAAGAAAGGCTGCGAGATGGCATCCAAGCCTAAGGCTTTCACCCCCGGCGTGGCGCAGAGCGGCAATATCTGCGTGATCTGGATCGACGATATGATCGACCTCTTCACCTGGCGCGAGGCGTTCGGGGTGACGATCCAGACCCCGAACATCGATCGGCTGATGGCCGAGGGCACGCGGTTTTCCAACGCCTATGCCACCATCCCGCTTTGCGCACCCTGCCGCGCCGAACTGACCACGGGCCTGTCACCGTTTCGCACCGGACTGGTGGATTTGAACCGCTTTTGGCGCGATGTGCTGCCGCCGACGGCTGCGTGGCAATTCGATCTGCGTCGCGCGGGCTTTCGCACCTTTACCACCGGCAAGACCGACGCCAACTACAAACCCATGCCTGAGGACTATCGCCGGATCCTGTTTCATGAAGATCCGCTGGCCGAAGACAGTGGCCGCCGCGGCCCGCTGACCCAGTACCACGAAAGCGGTCCGGGCGTGGCGGGCGTGAACGGACCCAATGACGACGGCTCGGCGGACGAGACGTTCTACGATTACTCAGTCGCTCAGAATGCCATCGACTATCTGGGCCGCGCCGACCCCAAGCGGCGGCATCTGATCCAGCTTGGCTTCAAGCATCCCCACTACAATCTGGTCTGCCCCGACCGGTTCTATCAGATGTATGACGCGGCCGCGATCACTTGGCCCAAGTCCGCGCATCCCGATGATTTCACCGGCCCGCAGCCCGGAATGGCGGTCTATGAGCTCGCCTATATCGTGAATGGCGCCTATACCCCCGAACGCGCGGGCGACGAGGGCTGGCGGCAGGTCGTGCGCGGCTATTTCGCCGCCTGCAGCCATGTCGACCACGAAATCGGCCGCTTCATGGACGCGTTGCGGGCCTCGGATCTGGGGGGAAATACCAGCGTGGTGCTGCTGTCGGACAACGGCTTTAACCTCGGCACCCACGACAGCTTTCACAAGATGAGCCAATGGGATAGCGCGGCGCATGTGCCTTTGGGGATCTGGCATGCGGGTATGACGCCGCAGGTGATTGATCTGCCCGTGTCCCTGCACAATCTGCCCAAGACCATCCTTGACCTCGCCGGTCTGCCACCGCGTGCCGACTGGACTTCGGGGCAGTCGCTCTTGCCCTTGATCAATCCCGATTTCGGCACATTTGACCGCAGCAAATCGCCGCTGACGGCGGTGTTCGGCACGCTCTCTGTGCGGCCTTCGACCACCGGTCTGACGCAGTATCGCTACTTCCGCTATCCCAACGGCGAAGAGCATATCTATGACGTGGTGGCCGACCCGGGCGAGACGACGAACCTGATCGGCTGCCCCGAGAGCCAGGCCCTGCGCGATGAGCTGGTCGCGGCGGGGGCCAATCTGGGCCTTGACCTGCGCGGGTTGGAGCGGCCGGAAAGCGGCGTCACCGCGATGATGGCGATGGATGGAATGGTGGTGTTGCAGGGCGGCTTTGGCGACAACCAGTTCTGGGCCTATGGCGAGGCCGCCGAGGGGATTTCGGTCACCGATGCCACCCGCGACACACTGTTTTATCTGGCCGGCCCCGATGGCTATGATCTGCGTGTGCCGGCGGGCATCGATGTGGTGAAAATGGCGACTGTGGTCGCGCGCAATGAAAGCGACACGCAGGTCGGCAAGGCCGTTCGCATCGTCGCCCATCCCGACAGCGCGATCGAATTCGAGGCGTCAGAGCGCGTCTCGGTGCATGTCACCGGCAGCCGCGGCGATGATGTCATGGTAGGGCCGGTCTATGCGGGCGCGGTGTTCGAGGGCGGCGCGGGCAACGATCTGCTGATCGCGGCCTCGATGCGGCGCAACGACGATCACGCCTTTTACGGCGGGCCGGGCAACGACACCCTGCGCGGCGGCAATGGGCGTGACACGCTCGACGGCGGGCCGGGCGATGACGAGATTTACGGCGGCGACGGGTTCAACACCATTTATGGCGGTCCCGGCAATGACAGGATTTTTGACGGCGCGCACAGCTCGACCATCCACACCGGCCCAGGGCGCAATGAGGTAACCTCGGGCGAAGGCTCGGACCAGTTCTTTGTCGGCCCCGGCGAAAACCGGATCACCGGCGGCGAGGGCGGCGTCACCTATCACGTCGTCTGGGGCGGGGTGTTGTCCATCACCGACTGGCGTGAGGGCGACACGATCAATCTGGCAAGCTGGCCGGTGCCGCCGCTCTATAGCCTTGAGGCGGGGCGGGTGATCATCTCGGCGGGCCTGAGTTTCGTGGAAATCCTCAATTCTGCCGATCCTGAGGCCGTTCGCGCCAGCGTGATTTGCTGACAAAACTTCTGAAACTGTCGCAAAATCGTCAGATTGTTGCCATTTCGACGACAATAGCGACGGTTCAACGTGGATTACAGCGCGAAACCCGTGATACCCTAAGGCATCAGAAGCCAGAAAGAACCGGCCATGAGCAGCAAAACAAAGACTGACCTGAAATCCACGCCGATGTCGCAAAGCCTAAGCGTCAAGCGCGATGTGCTGATGGTGCCTTGGGGGCTGAACGAGCCCGGCGGCGCCAAGCGGGCGGCGGGGCTTTTCGATGCCAAGGGCGCCTTTCTGCCGCAGGGCAACTGCCTGCGCTTTGACGCCGACCCGTTGACCGTTGAACCCGAAATTGACGCCGACGCGCCGGTGGAACAGTTGGAGGGCCGCTATCTCTATGGCGGGATGCTCTATGGCCATTTCGGGCATTTCCTGTGCGAAAGCACCGGCAGGCTCTGGGCCTTGGATCACGCCAAGGGCTTTGACGGGGTGGTCTGGCTGCCCAAGGTGCAGCTGGGACATCCGTTCAAACTGGTCAAACCCTATCAAGCGTTTTTCGCCGCTATGGGTCTGGACGACCTGACGCTGGTTGCACCGCAGAAAAACACCCGTATCTCTGAACTTGTCATTCCAGAACAGGGCTTTGGCATTGGCGATCTGGCCGCTGGCCGCCCACAATACCGCGACTTTATGCGCGCGCATCTGGGCTGCGAGATCGCCGCAGAGGGGCAGGAAAAGCTGTATATCTCGCGCTCGGCGTTGCCAACGAAACGTGGCTCGGTGCTGCTTGAGGTCGAGATTGAAACGCGCCTTGCCGCTGAGGGATACGAGATTTTTCACCCGCAAGACCACAGCTTTGATGTGCAGATCGCACGCTACAAGGCTGCGCGCCAGATCGTGGCACTGGATGGCTCGGCGCTGCATCTTGCCGCGATGGTGATCGATCCGGCCTGCAAGGTAGCCATCATCAATCGCGGTCCCTCACAGAACATTGACGACTATGTGCGTCAGTTCGAGGCCTTTGCCGGCGTCACCCCCACCCGCATCGACGCGGTGCAATCCTATTGGTTTCCCGAGGGCCGCCGCGTGGTCAAGCGCGAAACGCACGCGTTGTTGGATTTCAAAGCTTTGGGCAAGGCGCTGGGGGCTGCCGGTTTTCGCAAGAAAACTGTCTGGAAAGCCGCAGATCCCGCCCGGATCGAGACCGAGGTTGCCCAAAGAGAGGCCCGCGCCGAGGCGGCACTTGCCCGCTATGACGCAGAGGTTGCCTGATGCAATCCGGTGATCTGAGCTTTGTCTTCGTGATCGAAGGCGCGCGGCTGGAGGCGCAGGCGCTGCTGTTGGTCGACAGCCTGCGCCGGCATCACCCAAAGGCACAGATCGTCGCCTATTGCCCCGCTGGCAGCGACTTTGCGCCCGATGTCATGGCAGTGCTGGGGGCCTGCGAAGTGTCCTGCCGCCCGCTTGTGGTGCCGCAGGGGCTCTGGCGGGGCGACTATCCACACGGCAACAAGATCCTCGCGCTGGCCCAGCCGCGCCAGACGCGCTGGTCGATGTTTCTTGACACCGACATGGCCGCGATTGCCCCGATCAACCCCGATGATCTGCCGGGCCCGATGCAGGTCTCGGTGGTGCCCGAAGGCATTGCGAGCTGGGGCAAGGACCTGACCCGCTGGCAAGTTGCACATGACTTTTTTGATCTGCCGATGCCCGAGGAACGCATCCGGCTGCTGCGTGGGCGCAAACTGGAATTCCTGCCTTATTTCAACGCCGGTATGGTGGCCATCTGTGAAGAAGACCGCGTCGATGGGCTGGGCTTTGGCACCCTGTGGCGCAACACCGCCAGTGCGTTCGATTTCGGCGCCAAGGTGGGTGGCAAGCGGCCCTGGCTTGACCAGATCACCCTGCCGTTGACCATGCGTCGCTTTGGCTTTGACCCTAAGATCGTCGATGAGCGCAACAACTGCTCGATCTCGAATGACCGAAAACTGGACGGGTTGGCCCCCGCCATCCTGCACTATCACCGCGCAGAGTTTCTGCGCAACTGGCCGGGCCACGAGGCCCTGATCAAAGCGGTGTATGACCGCGCGCCCGCGCATCGCGTGGCGCTGAGCGACCGGCTGGCAGCGGCGGGTTACCTGGGCATTCCAGCGCAGCATGAGGACTGAAGATGGCAAAACACTTCGCTTGCGCGCTGACCCATGTCCGCCACGAAAGTTTTTTTCTGGAAAAATGGATCGCCCATTACGGCGCCATCGTCGGGCGCGAGAACCTTTATGTGGTGATCGACGGCGACGACTGGCAACTGGATGTCGATCTGACCGGCATCACGGTGGAAACCGTGCATGAGGCGCCGCGCCGTCGCATCCAGAACGACCGCTGGATTGCCAAGGAAATGTCCAGCCGCGCCAATGCCTTGCGCAAGCAGTATCAATTCGTGATCCGCGGCGATGTCGATGAATATGTGGTGATTGATCCCGCTTCGGGTCTGGAGTGGCCCACCGCTTTGGAAGAGCTGGGCGACGAGGGCTATATCTTTGCGCTTGGCGTCGACATGGTGCAGGCGCCCTCAGAACCTGCCCCGCTTGACCGCGCGATGCCCATTCTGGGCCAAAGGATGCACGGTTTTGTGTCCGACCGCTACTCGAAGCCTTTTGTGATCTCGCGCTGGAACAACTGGACCGGCGGCGCGCATCGCCTGATCAACCGCGAGGTCAAGATCAGCCAGAATTTTGTGCTGTTTCACATGGCGCTGGCCGACAAGGACGTGGCCAAAGAACGGATGGCCGCACGCGGCGGCACTGCCCAGCACCCCTCGTTTGTCGAACATCAGCAGGGCCGGCTGAACACCATTGAGGCGGCCACAAGCCCGCACCGCTTTGACTATGATCAGGCCAGCATGATCGGCCACGCGCAGTTTGCGGTCGAAGCAGACGGCAGCCCCGCTAGCAGGCCTAGGCCCGCCACGGTCGCGGGCGTGGATGAACGCGGCCTCTACGTGAGCCTGCCCGAGCGGTTTGCCGGGCTCGTGTGATGAGCTTTGTCGTCGCGGCAATCGTGAATGAGCCCGAGCCGGTGCTGGCGCGCTTTGTCAGCTGGTATCTGGATCAAGGCGCGCATGAGGTGCAGCTTTATCTCGACAACCCCGCCCATCCGGCGGCCGCGCGCCTTGCCGCCCTGCCCCGCGTGCGCGTCACGCTGTGTACGCCGGATTTCTGGCAAGGCATCGGCATCTCGCCCGACGCGCGCTTTACCCGGCGCCAGAACGCGGTGCTGACCCATGCCTACCGGGCGCTGACCGACGGATGGCTTTTGAACGTCGACGCCGACGAGCTGATGTATGCGCGCGGCGCCACGCTTGCTGACTGGCTGGCCGCGCAGACCGAGCCGCAAACCATCCGCGTCGCCACCGCCGAGCATGTGCATGCGCCCGAGGCAGGCCAGCTTTTTCGCCTGCCGATCCCGCGCGCCGCGGTCAATGCGATCTATGGCGCCGAGGCCGACCTCTTTCGGCGCCGTTTCGGCCTGATCGGCCATGCCGACGGTAAATCCTTTCACCGTGCGGGCCGCGCCGATTTGCGGCTGCGCCAGCATTGGGCCGAGGATGCGGCGGGCGAGGAAGTCACCGGCGCGCGGCTGGGGGCCGCAGAGGGGGTTTACCTTTTGCACTTTATCGCCCCCGATTATGCCGCCTGGCGCGCCAAGCTGGAATGGCGCTTGGGCTCGCACGGCTTTCCCGAACCGATCAAGGAACGGCTGCGCGCGATTGCCACCCAAGGCGGCGATGTTGAGGCAGGCTACCGCACGCTGTTTGACCTGCTGCACGGGTTGACGCCTGCGCACTCTTTGGCTCTTGCGGCCGCAGGCGGCGTGCTGCGCCTGCCCGCCACATTCGCAGCACCGCCTGCGCGCTGACAAACGAAACCATTTCCCAGTTTATGGTTTTGCGTTATTCAATCTGAATGCAGCTTGCCGGTACTGATCTTCGCCTGTTGAAAGTCTTTGACGCGGTGGTACGTCACGGCGGCTTTAGCGCTGCCCAAACCGAGCTGAACGTCGCGATGTCGACGATCAGCAACCACATCACCGCGCTGGAGCAACGGCTTGGGGTCAGCCTGTGCCGCAGGGGGCGCGGCGGCTTCAAGCTGACCGAAACCGGCGAAGTCGTGCACCTTGAAGCGCAAAAGCTGCTCGCAACGCTCGACGGCTTTTCCGCCAAGGTTGGCGCGCTCAAGGGCCAGATGGTCGGGACTTTGCGTTTGGGCATTGTTGATGCGACGGCCAGCGATCCAAACAATCTGCTGCACCGCGCGATTGCAGATTTTCTGGCCCGCCCCAGCGAAGTGCGCTTTGAAGTGCGACAATCCTCACCGCAAGATTTGCAGGAAAACCTGCTCAAAGGCCTGTTCGATCTGGCTATCGGCAGCTTTCCTCACAAGGCCGCGGGGCTGAGCTATACGCCGCTTTATCAAGAAAGCCACAGCCTCTATTGCGCCAAACCGCATCGGCTCTTTTCGGTGCCCCTGACCGCATTGACGTTGGCCAAGCTGCAAGCCGAACGCATCGTCGGGCGCGGCTATTGGCGCGACCAGCACCATGCCGAGTTAGGCTTCGATGCCGTCGCCGCCGTGGTTTTTGAAATCGAGCCGCAGCTGATCCTGATCCGAAGCGGCGCGTTCATCGGCTATTTGCCTGACCATTTCGCCAAGACGTGGGTGAAGGCGGGCGAATTGCGCTGCCTCTCACCGCTCGCCCCCGGCTTTGCAGTTGGCTTTGATCTGGTGGCGCGGCGTGCGGCCCCGCTGTCGCCCTCGGCCGAGGCTTTTGCCGCCGCCCTTGTGAAAGTCTTCGGCTCTGCGCCTTCAGTTTGATAAAATCAAACGTTAACTTTGCATCTTTGGCATTTGCTGCAAACCCGTTGATGCTCAGTGTTAATCCCATCCTGTCCACGCCAGCGTCGGAGGCCCTGTGACCTTATCCTTCAATCAACCCCTTGGCGGCAACGACATGCCGCGCTTTGGCGGCCCTACCACGATGATGCGCCTGCCCGCACACTCCGACGCGCAGGGGCTGGATGCCTGCTTTGTCGGCATTCCGATGGATATTGGTGCCTCGAACCGGTCAGGCACCCGCCACGGCCCCCGCCAGATCCGCGCCGAAAGCGTGATGCTGCGCCCCTACAACATGGCGACCGGAGCCGCCCCGTTTGAGGCGATGCAGGTGGCCGATATCGGCGATGTGGCGATCAACACCTTTGATCTGAAAAAGTCGGTCGATATCATCACCGAGACTTATCACCAAATCCTTGCCACCGGCTGCATTCCATTGACCCTTGGCGGCGATCACACCCTGACCTATCCGATCCTGCGCGCGATTGCGGCCAAACACGGGCCCGTCGCGCTGATCCATGTCGACGCTCATGCCGACATCAATGACGAGATGTTTGGCGAGAAGATCGCTCACGGCACCCCGTTTCGCCGGGCCTTCGAGGCGGGCTGTCTGCAAAACGACAAGGTATTCCAGATCGGTCTGCGCGGCACAGGCTATAGCCCCGATGACTTTGACTGGGGCCGCAAGAATGGCTGGACGGTTATTCAGGCCGAAGAGTGCTGGTATAAATCGCTGGCCCCGCTGATGGCCGAAATTCGCACCAAGATCGGCGATACGCCGGTCTACCTTACCTATGACATTGACAGCCTTGACCCTGCCTTTGCGCCGGGCACCGGCACGCAGGAGATCGGTGGGCTGACCATTTGGCAGGGGATGGAGATCATTCGCGGCTGTGCAGGCCTCAACCTTGTCGGCTGCGATCTTGTCGAGGTCTCGCCCCCCTACGATATGGGAGGCACCACTGCACTTGTGGCGGCAAACCTGCTGTATGAAATGCTGTGCGTACTGCCCAAATCCGAGGCCCACCGCCGCGCCAATCCCCCCGCTTAACCCCAGGAGAACGACATGAACAGACTGACATCGACAGCCCTCGTCTCGACCCTCACCATGCTGGGGGGCCTGAGTGCGGCATCCGCCGAAGAAATCAACGCGCTGGTCTGGTGCGACCATTCCGACCCTGCGCTGATCGAACCGTTTGAAAAGGCAACCGGCATCAAGGTGAACCTTAAGGAATACGAGGGCACCGCCGCAGGGCTTGCGATCCTTGACCAATCGCAGCCGGGCGATTGGGATGTGATGGTGATCGACGCGGTCGACGTGGGGCGCGCGGTGGATCAGGGCCTGCTGGCGGAGCTGCCCGCCGACAAGCTTGCCACCGCAGATTTCTTTCCCGAAACCGTGATGGCCGCCAACAACACCCGCGACGGCAAGACCTATGCGGTGACCGAAAAGTTCGGCTATAACACCGTGGCCTTCAACAAATCCAAGGTGGACCCTGCGGACATGGAGGATATGGCGACCCTCACCTCGGGCAAATACGATGGCCGGATTGCGATCTATGACTATTACCTGCCGGTGCTGGGCGAGCTGTCGATGGCCGCAGGCGTGCCGACGGCGGAAATGACACCAGCCTCGCTTGATGCGCTCAAACCCTCGCTGATGGCGCTGCGCAAGGCCTCAAAATCGGTCAGCGATGTGGTTGCCTCGCAGACCGCGCTTGCGACGGGTGAGGTCGATATTCTGGTCGGCGGCGGCGAGTGGCTGACGGCCGTTCTGCATGCGGAAAACCCCGATCTGGATTGGACGATCCCGAAACAGGGTGCCGTGCGTTGGGCGCAATCGCTGGCGGTGCTGGCGGGCAGCAAAAAGCAGGACGACGCGCTCAAGTTCATCAACTATGTCACCAGCCCCGAAGGTCAGGCCCGGCTTGCAACCTCGTCGTGCTATTGGGGCATGCCCGCCAACAAAAAGGCAGGCGATGTCCTGACGACCGAACAAAAGGCCGTGCTGCGTTGGGATCAGCAGGCCGACTATCTTGCCAAGACCCAGCTTTATCCGGTGCCGGATGCTGCACTGGATAAGCAGATGCAGGATATGTGGACCGAAATGCTGCAAAACTGATCCGCCATGGCCAGCATCGAGCAAACCGAGCGGAACCGGGCGGCGGGCTTTGTCGCCCCCGCCCTGATTTGGGTGCTGGCCTTTTTCGTGCTGCCCTTCGCGGTGATGATCGGCATGAGCTTTGCGAGGTTGGAAGGTCGCACGATCGTCCACGGGTTGTTTTCCGACAATTATGTGCGGTTTTTCAGCGAGCCGTCGCTGTTCAAGGGCCTCACCGTCTCGCTTGAAATCACCCTGATCGTCACGGTCATTTCGGTGCTGCTCGCCTATCCGCTTGCCTGGATCATCGCGATGCGGGTGCCAGCGCGCTATCAACGGCTGGCGCTGATGCTGGCGGTGTTGCCGTTCTGGACGTCTTATGTCGTGCGATCCTACGCATGGCTGTTGGTGCTGGGTCAGAACGGCGTGATCAACAAGGCGCTGATGGGTTTGGGCGTGATCGCTGAACCCCTCGCCATTGCCTCGACCCGCACCGCAACGGTGATTGGCTTTGTGCATTTCTTTGTGATGCTGCTGACGCTTACGATCTATGCCAACCTCATTCAGCTTTCGCCCAACTATGCCCGCGCCGCCGCAGACCTTGGCGCCAGCGCCTTTGCGACCTTTCGCCATATCATCCTCCCGCTTACCCTGCCCGGAGTGGTCACGGGGGCGTTTCTGACCTTTGTGCTGTGCATCGGCGACTATATCACGCCGCAGATTTTGGGCGGCAATTCCGAACTGACCTTGCCGCAGTTGATCATGCTGCAACTGGGGCGGCGGGGTGATTTTCCGATGGCCTCGGCGCTGTCAATCGTTCTGATGGCGGTGGTCACCCTCGCCTATCTTGCCTGTGCTCGCTGGTTGAAACTGGATCGGGTGTAACGATGGGCCGCCTGCTGACATGGGCCTATATGGCGTTGATCTATAGCTTTATCTTTCTGCCCGTTGCGGTGCTGGTGCTGTTTTCATTCCAGGACAGCCGCTTGCCGGTGCCGCCCTTCACCGGCCCCTCGCTGCGCTGGTATGCGCAGGTGCTGGGTGATCGCGACCTGATGGCGGCGCTGGGAAATTCGCTGATTGTGGCGCTGATATCCTCGGCGGTGGCGCTCGTGCTGGGGTTCCTCGCCGCCCACGCGCTGGCGCGTTATCGCCTGCCCGGCTCGGTGCTGATCCGCGGGCTTTTGATCGCGCCCATGACCGTATCCTATTTGATCATCGCGCTTGGCCTGCTGACCGTGTTCAACCAGATCGGCCTGCGCCCCTCTCTCCTGGCCACGGGCATCGGCCACGTCGTCATCAACCTGCCGCTCTGCTTTGCCATCCTTTATGCTGCGATGGGCGACCAGCAAAAGAACGCCGAGCGCGCCGCCCGCGACCTTGGTGCCTCCGAGACGCGGGTGCTGTGGCACATCTCGGCACCGATGCTTATGGCGCCGATGGCGGCGGCGTTTTTCCTTTCGGTCACTTTCAGTTGGGACGAGTTCATCATCGCCTTCCTGCTCACCCGTTTTGACGTCACGCTGCCGGTCGAGATCTGGTCGATGTTGCGCTCGGGACTATCACCGAAAACCAACGCCATAGGCTCCTTGGTGTTCCTCGTCTCGATCTCGGTTCTGATCCTGTTGGAACTGACGATATTCAGAAAGCCCCGCCGATGACCACTGCGATTTCCGTGCAAAACCTGCAGCATCGCTTCGGCGATTTTACCGCGCTCAGCCAGATCGACCTTGACATCGCGGCAGGGGAGTTCATCGTGCTGTTGGGTCCCTCGGGC
Source organism: Pseudorhodobacter sp. (assembly GCA_024642045.1). Classification (GTDB taxonomy): domain Bacteria; phylum Pseudomonadota; class Alphaproteobacteria; order Rhodobacterales; family Rhodobacteraceae; genus Cypionkella. The sequence goes on along the minus strand of JAHEBX010000035.1, from coordinate 594 downwards.
TGCGGCAAAACTACGCTTTTGTCGATCCTCGGCGGGTTTCTGACGCCTACCTCGGGCCGCGTGCTTTTTGGCGATCGTGATATGACGCAGGTCTCACCCAAGGACCGTCCGACCACCACGATGTTTCAGGACTACGCCCTCTTCCCGCATATGACCCTTGCGCAGAACGTCGGATTTGGCTTGCGGATGCGCGGGCAAAACCACACGACCCGCAATGCCCGCGCGCTTGAGATGCTGGATATGGTCGGCCTTGCCGCCAAGGCCGCCGCCCGCCCGCACGAGCTTTCGGGTGGCCAGCGCCAACGCGTCGCCCTTGCCCGCGCGCTGGCGGTAGAGCCTGAGGTGCTGCTGTTGGACGAACCCTTGGGCGCGCTTGACCTGAAACTGCGCCGCCAGATGCAGGACGAGCTCAAGGCGATCCAGCGCCGTGTCGGCACGACGTTCATCCACGTCACCCACGACCAAGAAGAAGCGATGGCGGTGGCCGACCGCATCGTGGTGATGAACCTGGGCCGGATCGAGGATATCGGCCCGCCGCAAGACATCTATCTGCGCCCTGCAAGCCTGTTTTCGGCGCAGTTCATGGGCGAGATC
>JAHEBX010000034.1 GCA_024642045.1 Pseudorhodobacter sp. | reverse complement strand
CCTTGGGTGTTCGAAAACGATCCAAAGAACTCTTGGATGACCTGGAAGCTTTGGGGGCTAAACCTAGGCGCAAAGACGTGCGCGGTTTGCTCAAAGCATACATCTTGTGGCTCAATACATTTGATGGCTCGTTTGGATATGCAATCGAAACTGAAGAGCGCGAAGATTTGATGGTCTTTGTGGAAGAGTTGTGTTGGGCGACAAAGCAAAAGCCTCTGATTTCTGAAGCTGATTCATGGCGTGATTGGTAGGCTTCCCAATCGATCTTTTCCCAAAGCCGTCATTCGCGCAACTTCAGCGAAAGCTAATAAAGTCCGCAAAGCCGTCATTCCTTCTGCGGAAGGATCGTTTCGCTTGCGCTATTCCTCGGCTCGTTGCGCCCCATCTGCAATGGCTTGGCGCAGGCGCTTTTCGAGAGCTTCCTGCTTGCTCTTGGCGTGCAATTTCAGCCCGAAGGCGTCTTTGACGTAAAAGCTGTCGACCACCTGCGCGCCGTAGGTCGCGATCACGGCAGAGGCGATGTAGATGTTGTTGACCGCCAGCGTGCGGGTCAGGTCATACAAAAGGCCGGGGCGGTCGCGGGTGTCGACCTCGATGATGGTGTAGATGTCCGAGCCTTCGTTATCAAAGGTGATATGGGTCGGGAATTTGAACTCGCGGTCGCGTTTCTTGACTTTGTCGCGGCCCGCCAATGCCTCGCGCGGGAGAACTTCGCCGCGCAGGGTTTTCTCGATCATCGCGCGCAGGCGGGGCAGGCGAGAGGCCTCATAGGGGTGGCCGTCACTGTCCTGAATCCAGAAGACGGCGGTCGCAAAGCCGTCCTTGGAGGTATAGGTGCGCGCATCGACAACGTTGGCGCCCACCAGCGCCAGCGCGCCGGCAAGACGCGAAAAGATGCCCGGATGATCGACCAGCGCAAAGCAGGCGCGGGTGGCGTCGCGTGCGGGTTCGGGGTGCAGGTGGATACGGATTTCGGCGTCGCCCAGACCTTGCAGAAGGCGGGCAAACACCTCTTGCGCCTCGGAGGTCAGGCCTTGCCAATAGGGCGGGTAATGCCGCGTGGTTTCGTGTTTTAGCGCGGTGGCCGAGAAATCCTTGAGCCGCGTGCGCAATTCGGCCTTGGCCTCGTCCTCGCGGTTGACGCGGTTGATCGACTCGAGCCCATCCTCCAGCGCGTCGGCGGTCATGCCGTAAAGGCGGCGCAGCAGCATGGCCTTCCAGTTGTTCCACGTCGTCGGCCCCACACCGCGAATGTCGCAGACGGTCAGCACGGTCAAAAGGTCGAGCCGCTTTTTGGTTTTCACTGCTTTGGCAAAGTCGCGCACGGTGCGCGGGTCGCCGATGTCGCGTTTCTGTGCCATGTCGGACATCAACAGGTGATAGCGGACCAGCCATTCGACGGTTTCACATTCTTCGCTGTCCAGCCCCAAACGCGGTGCGATGCGGCGGGCAAGTTGCGCCCCGATGATGGAATGGTCTTCGGGGCGGCCCTTGCCGATGTCATGCAACAGCAGCGCAATATAGATCACACGGCGGTTGATGCCCGCCTTGAGAATCGAGGATGACAGCGGCAGATCCTCGATCAACTCGCCCCGCTCGATCTGCGCCAGCACCGAGATGGTCTGGATGATATGCTCGTCCACCGTATAGCTGTGATAGACGTTGAACTGCATCATCGCGACGATGTTTTCAAACTCGGGGATCAGCGCGCCAAGCACGTTCAGCTCGTTCATCCGGCGCAGGGCGCGTTCGGGGTTGCCGTGTTTCAGCAGCAGATCGAGAAAGATGCGGTGCGTTTCCGGGTTTTCGCGCACGGAATCGTCAATCAGATGCAGGTTGCCGGCGATCAGGCGCATCACATTGGGATGCAGCAGATACCCGGTGCGCAGTGCCTCTTCGAACACCCGCAGGATGTTGACGGGATCGGCAAGGAATTGCTCGGGGTCGGTGGCGTCGATGCGGCCTTGGGTGACGTGAAAGCCCGCCTTGACCCGCTTGCGGCGTAAAAAGCCAAGGATGCGGGCCTCGGGTTTGGCGTGGCGGGCCTCAAGTTCGGTCAGAAAGATGCGGGTAAGATCGCCGACGCTGGTGGCCTGGCGGAAGTAGTCTTGCATGAAGTGTTCAACCGCACGGCGGCCGCCGGTGTCGCGATAGCCCATGCGGGCCGCGACTTCGACCTGCATGTCAAAGGTCAGCTGATCCGAAGGGCGCCCAGCGATATAGTGCAGATGGCAGCGCACGACCCAAAGGAAATCTTCGGCGTCGCGAAAGGTCTCGTATTCGCTTTGGGTGAACAGCCCCGCCGCGACCAGTCCCGAAGCAGAGGGCACACGGTGCAGGTATTTCCCGATCCAATACAGCGTTTGCAGATCGCGAAGGCCGCCTTTGGCCTCTTTGACATTGGGTTCCAGCACATAGCGGTGGCCGCCCTGACGCTTGTGGCGCTCGGCCCGTTCGGCCAGTTTCGCCTCGATGAATTCGGGCCCCGTATTGCGAAACAGGTCTGACCAAAGCTTGTCGCTGAGCTTGGCCGCCAGCTGCGTGTCGCCCGCGATATAGCGGTGTTCCAGCAGGGCGGTGCGGATGGTGATATCTTCGCGCCCCAGACGGATGCAATCGGCGATGGTGCGGCTGGAATGGCCGACCTTGAGCTTGAGGTCCCACAGCATGTAAAGCATGGATTCAATCGTGCTTTCCGCCCAGGCGGTCATCTTGGCAGGGGTCAGGAACAGCAGATCGACATCCGATTGCGGCGCCATTTCGTTGCGCCCAAAGCCGCCGACAGCAAGCACGGTCAGCCGTTCAGAGGTGGTGGATTGCGCAGAGCGGTGCAGATGGTCGCGCGCCACGATCAGCGCCGTGGTGACCAGCACATCGGTCAGATAAGACTGCGCCAGAACCAGCGGGCGGGCGTGGCGGGGGGCTGCGCGAAAGGCCGCCTCCAGCGCCTGATTGGCCGCCGTCTTGGCCGCAAGCATGTGCCCGACAGCGATGCTTCGACCTTCGCGGGCGTCGATGCCTTTGGGCAGATCAGCCTTGATCCGCGCCAAAAGACCCTTGGCGTCAATGATCTCATGCTTGGGCAGCAGCAGGGTGGCAGGGGCCTGCGGGGGGTCAATTTTGATCATGCCGCAGGCCTGTTCTTTAGATTAGAAGCCAGCGCCGCCAAAGCTGCGCGGCGCGGGGTCAACGACCACGGCTCTGCCGCCCTGAACCTGCGCAACGGCAAGGCCGCGCTCGTTGGTGCCATCACTGCGCAGGCGGAAGATGCCGTTGACGCCGACAAACCCTGCCCCCTGAGCCAGATCGGCCTTGCTGATCGGGCCGGGGCCCGCGCGCTTCATCAAGGCGCCAATGGCTGCAATTCCGTCATAGGCCAGACCGGAAATCGGATGCGGAGCCTCGTTGAAGGTGGACTGATAGCGGGCCTGATACTGCGCATAAAGCGACGGATCGGGCAGTGCAAACCAGCCGCCCTGAACCCCAGGCAGACCCAGCGTCGCGGCGGGAATATCCCAGCGGGTCAAGCCGATGAATTGCGCGGTCGACGAGCTGACGCCATTGTCAGCCAAAAGCTGGCTGATCAAAGGCAACGCGCCTGCGGTATCCGCTGTCATGAAAATCGCCTGCGCGCCGGTGGATTTGGCGCTTGCAGCGATGCCGGGTGCGGCAGACGCCACGCCATTTTGCGAGAATTCGTAGCTGCCCGTCGCCACCACAGCGCCGCCTGCCGACTGCACGCCGCGCTCAATTGCCGCGCGGCCAAGCTCGCCGGCCGTATTGCGGTCATGCACAATCATGATTCTGGGTTTTCCCTGACGCACCGCATAGGAAGCCAGCCTGCTCGCAGTATTGTCAAAAGTCGGCCCCAGCACAAAGACGTTGTTGCCCGCGATGTCCGTGTTGTTCGAGAACGCCAGAACGTTGACGCCCGATCCCGCCACCGCGACGCCTGCGGCGTTCGCTTCTTGCGCAAACACAGGCCCAAGGATGACCTGCGCGCCTTCGGCGACCGCCTGAGTTGCCATTGCGGCAGCCTGAGCGGGCCGGCCAGCTGTGTTATAGACCCGCAGGTCGATCTGCGCACCGCCCAGATCGGAAATCGCCATCCGCGCGGCATTTTGCAGCGAGCGCGCCAGCAATTCGTCACTGGCCTGCCCCGAGCCCGAGGGCACCAAGAGCGCAACCTGAACATGTCCTGACGGCGCGCCGCCTGTGGTGATGGGACCCGTCGCAGGCACGCAGGCAGACAGAATCATCGCCGCCGCAGCAGCACCAATAGAGCCCAGCGACTTGCGGGCACGCTTTAAAACAGACAACATACGGATCCTCACCCTTGGCAGACAGTCGAAGACTATGCGCTTTGCGGTTGGAAGTAAATTGTCAGGGAGCAACAGGCGTGGCAGAGGGCAAAAATTTGGCCGAGAAACAGCGCCTGAGCGCAGGGCTGTATTTCATCGCAACCCCGATCGGTGCTGCGCGCGATATCACTTTGCGGGCACTGGATATTCTGGCCTCGGCCGATGTGCTGGCAGCCGAGGATACGCGGACGCTGCGCCATCTGATGGAAATTCACGGCATCCCGCTGGGAGACAGGCCGCTGGTCGCCTATCACGAGCATAACAACGATACTGCGATGCCGCGCCTGCTGCGGGCGATGGCTGAGGGCAAATCGGTGGCATATGCCTCGGAAGCCGGAACGCCGCTGATCTCGGACCCCGGTTTTCAACTTGGACGCGGCGCTATTGCCGAGGGGTTGCAAGTGCTTTCCGCCCCCGGTGCATCGGCGGTGCTTTGTGCGCTGACGGTTTCAGGGTTGCCCTCAGACCGGTTCTTGTTTGCGGGCTTTCCGCCGACAACCAAATCGGCACGCGAGACCTTCTTGCGTGAAATGGCACAGGTGCAGGCGACGGTAATTTTCTATGAATCTCCGAAACGCGTTAACACAATATTGGTGGAAATGGCGCATATCATGGGACAAAATAGGAACGCGGTGGTGTGCCGGGAATTGACCAAGCGATTCGAAGAGGTGTCGCGCGGCACTTTGGGCGAATTGGCAGCGGCCTTTGACGGGCGCGCCGTCAAGGGCGAAGTGGTGGTTCTGGTGGATCGTGCGCCAGAACAAAAGGCAGATGCGGCAACGGTGGAGCAGGCTTTGGATCAGGCTTTGACGCATATGACGATGAAAGATGCCGCTACAGCGGTCGCACAGGCCTACGGAATGCCACGCCGCGATGTCTATCAGATGGCTTTGCGGAGGGCAGGGGCATGAACCGGGACCGCGGCGCTGTTGCCTATCACGCGGGCTTTGCGGCCGAGGATCAGGTGGCGCAACATTATGACCGCTCTGGCCGCATGGTCTGCGCGCGGCGTTGGCGCGGGGCTGCGGGTGAAATTGACCTGATTGCCCGCGATGGGGCCGAGGTGATTTTTATCGAAGTTAAGAAAAGCCGAACCCATGCACAGGCGGCAGAGCATCTGACACCGCAGCAGATGTCGCGCATCTATAACGCGGCCTCAGAATTTCTGGCCGGTGAACCCGCAGGACAATTGACCGAGGTGCGTTTCGACGTGGCCTTGGTTGACGGAATGGGACGTATCGAAGTGCTGGAAAACGCCTTCGCGGCCTGATTGCATCCCTGCGCAGCTTGCTGCATCAAGGAGACAATCAAACCGGAGAGCGGCATGACCTTGAAAATAGCCCTGCAGATGGATCCGATCGGGTCTGTGAACATCAATGCCGACAGCACATTTCGTATTGCGTTTGAAGCGCAGGAGCGCGGGCATTCGTTGTTTTTTTACACCCCTGACAAGCTCGCTTATGTTGAGGGGCGGGTGATCGCGCGCGGGTTTCCGATTGCCTTGCGGCGCGAGCTTGGAAACCATGTCAGCTACGGTGCGGAGACCGAGGTTGATCTGGCAGATTTCGACGTGGTCTGGTTGCGTCAGGACCCGCCTTTTGACATGGGCTACATCACGACGACGCATTTGCTGGACATGATCCACCCCAAGACGCTGGTGGTCAATGATCCCTTCTGGGTGCGGAATTATCCTGAAAAGCTGCTGGTTTTGCGCTTTCCTGACCTTACGCCGCCCACCGCGATTGCACGGGATCTGGCGACTTTGCGGGCGTTCAAAGCCAAGCATGGCGATGTGATCCTCAAACCACTTTATGGTAATGGCGGTGCGGGGGTGTTCCGATTGGACGTCAACGACAAGAACCTCGCGTCGTTGCACGAGGTTTTCTCGGGCATCAACCGCGAACCTTTGATCATGCAAAAGTTCTTGCCGGACGTGTCCAAGGGCGATAAGCGCGTGATCCTTGTTGATGGCGAGCCGGTGGGGGCGATCAACCGCGTGCCACTTGCAGGGGAGACGCGCTCGAACATGCATGCGGGCGGCAAGCCCGAAAAGGTGGGTCTTACACCGCGTGATCTGGAAATTTGTGCGCGGATCGGGCCAACCTTGCGCGAGCATGGTCAGGTGTTTGTCGGAATCGATGTGATTGGTGACTATCTGACCGAGATCAACGTCACCTCGCCCACGGGGATTCAGGAGTTGGAGCGCTTTGATGGCACCAACACGGCCGAAAAAATCTGGCAGGTGATCGAGGCCAAGCGCAAAGGATAAGCCGGGCGCTGCGGCTCTTGGTTTGGGGCAAGCGGCGTTTGGTCAAGCCGCGTTTGATGCGCAGGCGTGATGTGCGCGGTGCGCGGCTGGGTTTGCGCATATCTGCCCTGGGATTCCATGCGCCGCGCGGGGTGCGGTGGCACAAGTCTGCGCAGATGTGGTGCGTTGCACCGAAATCCTGTTGGACGATTCGCGGCGTTTGGCCGAGGCCTTGCGCGCGCGGCGGTCAGGTTGACCTGGTGGTCGCGCCCGATGCACCGGATGTCTATGCCTATCTCGCCCCCTATGCGCCCGAAGCGCGGCAGGCGATCGCGCAGATTGGGGCGTTTACGCGCGCTCTTTCGCGCCGACCGCAAGGCGAAAGCTGACGGCTTCGGCGATATGGGGCAGGCGGACCTCGGCAGAAGCGTCGAGGTCGGCGATGGTGCGGGCCACGCGCAACACGCGGTGATAGCCGCGTGCCGAGAGGCCGAAGCGTTCGGCGACACGGGCCAGCAGGGCGCGGCCTTCGGGGTCGGGTGCGGCCACGTGTTCCAGCAGAGAGCCTTCCATATCGGCGTTGACGCGGGTGTTGTCGTGGCCTTTGAAGCGGGTCGTTTGCAAACTGCGGGCGGCCTGAACCCTTGCGGCGACGGTGGCCGAGCTGTCGCCGCTCGCGGGCAGGTCAAGGTCGGTATAGGCGACGGGCGGCACATCGACGCGCAGATCAAAGCGGTCCATCAGCGGCCCCGAGATGCGGCCAAGGTAATCTTCTCCGCAAAGTGGCACTTTGGCGCAAGCGCGGGCCGGATCTGACAAATAGCCGCATTTGCAAGGGTTTGCGGCGGCGATCAGCAAAAAGCGGCAGGGATAGCGGATATGAGCATTGGCACGGGCAACCATGATCTCGCCCGTCTCGATCGGTTGGCGCAGGGTTTCCAACACGGCGCGCGGGAATTCGGGGAATTCATCCATGAAGAGCACGCCGTTGTGGGCGAGAGAAATCTCGCCCGGTTTTGCGCCTTTGCCACCGCCGACGATTGCCACCATCGAGGCGGTGTGATGCGGCTCCCGAAAGGGGCGGCTGCGCGAGATGCCGCCTTCGGACAAAAGCCCTGCGAGCGAATGGATCATCGAGGTTTCCAGCGCTTCGGTGGCCGTCAGCGGCGGCAGGATGCCGGGCAGGCGGGCGGCGAGCATGGATTTGCCCGAGCCGGGTGTGCCGATCATCAGCAAGTGGTGTCGCCCGGCCGCTGCGATTTCCAGCGCACGTTTGGCGCGCTCCTGACCCTTGACGTCGCGCATGTCGCGGGTCGAGACCTCTCGGCTGATCTCGCCGGCCTCGGCAGGGGTGATCGGGGCTTGGCCGGTGAAATGGCGCACCACTTCATTCAGCGAATTTGCGGCGATGACCTGGGTCGCGCCGACCCATGCGGCCTCTGCTCCGCAGGCCTTGGGGCAGAGCAGGCTGCGGTCTTCTTCGGCGGCGGCCATGGCGGCGGGAAGCGCGCCCAGAACCGGGATCAGGCGGCCATCAAGCGAGAGTTCCCCCAGAGCCACGGTGCCAGCGGCGGCATCCTTGGGGATGATTTCAAGGGCCGCGAGCAAGGCAAGCGCGATCGGCAGGTCGAAATGTGAGCCTTCTTTCGGGAGGTCGGCGGGCGAGAGGTTTACGGTGATGCGCTTGGACGGCAGCGCGATGGAAAGCGCGGCCATCGCAGCGCGCACGCGTTCCTTGGCCTCGGAAACGGCCTTGTCGGGCAGGCCGACCACGCCGAAATAGGGCATGCCGGGCGACACGGCGCATTGCACCTCGACCATGCGGGCCTCGACGCCTTCAAAGGCAACTGTATAGGCCCGTGCCACCATGTCCCGCTCCCGTTAACCACCCTTAACGGGTAGCGGGGGAATGGTTTACGTTTGGTAAATTTTCATGAATTTTGGCCAAGCTTCCGGATCCGCGATGGTTTTGTCACGGCAAAAGGCATTGCAAAAACCAAAGCGGCGGCCGTCGAGTTCCAGAACATGGGTGACGGGTTTGCCAGAATAGGGGCAGGCGTTGTTTTCGGCGTCAGTGCCAGACGCGGCGCGGGCGGCAAGAGGCACGGGGCCGGGCCAGGGGCGCGTCGGATAAGGGCGGCGGTAGAAGTCTTGGTCAGGGCCATCGACCATGCCCATTGCACGCCACTGACGGAACGGCTGATGCGCAAGGTGGGCGGCAACATAGGCCGCCGCGGCAGGGCCTACGGGCAGGTTATAGCCGGCAATTCGGCCAGCAACGGGGGCAAACATCGCGTCGGCGGCGCAATAGGATCCACAAAGCCATTGGGTCGAGCCTGTCTGCTTTTGCGCCCACGACCAGATGGTTTCCAGCCGTGCGAGGTCGGCCAGAACTTCGGGCGGGGGGCGGCAGTCCGAAAAGGACACGCGCAGGTTCATCGGGCAATAGCTGCGCAGCGCGGTAAAGCCTGCGTGCATCTCGGCGCTCAGCACACGGGCCACAGCGCGCGCGCGCGGATCGGTCGGCCAGAGGCCCGCCTCGGGGTGGCGAGAGGCCAGCTCTTCGGCGATTGCGATGGTTTCGGGCACCACGACCCCATCGGGGGTGCGCATGGTGGGCGCGGTCTTACCGGGAAAGAAATCGCGCAGGATCGTCTGCAATTCGTCCGTGTAAAGCTGTGCGCGGATGGTTTTGACCGGGATGCCAAAGGCGTCAAACATCAGCCAACCGCGCAGGCTCCAGCTGGAATAGGCGCGGTCGCCGATGACGAGGGTATAGGCTTGGTCGGACATGGGGGCTCCTGTTGGTTGACGCCAGCCTATGCCGCGCGGGGGTATCAGGAAAAGCGCTGTTTTGTGGCGCATTGCATCACAGAAGTTGATCGACGGCGCGGTCAAAAATCCTGACCCGGCAGTTGATCCAAACCCGACTGCGCGGCGTATCACTTGAAAGCCCGTTAACGATGCGTGCGGGCAGACAGGGGGACGCTATGGCCTTTGACGGGACGACTGACCAAACCCTTTCGCGCCAAGCGCGCGCAGCAGAGTTGCTGGACGCAGAAACCGAGCTTCGGCTGGCCTATGCTTGGCGCGATCAGCGCGACGAGGCAGCGCTGCATCGACTGATCACGGCCTATATGCGGCTGGCGATTTCGATGGCCTCAAAGTTCCGCCGCTACGGCGCGCCGATGAATGACCTTATTCAAGAGGCCTCGCTTGGGCTGATGAAGGCAGCGGAAAAGTTTGACCCGGATCGTGGTGTGCGGTTTTCCACCTATGCGGTCTGGTGGATCAAGGCGAGCATTCAGGATTATGTGATGCGCAACTGGTCGATGGTGCGCACGGGCAGCACATCGGCGCAGAAATCGTTGTTCTTTAACCTCAAGCGGGTGCAGGCCAAGCTGGAGCGCGAGGCAGAGGCACGGGGCGAGAGCCTTGACCAACACCAGCTGCGCGAAAAGGTGGCGCAGGAAATTGGTGTGACGCTGGCTGAAGTCGCGATGATGGAGGGGCGGCTGGCAGGGTCGGACGCTTCGCTGAACGCGGTGCAGTCGGGCGACGACGAGGGGCGCGAGTGGATCGACGCGCTGGAAGACGACGCTCCGCAGGCCGCCGAGCAAGTGTCCCAAGCGCATGACCGCGCCAAGGTGCGCGACTGGTTGGTGCAGGCCATGGCTGCGCTGAATGCGCGCGAGCGTCACATCGTGACCGAGCGGCGTCTGCGCGAAGAGCCGCGCACGCTGGAATCACTGGGCGCAGAGCTTGGCCTTTCAAAAGAGCGTATTCGTCAGCTGGAGGCGGCCGCTTACGCCAAGCTGCGCAAATCCCTGACCGAACGCGCCCCCGACGTGATGGAATACCTATAGTTTCAGGTGTGGTCTGATTCGTCGTCTTGTGGCCAGTTGAGTTTAGCGGCCGCGCCGCCTAAACCTGTGGGGCAGCGTCATAGGAGCCGTCATGCAGGGCAAACGCATACTTTTGGTTATTGGTGGCGGCATCGCGGCCTATAAATCCTTGTTGCTGATCCGGCTGTTGCGCGCGGCAGGCGCGGCCGTGACGCCAGTGCTGACACGGGCGGGGGCTGAGTTTGTGACGCCGCTGAGTGTCTCGGCTTTGGCAGGTGAGAAGGTTTACACCGACCTCTTTGACCTGACGGATGAGGCTGAGATGGGCCATATCCAGCTGTCTCGTGTTGCCGATCTGATCGTTGTGGCCCCCGCGACGGCGGATTTGCTGGCCAAGATGGCGCAGGGGCGGGCGGATGATCTGGCCTCGACCTTGTTGTTGGCAACGGACACGGCCGTGTTGGCGGCACCCGCGATGAATGTGCGAATGTGGAGCCACGCGGCCACCCAGCGCAATCTGGCGCAATTGCGCCTGGACGGCGTGCAGTTTGTCGGACCGGATGAGGGTGAGATGGCTTGCGGTGAGTTCGGGCCAGGCAGGCTTGCAGAACCCGAGGCGATTTTTGCAGCAATTTCACGACTGCTGGACGCAGGGCCGCTCACGGGGCGGCATATTCTGGTGACATCTGGCCCGACGCACGAGCCGATTGACCCCGTGCGGTATATCGCCAACCGGTCGAGCGGTGCGCAGGGCACGGCGATTGCCGCTGCGCTGCGCGATCTGGGGGCCGCGGTGACCTTTGTCACGGGACCCGCGTTGGTGCCTGCCCCCGAAGGCGTCAGGGTGGTGCGGGTCGAAACGGCGCGCGAGATGCTGGCAGCGGTCGAGGCAGCGCTGCCTGCGGATGCGGCGGTGATGGCGGCGGCGGTGGCCGACTGGAGGGTCGCCAATGCCAGCGGTTCGAAAATGAAGAAGGACGGCACAGGCAAGGCTCCTGCGTTGGAGTTTTCCGAGAACCCAGATATTCTGGCCAGCATTTCCAAAGGCGATACCCGGCCCGCTTTGGTGGTCGGCTTTGCGGCGGAAACCGATCAAGTCGAGGCCCATGCGGCCGCGAAACGGCTGCGCAAGGGCTGTGATTGGATCGTTGCGAACGATGTCTCGCCCAGCACCGGGATCATGGGGGGCGCCGAAAACGCCGTGGTATTGATCTCGGATGCGGGATCAGAGGCTTGGCCGCGGATGAGCAAGGATGCGGTGGCGCGGCGCTTGGCCGAGCGGATTGCTGCGGCGTTGAGCAGTTGAGGCCGTCTTGCGGCCCGCCGCGTGAGAACTTTGGGATGAGAGGATGCGGCATGACCGTGGTGCAGGTGGTCTGGGAGGATTGGGCGGATCGGTCGGTGCCATTGCCGGTTTATCAGACCGCAGGTGCGGCAGGTGCAGATATCTGCGCCAATCTGCCCGTTGATCTGCGCGCGGCAGGGATGGTGATTGCACCAATGGCACGCGTGGTCGTGCCAACCGGGATCAGAGTGGCCATCGCTGCGGGGTTCGAGATGCAGATCCGGCCCCGGTCGGGACTGGCGGTGAAGTCTGGGATCACCTTGCCCAACACGCCGGGGACGATTGACAGCGATTATCGCGGGCCTCTGGGGGTGGCGCTGATCAACCTGAGTGGCGCGGATTTTGTCGTGCGGCATGGTGACAGGATCGCGCAATGCGTGGTCGCACCTGTGGTGCAGGCGGAGTTTGCGGTGGTGGACGGCTTGGACGAGACCCTGCGCGGTGCGGGGGGCTTTGGGTCGACCGGAGTTGCGCGCGCATGATCCTGGTCTTTGGGCTCGCGGCGGGGTTGTGGGGGCTTGGATGGGCGATGCGGGTGCCGCATCGGCTGCGCTGGAGCATGATAGGCGTGCTTTGGCTGGGGGTGGTTTTGGTCAATCTCGTCCTGCCCGAGGGGAACCCGTTGCGGGTTGCCACGGGTGGCGACGCGCGGGTTTGGGTGGTTTTGGCGGCGGTTGCCGGGGTGGTGCTGGGCTATCGGGCGCTGCTGGGGCGCCTGCGGGCAAAGGTAGTGCCTGCCTCGGTCAAGGCGGGGGCCTTTTCCGACAGCGAATTAGACCGCTATGCCCGCCATATTCTTCTGCGAGAGATCGGCGGTCCGGGGCAGCGGCGGCTGAAAGATGCCAAGGTTCTGGTGGTGGGGGCGGGTGGTTTGGGTTCGCCTGCGCTGATGTATCTTGCGGCGGCGGGGGTTGGCTGTATCGGGGTGATTGACGATGACGCGGTCGAGGGCAGCAATTTGCAGCGACAGATTATCCATACTGATCAGCGGATTGGCATGCCAAAGGTGCAATCGGCCGAGATTGCGATCAAGGCCTTGAATCCGTTTGTCGAGGTGCGCCCCTATGCCCGACGTCTCGGCGAAGAGATCGCGGCAGATCTGGTGGCGGACTATGACCTTGTGCTGGATGGCACGGATAATTTCGACACCCGCTATCTGGTCAATCGCGCCTGCGTCGCGGCGGGCAAGCCGCTGATTTCGGCGGCGATCACCCAATGGGAAGGCCAGATCAGCCTGTATCACCCAGCCTCGGGTGGGCCTTGTTACGAATGCGTCTTTCCGGTGCGGCCCGCGCCGGGAATGGTGCCCACCTGCGCCGAGGCCGGGGTTGCGGCGCCCTTGCCCGGCGTGATCGGGTCGATGATGGCGATGGAAGCGCTCAAGCATCTTACAGGCGCGGGGCAGAGCTTGGCGGGCCGGCTGCTGATTCACGATGCTCTGTATGCAGAGACGCGGGTGATCAAACTCGCGCCTCGGGCCGATTGTCCGGTCTGCGGCTCAGACCTGCACTAGCGCGCGCATCAGCTCGGTGGCTTCGGCGGGCTGGGTCGGAGAGCCACGCAGATAGACTGAACCGTCTGCGGTGCGACGGACGAGACCACGTTCGACCATCGTGCGGCGCAACAGTGCCGCGTCACCGAACAAATGCCAGTCGTTCAACAGCTCGGAAATCTGGCGCTCGGTCAGCGGCGTTTGCGGCAGGTGGTGCCACAGCCCCCAGACGCAAAGCTGTTGCAGCGCGGTCTTGCTGGGCCATTTGATCATCCGACCGCGTGCATCAAACACGCGCAGCGCGGCGGCAACGCGCTTGGGATCCGCGGGTGCCGGCGCAGTTTCGGCGTGCAGGTGTTGGTAATTCTGAAACCCTGCGGCACGCGCCAGCATGTTCAGCAGGCTCAGATGAGTTGGCTGCGGCGCGGGCAACTGGCGGTGCAGGGCGCGCGCAAATTCAGTCAGGTCGCTGATGTGCAGCGGTTGGGCGGTGCGGGTCATCTTATCCTCGTGGTTGCCCGAGGGGTCTTGCTGGTCACCGGCTTGGCAGGATCGGGCACGGGGATTATGTGCGCACAGGGCAGGTTTAGCTTGGACGGTGACGCCTGGGTGAACTGCAGACCCTAACCACACAATAGCGGGCAGGGCGCGGTTTGGCTAGTGGTGCGGGCAGGTGATGAGGTGGTCGTTCACCATGCCCACGGCCTGCATGAAGGCATAGGTGATGGTCGGGCCACAAAATTTGAATCCTTCGGCCTTGAGCGCCTTGGACATCGCCAAGGACGCGGGGGTTTGTGCAGGAACATCGGCGTGCGTGGCGATGCGATTGTCGACAGGCGGGCCGGATAGGGCCCAGAGGAAGTTTGAAAACCCCTCGCGCGTCTCGATGCGCAGATAGGCGCGTGCGCCTGCGATGGTGGCCTCGATCTTGCCGCGATGGCGGATGATGCCAGGGTCGGCAAGCAACCGCAGGATTTCGGGCTCGTCCCATGTCGCAATGACCTCGGGGTTGAATCCGGCAAAAGCAGTGCGAAAGGTTTCGCGCTTTTTCAGAATGGTGTACCAGTCCAGGCCCGCCTGAAAGCCTTCGAGGATCAGGCATTCGAACAGCGCACGTGCGTTGCGCTCGGGGCGACCCCATTCGGCGTCGTGATAGGCCACATAGAGCGGGTCGGTGCCGCACCAGGCGCAGCGCAGGAGAGCGGTCATAGACGGCCTTTTTTCGTTACAATTGGCTTCAAATCGTGTTGCTTAAGTCGGGCTTTACCCTTGGGGCGCGAATATGTCCAACAGACGCGACAGGATTGGCCTGTCTGGCGACCAGGGATGCTTGGCATGATGATTGACCGCAAGAAACCCAGACTGGATGCGGATGCAGGCGATCACAGCCCGCTGGGCGTGGCGATTTCAGAAGACGAGCGTGCGACCTTGAGCTTGGTCAAGGATGCGATCGGTGCCAAGCGGCTTCGGCTTGCGTTTCAGCCGGTTGTTCTGTCCGTCGACCCAGGGCGGATCGCGTTTTACGAGGGCCTGATCCGGGTGTTGGAACCCTCTGGCCGGGTGATTCCCGCCAAAGACTTCATGCAGGCCGTCGAAGCGCGCGAGTTGGGGCGACAGATCGACTGCGCGGCGCTGGAGGTTGGGCTGGCAACTTTGGCACGGCGGCCCGAGCTGCGGCTGTCGATCAACATGTCGGCGCGGTCTATCGGTTATCCGCCGTGGATCAAGACGCTGCATCGCGGCCTGTCGGTGGCGCCCACGATTGGCGAGCGGTTGATTCTGGAAATCAGCGAAACCTCGGCCATGATGCTGCCGGAAATCGTGGCGTCGTTCATGGACAAGGTGCAAGCCGCCGGCGTGGCCTTTGCGCTCGACGACTTTGGAACGGGCGGGCTTGCGATCCGATATTTCAAGGATTTTTCCTTTGATATCCTGAAGATGGACGGTCAATTCGTGCGCGGTCTTGACCATGACCGTGACAATCGCAGCCTTGTGTCGGCGCTTTTGGCCATTGGCCGAAGTTTTGACATGTTCACCGTCGCCAATTCGGTCGAGACACCGGCCGAAGCGGCCGCGTTGCAGAAACTGGGGGTAGACTGCATGCAGGGCTATCTGTTCGGAGCGCCAAGTCTGAAACCAACTTTCGACATCGAGGCTGCCAAGAAAACGGCCTGATCCATTCCTTGCCGCTGCGTCAATTCGTGCCCCAAGAAAACTTGCTTTTCACGCCGTGTCGGCCTAGGCCATGAGGCAGAGCGACAAGGCGCTGCCTTGCGCGGGTTTTCTGAATGAGGGGCATGGCATGACCAATGTGGTAATCGTTTCGGCAGCACGGACTGCCGTTGGAAGCTTTAACGGGGCCTTCGCGGCCACTCCTGCGCATGAGCTGGGCGCTGCGGTGATCGAAGAGGTCGTCGCCCGCGCTGGCATCGACAAGGCCGAAGTGTCGGAAACGATTCTGGGTCAGGTGTTGACTGCGGGTCAGGGCCAGAACCCCGCGCGTCAGGCGCATATCCGTGCGGGCTTGGCCAAGGAAGCCAGCGCATGGTCGCTCAATCAGGTGTGCGGCTCGGGGCTGCGGGCTGTTGCTTTGGGTGCGATGCATGTGCAACTGGGCGATGCGGCGATTGTGATGGCCGGCGGACAGGAAAGCATGTCGCTGAGCCCCCACGTTGCGCATCTGCGCGCAGGCCAAAAGATGGGCGATATGCAGTTCATCGACAGCATGATCCGTGATGGCCTTTGGGATGCCTTCAACGGCTATCACATGGGGCAAACGGCGGAAAACGTGGCCAACCAGTGGCAGATCAGCCGCGAAATGCAGGACGAATTCGCACTCGCCAGCCAGAACAAAGCCGAGGCCGCACAAAAGGCGGGCAAGTTCCGCGACGAGATCGTGGCCTTCACGATCAAGACCCGTAAAGGCGAAGTGGTGGTCGATCAGGACGAATACATCCGCCATGGCGCCACGTTGGAATCGATGCAAAAACTGCGCCCGGCCTTCACCAAGGACGGCTCGGTGACGGCGGCGAATGCGTCGGGCCTGAACGACGGTGCGGCAGGGGTTCTGCTGATGACCGAGGCTGATGCCGCAAAGCGCGGGCTCAAGCCCCTGGCACGGATTGCGTCTTATGCGACGGCAGGTCTGGACCCCTCGATCATGGGTGTCGGCCCGATTTATGCAAGCCGCAAGGCGCTGGACAAGGCAGGCTGGAAGGCTGCGGACCTTGACCTGATCGAAGCGAACGAAGCCTTTGCCGCGCAGGCCTGTGCTGTGAACAAGGACATGGGCTGGGATACGTCCAAGGTTAACGTCAACGGCGGCGCGATCGCCATCGGCCACCCGATCGGTGCCTCGGGCGCGCGTATTTTGAACACGCTGTTGTTCGAGATGGGGCGTCAGGGTGCGAAAAAGGGTCTGGCGACGCTGTGCATCGGCGGTGGCATGGGCGTGGCGATGTGCCTTGAAGGCCTGTAAGCACTCGCCTTTGTTGGATTAACTCGGAAGTTGGGGCGCAATAATCTTGCGCCCCATATTTCACCCGCGTAACATGATTTCAACAACGCACTCTTGGAGGAGGAAATAATGTCGAAGGTAGCTTTGGTCACGGGTGGCACGCGCGGTATTGGGGCGGCGATTTCGGTGGCATTGAAGGCAGCAGGCTATACGGTTGCGGCGAATTATGCCGGCAACGACGACGCCGCAGCGGCATTTACCAAAGAAACCGGCATCAAGGCCTATAAATGGTCGGTCGCCGATTATGATGCCTGCAAAGAGGGCGTCGCCAAGGTTGAGGCTGATCTGGGACCTGTTGCGGTGCTGGTCAACAACGCGGGCATCACCCGCGATGCGATGTTTCACAAGATGACGCCGCAGCAGTGGAAAGAGGTGATGGACACCAACCTTTCGGGGCTGTTCAACATGACGCATCCGCTGTGGTCGGGCATGCGCGACCGCAAGTTTGGGCGTGTGATCAACATCTCGTCGATCAACGGGCAAAAGGGTCAGGCGGGTCAGGCGAATTACTCGGCGGCCAAGGCGGGCGATCTGGGCTTTACCAAGGCTCTGGCGGCCGAGGGCGCGCGGGCTGGTATCACCGTGAATGCGGTTTGCCCCGGTTATATCGGCACCGAGATGGTGCGGGCGATTGACGAAAAAGTGCTGAACGAGCGGATTATTCCGCTGATCCCCGTGGGGCGTCTGGGCGAACCGGAAGAGATCGCGCGCTGCGTGGTGTTTCTGGCCTCGGACGATGCGGGGTTCATCACCGGATCGACGCTGTCGGCCAACGGCGGGCAATTCGTGGTCTGAGGCCGCACTCACGCTGGTTGAAAAGGCCCGCCCCTTGGCGGGCCTTTTTGCTTGTGGCATCGGTGCGATTGGTGATGATGCACGAAATGGAGGCGCCATGACCCGTAACCGTGCAACACTTATCGGATTTTCCGCGGTGATGATGTGGGCGCTTTTGGCGCTTTTCACCATCGGATCGGCGCCTGTTCCGCCGTTTTTGCTCAATGCGATCTGCTTTGCCATCGGGGGCGCGATTGGGCTGATTTGGACCGCGCGGCGCGGCTTTGGCGTGCTGCGCGCGGTCTCGTGGCGGGTTTATGTGTTCGGGTCGCTGGCGCTGTTTGGCTATCACGCCTTATATTTCACCGCCTTTCGACTGGCGCCTTTTGCCGAGACGGGGTTGATCGCCTATCTCTGGCCACTGTTTATTGTGCTTTTGTCAGGGCTATTGCCGGGCGAGCGATTGGGGGTATGGCACATCGTCGGTGCGCTCATCGCCTTTGCGGGGGCGGCGCTTATCGTGCTGGGGCGCGATTCGGTAGGCGGGGCCTCTGCGCTTGGGTTGGGGCTGGCGTTTCTCTGTGCGCTGACCTGGTCAGGCTATTCGGTGGCCTCGCGTGGTTTGGGTGCGGTGCCGACCGAATCGGTGACGGTGTTCTGTCTGATCACCGCAGCGCTGTCTGTGGCAGCGCATCTGATCTTTGAAAAAACGATTTGGCCTCAGGGGCTTGTCGGATGGGCCAGCGTTGTGGCCTTGGGCGTCGGGCCCGTGGGGCTTGCGTTCTTTACATGGGATGTGGGGATGAAAAGAGGCGACATCCAATTGCTTGGTGTCGCCTCATATGCTGCGCCTTTGCTGTCGACGCTGGCCTTGGTGGCCGCTGGTATCGCGAAGCCCTCTGTGGCGATTCTTGCCGCGGCAGTGCTTATCACTACGGGCGCAGCGCTGGCAGCTTGGGCCAGCGCAAAGGGGGTCAGTGGGCGCTCAGGCGACCAATCTCTTCCTTGAGTTTCATCTTTTGCTTTTTCAATTCAGCAATTTGAAGGCCGTCAACGCCAGGCGAACGCTGCGCGCGCTCAACCATCTCTGACAGGCTTTCGTGCTTTTTCTTGAGTTCGGCGATATGGGAAGTGACGGTCATGCAAGTCCTCCTGTTGATCTGTCCGATAGGTTCAGTCCAACACAAAATTTGCGTCCTGTCACCAAAACTTCACACAATCTGCGCGTGTGTTACCTAAAATTAGCGAAATTCATCCGAGAGACTGGCGCCCGTGCGCAAAATTTGGCCGGCGCGCGGAGTGTAGCTTTCGCGATCGCCGTCGTGGGCGGCGCCCTCGTGAATCACAAAAGGCGCCAAAAGGCGAAAGGCACCGCGGCCGGTTTTGCGGGCGCGCAACAGAATGCGCAGGGCAGGGCGGCCTTCGCGCGGGGTCAGTGGCAGCACGGCAACCGAGCCCATTTTGCCGCCCATCGCAGACAAAACCTCGGGCAGGCCATCCGCGCCACAGATCAGCGTCAGCCAGCCAAGCGGGGCGAGCCTGCGCGTTGCTGCATGAATCCAATGGCTTAATGGTGTATCGGCAATCTGGAGCGCTGTTGCCCGGCCGATGTTGGGGCTTGGGGTGCCATGCGCCGGATAATAGGGCGGGTTGGCGATGACGTGATCGAAGTCGACGCGCAGACCACGCGGCATCTCGGTGAGATTGCCTTGATGCACCTCGAAGGCGATGCCGTTTTCGGCACCATTGCGGCGGGCAAGCTCTGCGTATTCGGGCTGCAACTCTAACCCCGACAGCCGCAGATCGGGCACGCGTGCTGCGAGACAAAGCGCCGCAGCCCCCACGCCGCATCCCAGATCCAGCACCGATTGCCCGGGCATTGCGGGACAGGCGGCGGCCAGCAGCACGGGGTCCGTCGCCGCGCGATAGCCTTTGCGCGGCTGCCACAGATGCAGTTTGCCGCACAGAAAGGCATCATGCGTCAGATCGTGCATCCGGGCGCCCGCTATTGACCGTCAGGAATGTTGTTGTCCTTCAGAACCGCCCTTGCGCGAAACAGGTCACGGTCTGCCACCATCATGCGGCGCGGGAATAATCCGATGCCGCCTTCAAGCGTGCTCATGTGGACGTCCATGACAAAGCTGTCTATATCTTCGCCAGCAAGCAGCACTTGGGCAAAGGCGATCACGGTGGGGTCGGTTGTGCTGAGAAGGAGCTTCATGCAAAAGGTTTACGCGCGCCGTGGGGTCGGTGTCGAGGGACTTGAGAGCGATGGGTTGGGAATGAGCTTGGACGACGCACAAAAACCGCATGACAGGCTGGCAGCGGCCCTGGATCAGGATTTGGCGGCGGTCAATGTGATGATCCGTGAGAGGATGGCCAGCAAGCATGCCCCTCGTATTCCGGAAGTGACGGCACATCTGGTCGAGGCAGGGGGCAAGCGGTTGCGCCCGATGTTGGTGTTGGCGGCGGCGCGGATGCTGGGCTACGAGGGTCCCTACCATGTGCATCTGGCCGCGACGGTGGAATTCATTCACACGGCGACCCTGCTGCACGACGATGTGGTCGATGAGAGCGCGCGCCGGCGGGGGCGGCCGACGGCGAACCTGCTGTGGGACAACAAGTCATCGGTCCTGGTGGGCGATTATCTGTTTGCCCGCGCGTTTCAGTTGATGGTCGAGCCCGCCAATCTGCGCGTGTTGGACATTCTGGCCAATGCCTCGGCGACCATTGCCGAGGGTGAGGTGTTGCAGCTGACCGCCGCGCAGGATCTGGCAACGAGCGAGGATGTGTATCTGCAAGTCGTGCGCGGCAAGACGGCGGCGCTGTTTTCGGCGGCGACCGAGGCTGGGGCCGAGATTGCAGGCGGGACGCCCGCGCAGGTGCAGGCGCTGTTTGACTATGGCGATGCCTTGGGGATCGCGTTTCAGATCGTGGATGATCTGCTGGAATACGGCGGCTCGGCTGCGGCGATTGGCAAGAATGTTGGCGACGATTTCCGCGAGCGCAAGTTGACGCTGCCGGTGATCAAGGCCGTGGCCTTGGCCGATGTCGAAGAGCGCGCTTTCTGGGTGCGGGTGATCGAAAAGGGTAGCCAAGGCGACGGCGATCTGGAACAGGCGATGGCAATCATGGCGCGGCATGGCGCGATGGAGGCGGCGCGCGCGGATGCTTTGGCTTGGGCGTCGCGCGCGCAGGACGCGCTTGCGGTGTTGCCGGATCATCCGCTGCGCGGGATGCTGAATGATCTTGCGGCCTATGTGGTCGCGCGGATCAGCTGAGCAAAGGGCCCACTGCAAGCCACCAGTTGGGCTGCTGAGCCATGATCTTTGTGCGCGCCGTCTCTGCCTGTGCTGCCGTTGCAAAAACGCCAAAGCAAGTGGCGCCAGAGCCTGACATCCGGGCCAAAAGGCAGCCCGTCTGCGCTGCGAGGGCGGCTTTCACCTCGGCGATTTCGCGGGCGATCCCGGTGGCAGGGGCCTCCAGATCATTGCGCTGATCGGCCAGCCAAGTGGTGAATTTGTGCAAATTCGCAAAAGAGGGGATCGCGGGCATTGGTGGATTAAACTTTTGCGTCAATGCGTTGAATACCGCAGGGGTGTGCAGCGCGAGTCCCGGATTGACCAGCAGCAGGCTGCAGTCTGGCAGCGCGGGGGCGGGCGTTATCACCTCGCCCACGCCTTGCATGCGCACCGGGCGCTGGCCCATGCAGACCGGAACATCGGCGCCAAGTGCCAGCAGGTCGGCGGGCTGCGGCAAAGGCCGTCCCGTCAGCCGCGCCAGCGCCCTCAGGGTTGCGGCGGCATCCGCCGAACCGCCGCCAAGGCCCGAGGCGACCGGCAGATGCTTGTCCAGCGTGATCGCCGCGCGCGCAGCCATCGAGCGTGCAGCGCGCAGCACCAGATTATCGGGGCTGACCGGCAGATGGGCCGCTTGCGGTCCCGTAATCTCAAGCCGCAGAAAATCCGCGCGCTCAGCGTGGATCACATCGCCAATCCCGGCAAAGACCACCAGACTGTCCAGCTGATGGTAGCCATCCGCGCGCTGGCCTGTAACGTGCAGCGCAAGGTTTATCTTGGCATAGGCCCGCTCAGTTACCATTCGCAGTGTCGGCCGGTTTGATCGGCTTGGCGCCCTCGGCTTCGCGCACGGCGTCCAGACCCTGATCCAACTTGCGACGAATGCGCTCGGCGTCTTTTTCGTCAGGGTTGTAGGACAGCGCGCGGTGCCATTGGTATTCGGCCTCGCGGGTGCGGCCGACGGACCAATAGACATCGCCCAGATGGTCGGTCACCACCGGATCGACGGGTTCAAGCAGTGAGGCGTGCTCCATCGGGGCCAGCGCCTCGGCATAGCGGCCAAGGCGAAAGTAGGCCCACGCAAGGCTGTCGAGGATCGCGCCACTGTCAGGGCGTGCCGCCACGGCGCGCTGAATCATTCCCAGCGCTTCGTCCAGATTCTGGCCACGATCGACAAGGCTATAGCCCAGATAATTCAGCACCTGCGGCTCTTCGGGGTTCAGCACCAGCGCCTGGCGCAGATCGGCATCCGCGGCTTTGAAATCACCCGACCGTTCAAGACTGACGCCGCGGCTGTAGAACAGCGCCCAGCTGTCAGGCGTGGGCGGGCTGGGCAGTAAGGCAATAGCCGCATCATAGGCGGCCTTGGCATCGGCAAATTTTGACGCACGGCGCAGCCCGTCGCCAAGTGCGGTTTGCACTGCGATCTGGTCTGGGTGGCTGCGCGCCAGCGTTTGCAGGATTTCCAACGAGGCATCCGCCCGACCCGCCGCCGCAGTTGCCTCGGCGCGGCCGATTTCGGCAATGTAGAAAGCCGGATCGCTTGGTTGGATCGTGGCATAGGCCGCGACGGCAAGATCATACTGTTTTTGCTGTTCTAAAAGGTTGGCAGTCAGCAGGATCGCTTCGGCATTGTCGGGGCGCAGGTAGGCTGCGGCGCGCGAATGCTGCATCGTGTAGGCTGGCGCGGCGTCGCCATTCACTGCGGTGGCGATTGTGTAAAACACCTCGGCAATGCCATCGGTGGCATTGCGCGCAATGCTGAACGGCAGCGGTTCGCCCGCGACAAGGCGACGGCGCATCTCGTCGATTTGCAGATCACGGCCGGGAACAAAGCTGCGGTCGATGAACGAGATTGCATCGGCATTTCGCTCGAGCTGGCTGAGGATCTCGATCTGCGCAATGGCGCCGCGACGGTTGACCGCAAGGGTCCCTGCCTCGCGCCCTGACAGGATCGCATCCGCGCCCTCGAAATCCCCCGCAGAGGCCAGCGCCAGTGCCTTATGATAAAGGCCAAACGCCTCAAGTCCCTTGGTCTTGGCAAGCGTATCAAAATCGGCGGTGGCTTCGGACATCCGTCCAAGACCCAGCTTGGCCCAACCCTTGACCAAGCTGTCAAGAACCGCACCGGCAGAACTGCCATTGGCCCCCAGCTTCAGGATCGCTTCGAAATCGCCCTTCTTCGCCGCATCGGCGATCAGAACGATGGTGGCGGTTTGGCTTTTCGACCCCGTGGCTGTCAGCTCTTGCGCGTATTTCGCCGCAGCGGGCATGTCACCCACGCCGATATTGGCCAGCACAAGGCTTTCCAGCAAGGCTGGGTTCTTGGGGTCGTCCGCCAGGGCGCGGGTAGACCATTCGATCGAGGCGGCGTAGTCGGATTCACTACTGGCGACCACTGCGGCCAGATAAGCTCCGGCGGCGCTTTCGGCCTGGGCGGTCAGCGGGGAAAGGCAAAGCATCAGGGCCGTGGCAAGCAAGAGGTGTTTGCGGGTCTGGTGGCGCAAGATCATCCGGAACGGCTCCTGTAAGTCATTGGGCGGTAAAGTAGAGGTCGCAGGGCCAAGAAGCAATGCGGGCCGCAAGGTTTCCCCCGCAGCCCGACGATCTTTGCGCATCTGACGATCAATGTCAGATCACATGTTCGGGTAGTTCGGGCCGTCGCCGCCCATCGGCGTGGTCCAGGTGATGTTCTGCGACGGATCTTTGATGTCGCAGGTCTTGCAGTGGACGCAGTTCTGAAAGTTGATCTGGAAACGCGGCTCGCGGCCTGCTTCGGCGATCACTTCATAAACACCCGCGGGGCAATAGCGCTGTGCCGGTTCGGCGTATTGCGGCAGGTTGACCGAAATCGGGATCGATGGGTCGCCCAGCTTGAGATGGCAGGGCTGGTTTTCGTCATGGTTGGTGGCCGAAAACGCAACGTTGGTCAGCCGGTCAAACGACAGCACGCCATCGGGTTTGGGATAATCGATTGGCGCATAATCCTTGGCCAGACCTGTCGATTCGGCGTCGTTCTTGCCGTGTTTGAGCGTGCCAAGGATGGTCAGCCCAAAGGTATTGGCCCACATATCTGCCCCGCCAAGAGTCAGTGAGGCAATCAGGCCATATTTCGACCACAAGGGTTTGACGTTACGCACTTTTTTCAGATCTTTGGCAATCGGGCCGGTACGGACCAGCGCCTCGTAGTCGGTCAGCTCATCCCCCTGACGGCCTGCGCGCAGCGCGGCGAATGCAGCTTCGGCGGCATCAATGCCCGAGAGCATCGCGTTGTGGTTGCCCTTGATGCGCGGCACATTCACAAGCCCCGCTGAACAGCCAAGCAGCGCCACTCCGGGGGCCACCATCTTGGGGATAGACTGCCAGCCGCCTTCGGAAATCGCGCGTGCGCCATAGGCCACACGTTTGCCGCCCTTCAGCAGCTCGGCCACCATCGGGTGATGCTTGAAGCGTTGGAACTCCATATACGGATAGAGGTGCGGGTTTTTGTAGTTCAGGTGGACAACGAAGCCTACGTAAACCTGATTGTTCTCAAGGTGATAGATGAATGACCCGCCGCCTGCGTTGCTGCCCAGCGGCCAGCCCATTGTATGGGTGACAGTGCCAAGTTTGTGCTTGGCAGGGTCGATTTCCCAGATTTCCTTCATGCCAAGGCCGAACTTTTGCGGTTCATGGCCTTTGGACAGGTCGTATTTCGCGATGACTTCCTTGGCCAGCGACCCGCGCACGCCTTCGGACAAGAACACGTATTTGCTCAGCAGCTCCATCCCCGGTTCATAGTTCGGGCCGGGGGTGCCGTCGGACTCGCGGCCAAACTCGCCCGCGACGACGCCGCGCACTGCGCCGTTGTCGCCGTAGA
>JAHEBX010000180.1 GCA_024642045.1 Pseudorhodobacter sp. | reverse complement strand
GATTTTCGCGCCCATCCGATTGGCGAGATGTTCAATCGCGGCGTCAAAGTGACGATCAGCACCGACGACCCCCCGTTTTTCCACACCACGATGGCGCGCGAATACGAGATGTTGAACCGCGCGCTGGATTGGGACGAGGGGGTTTTTGGCAAAATCGCCCGCACCTCGATTGACGCGGCCTTTTGCGATGCCGATACCAAAACACACATTCTGACAACTTTGGAGCAGGCCCATGGCTGAACATCTGACCGTCGTTTCCCACCCGCTGGTGCAGCACAAACTGACGCTGATGCGTGAGAAAGACACCTCGACGGCGAGTTTTCGCAAGCTCTTGCGCGAGATCAGCCTGCTGTTGGCCTATGAGGTGACGCGCGAACTGCCAATGACCACCAAACGCATCGAAACGCCGCTGGAGCCGATGGACGCGCCAACGATTGACGGCAAGAAACTGGCGCTGATCTCGATTTTGCGGGCGGGCAATGGCCTGCTCGACGGGATTTTGGAGCTGATCCCGGCGGCACGAGTTGGATTTGTCGGATTATACCGTGATCCGGAAACACTGCAGCCAGTGCAGTATTACTGCAAGTTGCCCGACCATCTGGACGAGCGGGTTTCGATCGTGGTCGATCCGATGTTGGCAACGGGCAATTCCTCGGTCGCGGCGATTACGCTTTTGAAACAATCGGGTGCGACCAATATCCGCTTTTTGTGCCTTTTGGCGGCGCCAGAGGGGATCGCACGCATGAAAGAAGCCCATCCTGATGTGCCAATAGTGACAGCTGCGGTAGACAGCCATCTCAACGACCATGGATATATTGTTCCGGGGCTAGGGGATGCGGGTGATCGGATGTTCGGCACTAAATAAAGGCTTTCGCCTCTTTACTCGGAAACAATCATGACGCATGCTTGCTCCAATTTGTCGGGGGTTTGTTATGCTGTTGAAAGTTGTCTCGGTCGCGTTAATGGCGGCAGTTTTTGCACCGATTGGTGCCCAAGCGCAATCAATCGCCCAGATCGGCGGTCCAGCAGAACTGCCGCCGGCAAGCTATCGGGGCCTGCAATATGTCGATAGCCGGGGCTGTGTGTTCATGCGGGTTGAAAGCTCGGGTGCGGCGCGCTGGTATCCTCGGGTCAACGCAGCACGCAAGCCGGTTTGCAATCAGGCACGCCCGCAAGTGGTTGCCGATACGGCCGAAGATATCCCCGCTGTTGCACCCAAGGTGATGGCCGCGGCTCCTGTTGCCGTCACGGCGGTTCCCGCGCCGGTGATGAAGCCGAAAGCGGCACCGATGGAAACGGTTGCCAGCAGGATGATGCCGAAAGCCGCCGTGACGCCCATAGCTCCGGTCGCTGCAGCGCGCGCTGTCGATACGCGTTATGAAGCGGCACGCATGGCTGGCCCCTCTAAAGGGCAAATCGGTTGCTATACCTCTGCGCCCGTGGCCGAGGTGGTGCGGTTGCGCAATGGCGGCACGGCTGTGATGTGCACGCGCGGCGATGGCACCACGGTGGGTTGGCGTCCGCCGATTTATCCGGCTGGCTCGCCTCCGGGGGTGTCGCTGCGCGATCCGGTGCAGGTCACCCGTGCGACGGGCAATCCCGCCAGCATGGCCTCTGAAAGCTATCCGCAAAACGCGGGCAATGTGACGGCGGTGCCAAAGGGCTACCGGCTGGCATGGAAGGATGGCCGCCTGAACCCGATGCGCGGCAAGGGCACGCAATCAGGGCAGGTGGCGCAAGACCAGATCTGGACCCGTGACGTGCCCGCCAAACTGGTCAGCGAAGTTGCGCGCAAAAAGGTCGTGCTGCCGACGGGCCAGACCAATGTGACGCTCTCGACGATGAGTGCGCCTGCCAAGACCCTGCGCAGCCAAGGCAGCGCTTTGAGCTATGTGCAGATCGGCAGCTTTGGTGTCACGTCGAATGCCAATGGCGCCGCGTCACGGTTGCAAGCGATGGGTTTGCCGGTGGCACGCGCAAGGCTCGTGCAGAGTGGCAAGGCGCTGCAAATTGTGATGGCCGGTCCGTTTGGCTCTGATGCCGAGGCGCAGGCGGCTTTGCGCAAGGCGCGGCAAGCCGGCTTTGGCGACGCCTTCCTGCGCTAAGGTTTGCAGCCCAGATTAGAAACGCCCGCCAAACGGCGGGCTTTCTCATGTTTAGGGCTATTGGCAGATCGCCTGCAGGCTGAGCCATGCGCCATCGTCCATTACAGCCGGATCACTCCCGCGCGGCATCGGGTCGCCGCGGACAAGCGGCGCGGTTGTCGCGCCGCTTGGGTCGCGGGCAAGAGCGTAAGGCTGGGTGCTGATCCCCGACGTTTTGAAAGCCGACAGCAGTTCGTCGTCCGAAGGCAGCACTTCGATGCTTTGCAGCAGCGTTTCGCCATAGCCCTGCAGGCTTTGGGGCGACATCGCGCCACTGGTCAACAGCCGCACCGTCGCCCAAAGTCCGGCATAGTGCAGCACCGATCTGGTCGGGTCCCGACCCAAAGTGTAGCGGTTTTCTGCGATCACATAGCCTGCGACAGCCTCGGGCCCATCGCTTTGGTCCAGCAGTTTGGCGGGCAAAAGCACAAGGCCGCCCGGCAGCGCAGCGGGGCGGGTCAACCCCTCGTGCAGCACACGGATGGTTGCGGGATTGGCGGGGTCGATCCGCTCGGCCATCTTGGTCAGGGCCGCCGTGCCTTCGGGTGTCGTGCAGGGCGAGCCCGTCAGCCGTATCAGATCCTGCAAGGCCAGTTGACCGAGTTGCACCCGTGTCGGCTGCGGCAGCATATTAGCGGTGTAGTCCACCAGCGCCCCCGGAAGCCAGAACACCGCCAGCCCTAACAGAACCAGCCCCGCCGCACTGTAAAGCGTGCCGCGCAACCGGCCCGGCTTGGCGCGGCGGTGCTCAAGCGTCGTGCGCACGGTATCCAGTGCCGCTATCATGTCAGGGTCGTCAATTTCCAGCGTTTCGCCCTCGTCGTCCGAAGGCGCAAACAGCGCGGGCATCCCTGTCGGGTTCAACCGCCGCAAGGCTGGCAACGACCACTGTGTCAGCGGTGCTTCGGTCTTGGGGTCGGCAAGGATCAATGTCGCCGAGCGCAGCGCAACGATTACTTCGCGCAGCCTTGCCTCGGGCGTCTCACGCCAAAGGCCCGGACTTTCAAGCCGTTCATATTTCCGCAGCGCTGTCATCGGCTGGGTGAGACCTTTGCGTTCCATTCCTGGCCAATCTAGCCAGTTGAAAGCGGTTCTACAACATGATGTGGCGGCTTTCGCGCAACACGCAAGGCTTGTGCGTTAAGTGGCGCGGATGCGGCAGATCACTGTCGGTAACAGGCGCGCAATGCCCGGTCGATATGTCGTTCTGGACCAAAGGAGCGCACACGTGAGCCACGATAGAACTCTTGCAGCGGCCGGGCTGATTTGTGTCTATGCCCTGCTGATCGGTTTCACCGATAACTATGTCCACCTCGTCGCCGCCGAGGCGGGCCTGTGGCAGTTCCATGCCACTCGGACGGCGATGGCGCTGGTTTTGTTGATGGCTGCGGCGGCGCTGATGCGGTGGCGGCTTCGTCCGCTGCGGCTAAAGGCAGTGGTGGGCCGCTCGGTTATTCACGGCATCGCTATGGTGATCTACTTCGGCGCTCTTGCGTTTCTGCCGGTGGCTCTTGTCGCGGCGGGGCTGTTCACCGCGCCGATCTTTGTGCTGCTGATCTCGCGGTTTGCTTATGGGCATCAGATCGGGCCTGTGCGCGTGGCAGCGGTTGCGATCGGCTTTGTCGGCGTGCTGCTCGTGCTGGGGCCAGAGGCTTTGGCGGGGGCATCGCTGGCGGCTGTGCTGCCGGTTTTGGCCGGTTTGATGTATGCGATGGGCAATATTGCCACGCGCGAATGGTGTGCTGAAGAAACCGCTCCGACCTTGCTGGCCGGTTTCTTTGCCGCCCTTGGGGGGATCGGGCTTATCGGGATGGCTGCGCTCTGGCTTTGGCCTTTGCCGGTGCCCGAAGGCGCCGCCGGATTTCTGCAGCGCGGCGCTGTCTGGCCCTCCGCGACGTTCTATTTCTGGGTGTTTGTGCAGGCCGCTGGATCGCTTGCTGGTGTCGGCATGATGATCCGCGCCTATCAGATCACCGAGGCCAGCCGCGCCTCGGTGCTGGAATATGCGATTCTGCCTGCTTCGGCGGCTTGGTCCTATCTGATCTGGGGACAAAGGCTCAGCGTGACGCAAATGGCAGGCATGGCGCTGATCGTCAGCGCGGGCGCGATGATCGCGCTGCGCGCCCGTGCACAAGAGGCCTAGCGGCCGACCGCCTCGCGCCAATGGCGGCGGCAAAGCGAGACATAGGTTTCGTTGCCGCCGATCTGCACCTGCTCGCCCTCTTGCAGCGCCCGCCCGTCGGGTCCGCGACGGATCACCATGGTGGCCTTTTTCCCGCAGTGGCAAATCGTGCGCACTTCGCGCATCTCATCCGCCCAAGCCAACAGCGCGGCCGAGCCGGGAAACAGATTGCCCTGAAAGTCCACGCGCAGCCCATAGCACATCACCGGTACGCCCAGATCATCAACCGCGCGCGCCAGCTGCCAGACCTGCTCTTTGGTGAGAAACTGTGCTTCGTCGATGAACACGCAGGCCACCGGGCCTGCGGCAAAACGCGCCTGCAACTTGGCGAAAAGATCGTCTGACGGGGCAAAGGTATCGGCCTCCTCGCCAATCCCGATGCGGCTGGCAATACGACCTGCGCCTGCACGGTTGTCGAACTGCGCGGTGATCAGATAGGTCTGCATGCCCCCCTCGCGATAGTTATGCGAGGCTTGCAGCAGCGAGGTCGATTTCCCCGCGTTCATCGTCGAATAGTTGAAGTAAAGTTTGGCCATGGGTTGATTTAACCCATGGCCGTCACCCCTTACAAGACCAACACACTTGTTAAAAAACAACTTGGTACCGGAAACCGAACCGCAAACCTATTAACGGGGCCACCGCCTTCGCTTCATCGAGATCTGCATCCCTACTGACGCGCCATGCGGCGGCCCCTTACTGCCGGCGCTGGGGACGCCAGCCAAACCACTTACACAGCTACACGCATTCCGGTTCCCCGGATGCCCTTTATGAATGACAAATGTTTAGGGACGGATTAATGGGAAAAGCATTGGGGAATTCCCCATGGGGTCAGAACATTACAAGTTGGGCGGTAGATGAGCATCGAAAGCTATCTGAAAAAGCACACCGAGGCTTTGGTCAAGGATGTTGGGATTGAGGCAGCGTGTAAGCTGACGGGGAAGTCAAAGGCAACTCTGGGGCGCTATTATTCCGACACCGACGAACATGGCGACCGCTTCATGCCGGTGGACGTGGTTGCTCAGCTGGAGGCAGCCTCGCGGTTTCCGCATGTAACATCAGCGCTGGCCGATCTTCGGGGGATCACGCTGAGCTATGATACAGAGCGCAGCAACGCCACCAGCAAGGGCGTCAATCAGGATGTCGTCTCATTGGCCCAGCGGTTCGGAATGCTGATGGCGGAATATAATTCGGCCATCAGCGACGGCGTGATCTCGGTAAACGAAGCAAAACGGATGCTGCGGGAAACCTTGGAAATTCAACAGGTTCTGCTGCAAATGAAGCTGAATCTGGAGGAAGAGGCAAACTAGGTCGGGCCGCCGCACCAGACGGGGGCGGCCCTGTGTTTGTCTTAGGCCGGACGGCGGTTTTGGGCCTGTGGCTTTGAACCTGTGCGACGCGGTGCAAAGCTGCCACCTGCAGGTTTTGCGCTGGCCGGTTTGGCCGCATGCTTGGCACCTGGCTTGCCCGGAGCGGCGCGTTGCACGGGTTTGGAGCCTGCCTTTT
This sequence comes from Pseudorhodobacter sp., assembly GCA_024642045.1. Taxonomy (GTDB): domain Bacteria; phylum Pseudomonadota; class Alphaproteobacteria; order Rhodobacterales; family Rhodobacteraceae; genus Cypionkella. The sequence continues at coordinate 538 of JAHEBX010000180.1, read as the reverse complement.
GACCACCGCGCCCTTGGCTGGGACGCTGGCCACGGTTCTGCCCGGGCTTGGGTGCTGCCGCCACCATTTCAGCGGACCAAGGCGCGCCACCGATAACCGGGATCGCCTTTTTCAACAACTTTTCAACGGCTTGGAACTCACCCATCTCAGCCGGTGCGCAGAAGGAAATCGAGGTGCCCTCTTTGCCGGCCCGCGCGGTGCGGCCGATCCGGTGGACATAGTTTTCCGGCACATTCGGCATGTCAAAGTTATAGACAAATCGCACGCCCGGAATGTCGATACCGCGCGCTGCCACGTCGGTGGCCACCAGCACATCAAGCTCGGCATTGCGGAATTCGGTCAGGGTGCGGTCGCGTTGGTTCTGGCTTTTGTTGCCGTGGATCGAGCCGGCCTTGAAACCCCAGGACACCAGCAATTTCATAAGCTTTTCAGAGCCATGCTTGGTGCGGCCAAAGACCAGAGCCTGCTCGCCCGGATGCTTGAGCAAATACTCTTTCAGCATGTTGGCCTTGTCGCCATTGGGCAGAAAGTGGACGCC
>JAHEBX010000033.1 GCA_024642045.1 Pseudorhodobacter sp. | reverse complement strand
AGCCCTTGCACCCCTCGGGCGCCTTCGCTAAACACCGCCGCAGTTGGGGCGTCGCCAAGCGGTAAGGCATCGGTTTTTGGTACCGACATACGGAGGTTCGATCCCTCCCGCCCCAGCCAAATCCCTCGAACAGATCAATACGCATAGACGTTAAAGGCTTAACTGCTTGCTCTGGCAGCTTCTGCCCGAACCACCGCCCCAAGGTCGGTGGCGCATAAGGGTGACGGAGTTTATCGCGGCTGTGGATCAGTGGAACGGGTTTGAGTACGCGGGTGCTAATGAGCCTCTCTTTTTGATAACTTCGATTAGCCGACGAGTTTCAGAAGGAGCACATATGTATTTCATCCCCAATGACGTGAGTGCCTTAGTGTTAGCCTGAAAGTCCCGAGTATTATTCGTCACTAAGATATCACGCTGCTCACCGATCGCCTTCGAACAGCATCAGAAACCGAAGCTGCAAGGTGTCTCGGCAACTCGGGGCTCATCGAGCAGGTTGGGCAAACGCGGTATCAGACTGAGAGAACTTCCGAGGGGCGGGGCAGGCACATTGCGGCAAATGGAGCACTGCATTTGGAAAACGCATTTATCTTGATGTGCCTTGCATACATCTCGTTTACGTTGATTGAAACGAGTCTTGAGACTCAATCCGCCCCAGAATTCTCTTACTAAGGAAAGAGCCACACCATGAAAACGCTTTTTGTCACAGCAATTGCAATGATGCTGCCCATGGTCGTGCACGCGGGCGGGACCGAATTGGCACCAGATCCGGTTGTCATGGCGCCGGCTCCAGTGGTCGCCTCATCTCCCAATCTGATCTTTCGCCTTGGCGCAGGCGTATCGTATGCAAACTCCTATTTTGGCTCCAAATCCAGCGAAGCGGGGCCATCAGGATCGCTCAGCTTTCAATTTCTTCGCCTGCCCTCGGGCAAGTCGCTTGGTTCCGAAACGGGCGAGCCAAACTATGGCTTTGCACCGCGCGGGTCGTTTCGATTTGTTGGCAAACGCGCGTCCAAGGACCACCCTGAGCTGACCGGCTTGCCGGATGTGCCTTTGTCGGTCGAAATCGGTGGGGGGATCGGCTATACCAGCCAGAGCTTTGAGGCATTTGCCGATCTGCGCTATGGGGTTATCGGTCACCAGGCCTTTGTTGGCGAGCTTGGCGCAAACGTCGTGATGCACCCTTCTGATCGTTTGACGGTTAAGGCTGGCCCTAGGGTGGTTATCGGATCGAACAAATTCAATGACACCTATTTTGGCGTCACAACAGCAACCGGTGCGCTTGGCGTGTACAATCCGGGTTCTGGCATTGTGAGTGCCGGTCTGGAAGTCGATACAACCTACAAGCTGGACGACAAATGGAATCTGGATGCGGCACTGCGCTATGATCAGTTTCAAGGCGATGCCAAATCCTCTCCTATTGTGACCCAAGGCTCAGATCATCAGCTGAAAGTGACGATTGGTGTGTCGCGGCTGATCTCGCTGCGGTTCTGATCGGCAAACTGCGGATCCGTCGTCTTCGCTGAAAGGCGAGCGGCGCTTCTGCTGCGGAAAATATCTATGGCAGAGGATCATAAGCGCCGCGTCAAACCTTTGCGACCCATGCTGTCGCCAGCTTGCGCTTTGCCGCAATAAGTGGCTTAGAGCAGCAGAGCCTTGCGGCTTGTCTTGGGTGCCCCCATTTGAAAGGACGCGACATGATCAATCGGAGCTTCGCCATCATTGGCCTGTGCCTGCTTGCGGCTTGCGGCGGACCCAAGCGCGAGATGAAGCTTTATCCGCTTCAAGGGCCGATCGCTGCGAAAAACCCTACTTTGGTCATCAATGTTGACGCCAGAGACACCGATCAGACCTCCGGTTCCCTGAGATTTCATTTGCCGAACCGGGTGAAATGTGAGGGCACATGGACCAGTGTTGCCCCACGCGAGATTTCCAAGAAAACCGGCTTGTCGCTGACGTTCAAAGGGCCGCGTGGTGATCTGGGCAAGGAAACCAAAACCGTCGCGGGGGTGAACAATGGCGAAATCTATGCCGTCTGTTCGGATGGAACCAAGGTTCAGGGCCGGTTTCTGATCGGCAGCGGGACGGTCAGCGGAACGGGAAGTGCAACCGACACGGGCGGCAACGTCTACAAGCTTCTGTTTTAGGACGGGCTGCGCTCTGACTTCTTGACCGGCAGGCCCAAAAGCTCAAGGCGGTGCCCGATCAGCCTATACCCCAGACGGGCCGCGATACGCTCTTGCAGCTGTTCAATCTCTTCATCGACGAATTCGATCACTTTGCCCGTGCTGACGTCGATCAGATGGTCATGGTGATCGCGCAGCGAGTCTTCATAGCGCGCACGGCCGTCGCCGAACTCGAGCTTGTCGAGCAGCCCGCTTTCTTCAAACAGTTTTACCGTGCGATAGACCGTTGCCAGAGAAATACGTGCGTCCACCTTCGCCGCGCGTGCGTAAAGCTCTTCGACATCCGGGTGGTCCTGAGAGTCCGTGATGACCCGCGCCACAACCTTGCGCTGTTCTGTCATCCGTAGGCCCATCGCCACCCCACGCGTGATCAGGTCCGGCATCGCAAAACTCCGTGTCTTCTGGGTCTTGCGAGTTTTAAGCCAAAGCCTGCGCTACCGCCAGAAGTTTAACCTGTCTGGCGGCAATGGCAGTGCAAAGCTGTTGGCACCTGATCTTTTGACCCTGATTCTTTGCGACCGCGGTCACCACCACCGATTGCAATCCATGGGTTCCTCTGAAAACTGAATTCTTTCAATACATTACTCTGCCAAGTGGCGATCCGGGCGGCGCAAATGCCGATGCGCTGCAGCTTGAGGGAGACATTTGATCCGATGCAAGGTTTGCCCCAAGCTGTGGCAAATTGGTCAAACCCGAAAATGGTCATGCTGGCAGGTATTTCGGCACACGCCAAACAGAGACGAACAAGCGTCCTTGAAGGATCCCTGACAAATACGCGGATGTGCTGGTTTTTTTGGCCTTGTTCGACCGAAGCCTCAACAGTCAAAATGCGGTCAAAACACGTTTCGATCACGGTTTCGCGACGCCATGGGTAGACCGACTTTTCCCGTCAAGCACAAAATCTGGTGGATAACCTTAAAAAACAATTGATGCGCAGTTCGATTTACGACAGGTTGCACAAGTGCCGAAGCAGACCACTACATGTAGTGTGCAGCTCTCGACGAATTGAGACAGGGGCGCTTCCGCGGGGACGCCAACAAAAGGCCCAAAAAAGGCGAAACCTGTAGGATTCAAAGAGCGGGCGCTTTGACGGGGATTGGACGAGGGCATTGATACCCTCGCGATAGTATGGGACGGGCAGATGAGAATCGAGCGCAAGTTTACCACCGATGCAACCGGTGCCTATGGGGCGATGGCCTTTACAACCACGACGTCTGAAATCCGCAATCCGGATGGCAAAGTGGTTTTCCACAACGACGCCGTTGAAGTGCCGCAGGGCTGGAGCCAGGTAGCCTCGGACGTTCTGGCGCAGAAGTATTTCCGCAAGGCGGGCGTGCCTGCCGTTTCCAAAACAGTCAAGGAAAAGGGCGTGCCTGAGTTCCTCTGGCGGTCAGTTCCTGACGAAGAGGCCCTGGCAAAGCTGCCAGCAGAGGCGCGCTTTGTCGGGGAAACCTCGGCCAAGCAGGTGTTTGACCGTCTGGCAGGCGCCTGGACCTATTGGGGCTGGAAAGGCGGCTATTTCTCGTCCGAAGCCGACGCGCAGGCCTATTTTGACGAAATGCGCTTCATGCTGGCCAATCAGATGGCCGCCCCGAACTCGCCTCAGTGGTTCAACACAGGCCTGCACTGGGCCTATGGAATCGATGGTCCGTCGCAGGGGCACTATTATGTTGACCACCAATCGGGCAAACTGACCAAATCGACCTCGGCTTACGAGCATCCACAGCCGCACGCCTGCTTTATCCAATCGGTCAAGGATGACCTGGTCGGCGACGGTGGCATCATGGACCTGTGGGTTCGTGAGGCACGGCTTTTCAAGTATGGCTCGGGTACTGGCACCAATTTCTCGTCCCTGCGGGGCGAGGGTGAAAAGCTGTCGGGTGGCGGGAAATCCTCGGGCCTGATGGGGTTCCTCAAAATCGGCGATCGTGCCGCGGGTGCCATCAAATCCGGCGGCACCACACGCCGCGCCGCCAAGATGGTGATCTGCGATATGGATCACCCCGACGTCGAGGCTTTCGTGAACTGGAAAGTGATCGAAGAACAAAAGGTTGCCTCGCTCGTGGCCGGCTCCAAGGCGCATGAATTGAAGCTGAACGAGATCTTCACGGCAATCCGCACGTGGGATGGCTCGGCCGAAGATTCGGTTGATCCTGCCAAAAACACGGCGCTGAAGGTCGCAATCAAATCCGCCAAAAAAGCAATGATCCCTGATACTTACACGAACCGCATCTTGCAGTACGCGAAGCAGGGTTTCACCTCGATTGAATTCCCCACCTATGATGTGGATTGGGACTCCGAGGCCTATATTACCGTTTCGGGCCAGAACTCGAACAACTCGGTTCGGGTGACGGATGCCTTCCTCAAGGCCGTCAAGGACGATGCTGATTGGGCGCTGATCCGTCGCACCGATGGCAAGGTCGCCAAGACCATCAAGGCGCGCGATCTGTGGGATCAGGTTGGCCACGCCGCTTGGGCCTGTGCCGATCCGGGCATCCAGTTCCACGACACGGTCAACGCTTGGCACACCTGCCCCGAAGACGGCGCGATCCGCGGGTCGAACCCCTGCTCGGAATACATGTTCCTCGACGATACCGCCTGCAATCTGGCCTCGATGAACCTGCTGACCTTCCACACCGATGGAAAATTTCAAGCAGATGCCTATGTGCATGCGACCCGTCTTTGGACCGTGACGCTGGAAATTTCGGTGATGATGGCGCAATTCCCCAGCCAGGAAATTGCACAATTGTCCTACGACTTCCGCACCTTGGGTCTGGGCTATGCCAATATCGGCGGCCTGCTGATGAACATGGGTCTGGGCTATGACTCGGTCGCAGGCCGGGCGCTGTGTGGCGCGCTGACCGCTTTGATGACGGGGGTAAGCTATGCGACCTCTGCCGAGATGGCGGGCGAACTGGGCAGTTTCTCGGGATACAAGCGCAACGCCGAGCATATGCTGCGCGTCATCCGCAACCACCGCGCCGCCGCCTATGGCCGGACCGAAGGCTACGAGACGCTGAACGTCAATCCCGTGGCCTTGGATGCAGGCAACTGCCCTGACCAAACGCTGGTTACCCTTGCAAAATCGGCTTGGGACGAGGCTTTGCGTCTGGGCGAGGTAAACGGCTTTCGCAATGCGCAAACCACCGTCATCGCCCCGACCGGTACCATCGGTCTGGTGATGGATTGCGATACCACTGGCATCGAGCCTGACTTTGCGCTGGTGAAGTTCAAAAAGCTTGCTGGGGGCGGCTATTTCAAGATCATCAACCAGTCGGTGCCTGCTGCGCTTGAAAAGCTCGGCTATTCGACCTCACAAGCCGCCGAAATCGTCGCCTATGCCGTCGGCCACGGCTCGATCGGCAACTGCCCTGGGATTAACACCACCGCCCTGATCGGCCACGGCTTTGGCGCCCGCGAGCTGGAAAAGATCGAAGCCGCCCTGCCCTCGGCTTTCGACATCCGCTTTGTGTTCAACCAGTGGACCCTGGGCGAGGATTTCTGCAAAGGCGCGCTGGGGATTCCAGCCGAAAAGCTGGCCGATCCCGCGTTTGACCTGCTGCGCCATCTTGGCTTTACCAAGGCGCAGATCGATGCGGCCAACGACCACGTCTGTGGCACGATGACGCTGGAAGGCGCGCCCTTCCTGAAAAAAGAGCACTATTCGGTGTTCGATTGCGCCAACCCTTGCGGGAAGACCGGCAAGCGTTACCTTTCGGTCGAGAGCCACATTCACATGATGGCGGCAGCACAGTCGTTTATCTCGGGCGCGATCTCGAAAACCATCAATATGCCGAACTCGGCCACAATCGCGGAAACGCTTGCCGCTTATGAGCTCAGCCATTCGCTGGGGATCAAGGCGAACGCGCTTTACCGTGACGGCTCGAAACTGTCGCAGCCGCTGGCTTCGGCGCTGGTCGAGGACGATGACGAGGCCGAAGAAATCCTTGCCACTGGTTCGGCGCAGGAAAAGGCCGCAGTTCTGGCCGAAAAGATTGTCGAAAAGATCATCATCAAAGAGGTGATCCGCACCAACCGCGAAAAGTTGCCCGAGCGTCGCAAAGGCTATACCCAAAAGGCCATCGTCGGCGGCCACAAGGTTTATCTGCGCACGGGCGAATACAGCAACGGCACTCTGGGCGAGATTTTCATCGACATGCACAAGGAAGGTGCTGGCTTCCGAGCGATGATGAACAACTTCGCAATCGCTGTGAGCGTCGGCTTGCAATACGGTGTTCCGCTTGAAGAATTTGTCGAAGCCTTCACTTTCACAAAGTTTGAACCCGCCGGCATGGTCCAGGGCAACGACAGCGTCAAAAACGCGACGTCGATCCTTGATTACATCTTCCGCGAGCTGGCGATTTCCTATCTGGACCGCACCGATCTTGCGCATGTGAAACCGACCGGCGCCTCGTTCGACGACCTTGGTCGCGGCGAAGAGGAAGGCAAGCGCAACATCTCGGAGATTTCCGAACAAGCCGCAAGCCGCAGCCTTGAAGTGCTCAAGCAAATCTCCTCGACCGGCTATCTGCGCAAGCGTTTGCCACAAGAGTTGGTGGCGATGCAGGGGGCGATGGGTCTGACCGCCTACGCAAACGGCACCGACCCGGTTTCGGCGCTGAACCTGCTGATCCCGGAAACGGCGCGCTCTGCTGGCAGCACCGCGCTGGCGTCGGGAACGGTGTCGATCACGATGGATGCCCGCGTCAAGGCCAAGATGCAGGGATATGAAGGGGATCCCTGTGGCGAATGCGGCAACTACACGCTGGTGCGCAATGGCACCTGCATGAAGTGCAACACCTGTGGCGGGACCAGCGGTTGCTCTTAAACCCCTGAGATAAAATGCAAAAGGGCCGGGAAAAACTCCGGCCCTTTTGCTATGAAACGTCTAACGGCTTTTGAACAGCGACCCAAGCACGCCGCGGATGATCTGCTGGCCCGCCTTTGACCCCAACGAGCGGGCAAAGCTCTTGGCCAGCGTGGTGCCGATGGAATCTGATCGGCTGGAGGGGCTGCGCGTTGTTTTGCTGCTGCTTGTCGATCCGTCATAGCGGCGCGCGTTGCGGAACTCGGCATCGTCGGCCTTATCCTTTGCCGCCTTGGCCTCAGCATCGGCGGCCTCTTGAGCGGCCTTTGCGGCGCGGACCTGCAACCGTTCATACGCGCTGTCGCGGTCGATGGTCTGGTTATACTTTGCCCCCATCGGCGAGCTTGCCATCAGTTGCGCGCGCAAGCCTGCATCAATCGGCCCCAGTTGCGAGGACGGTGGACGGATCAGTGTGCGCTCGACCACGCTCGGCACGCCTTTGGCCTCGAGGAATGACGTCACCGCCTCGCCCGTGCCGACATCGCGGATCGCGTCTTCGGTGGCAAAGCGCGGGTTTGGCCGATAGGTCTCGGCCGCCATGCGCAGGTCTTTTTGATCCTTGGCGGTAAAGGCGCGCAGGGCGTGCTGCACCCGGTTGCCAAGCTGACCGAGGATCACGTCAGGGACGTCGGCAGGGTTCTGCGTGATGAAATAAATCCCGACGCCCTTAGACCGGATCAGACGCGCCACCTGCTCGACCTTTTGCACCAAGGCCTTTGGGGCATCATTGAACAACAGGTGCGCCTCGTCAAAGAAGAACACCAGCTTGGGTTTATCCGGATCGCCGATCTCGGGCAGTTCCTCAAACAGTTCCGACATCAGCCACAGCAAGAAGGTCGCATAAAGCCGCGGGCTGTTCATCAGCTTTTCCGCCGCCAGAATGTTGATCACGCCCGTGCCCTGCGCATCGACGCGCATCAGGTCCGCCAGATCCAGCGCAGGCTCGCCGAACATCTGCGCAGCCCCCTGATTTTCCAGTACCAGCAAACGGCGCTGTATCGCGCCAACCGAAGTGCCCGAGACGAGCCCATAGCGCGCCGAAATCTCCGTGTCGTGTTCGGCCACAAAGGTCAGCAGCGCTTGCAGGTCTTTCAGATCCAGCAGCGGCAGTTGTTCTTCGTCGGCAAGCCGAAAGGCGACATTCAACACGCCTTCCTGCGGCTCGCTCAGTTCAAGCAGACGGCTGAGCAACAGCGGCCCCATCTCGGCCACGGTGGCGCGGATGGGGTGACCATTCTCGCCGAACATATCCCAAAAGGTCACTGGAAAGGTGCGGTACTGCAGATCAAAGCCGATGGTTGCCGCTCGCTTCATAAACGCGTCATGCAGCTTTTGGGTCGGGCTGCCCGAGGCCGCGAGGCCCGACAGATCACCCTTCACATCGGCCATGAACACCGGCACGCCCTCGGCGGCAAACCCCTCGGCGAGGATTTGCAGCGTCACGGTCTTACCCGTGCCGGTTGCCCCAGCGATCAGCCCGTGACGGTTTCCGTATTTCAACAACAGGTTTTGGGCGACGCCATAAGCCTCACCGCCACCCCCCACAAAAATCGTATCGCTCATCCCATACCCTTTGCTTGGTTTGCGCCCTGCTGGGCGACCAGTCAGATGCCAAAATACATGGTTAGCCGTCTCGTGCCAGTCCTCACTTTCACCACGGCAATACTTGTCAAAAGACAAGTCCAAACCAATTGATGCAGCCCTAAATTGATGTGATTCAGCTGTTGACGCCTTGGGCAAACCGCCGTAAGTTTCCCCTCACAAGTCGGCCAGTCCGACAGGGAGAATTAAAAAACGAAAAAAGGGTCGGTTTACCGGCCCTTTTTAATTTTGAAATCCAAGATCCTTTCAGCGAGATTTCGCCCATCACAGACCCGTTCGTGTGCTTTTCCCGCCTGACTTGGCATAAGGCGCATGCTATCCACGGCTGAACACAATTGAGGAAATGACAGAAATGTCGAGACTTTCACTGCCCCATGCTTTTGCGCTTTCCGTTGCAATGACACTTTCTGCCAGCCTCGCGGCGCTGGCGCAGGAGACAGCTCCGGCTGCCGTCCCTGCCCCCACTGATGCGGCAACCGCTGCGCCTGCGGCCGACGCAGCCGCTGTCGATGGCCTGAACATGGGCACGGAAGTTGCAGGCCCGGTGACCCAAGCCACAGCAGAGGTTGGTCAAACCTACACGCTGGCGAAATTCGACGATTGGGAACAGAACTGCGTCAAGACAGCAGATGGGTCGGACCCATGCCAGATGTATCAACTGCTTAAGGATCAAAACGGCAATTCGGTCGCCGAAATGAGCATGTTCCCGCTGCCGGCAGGGCAAAAGGCTGCCGCAGGTGCCACCATCATGGTGCCGCTGGAAACGCTGCTGACCGCCAATCTGGTGCTCGAAATCGACGGCGGCAAACCCAAGATTTATCCGTTCACCTTCTGCACGACGCCGGGCTGTGTCTCGCGCGTGGGCTTTACCGACGCGGAAGTGGCCCAGTTCAAAAAAGGTGCCAAGGCCGATCTCACCATCGTTCCAGCGGCCGATCCAACGCAAAAGGTCGTGCTGAACCTGAGCTTGAAGGGCTTTACCGCTGCGCTTGACGCTGTGACCGCACAACTGCCGAAGTAAGCTCGTCTTTGGGTCAGCCCTGCCATTACCGGCAGGGCGGATCACATGCCGCGCAAAGCGAGCACAGCATTCAGGCCGCCGAACGCAAAGGCGTTTGACACCACAGCCGTGACTTTCGCCTGTCGCGCCATATTGGGAACCACATTCAGATCGCAGTCAGCGTCGGGGCGCTGATAGCCCACAGTAGGCGCTATGATGCCTTGGCGGAGCGCCATTAGACACGCGAGCAATTCTACCGCTCCCGTCCCGCCAATCAGATGGCCGTGCATGGATTTGGTTGAAGACACCAGCACCCGCTCGGCCGCCGCACCAAAAGCAGTCCTGATCGCCGCCGTTTCCGATTTGTCATTTGCCGCTGTGCCCGTGCCATGCGCATTGATATAGCCGACATCTTCGGGGGCGAGCCCTGCGTCGCGCAGGGCCAATCCAATCGCGCGCGTGGCTCCTTCGGTCGACGGCATGACGATATCGCTGGCGTCAGAGCTCATGCCCGCGCCTGCCACTTCGGCCAGAATCTCAGCGCCGCGGTTGCGCGCGTGCTCATAGTCCTCGAACACGAAAACCGCGGCCCCCTCACCCTGCACCATTCCCGAGCGGGTCAGACAAAACGGGCGGCAGGCCTCTTGCGACATGACGCGCAACCCCTCCCAGGCCTTGATGCCGCCAAAGCTTAGCATTGCCTCGGCACCGCCGGTCAGCATCACCTCCGCCGCACCAGAGCGCACCATCTGAAAGGCGAGCGCCATCGCATGATTGGAACTGGCGCAGGCGCTGGAGACGACAAAGCTTGGGCCGCGTAAGTTGAACTCGATCGAGACATGGCTGGCGCCGGCGTTGTGCATCAGCTTGGGCACCACAAAGGGATGCACGCGGTTTTTGCCTTCGGCATAAACGCTGCGGTAGGTGTCGTCGGTCGTGTTCAGCCCCCCGCCTGCGGTGCCAAGCACCACGCCAGAGCGATCCGCCAGCGCGCCGTCAAACTGCAAGCCGGACTGGGCAATAGCCTGACGCGCCGACACAAGGGTAAACTGAGCAAACCTGTCAAGCAGCGGCAAGGTCTGGCGGCTGAAATGCTGCTCGGGGTGCCAGCCTTTGACCTGCGCTCCGATCTTGACGCTCAGGCGATCAAGATCGCGAATGTCGAGCGTTCCAATGGCGCAGCGCCCTTCTGCAAAGGCAGCATAGGTTGCGTCCACGTCTTGCGCCAGCGGGTTGACCGTGCCGGCGCCCGTAATAACCACCCGCCTCATGCGGCTTTCTTGGCAAGCAGTATCTGCACCGCGCTGATGAGGGCATCGACCGAAGAGAGGTCCATACTCTGCGCCAAAGGCTCATTGGCGTTGAACGGAATGGTGATGTCAAACGCTTCTTCCAAGGCGAAAATCGTCTCGACCAGGCCAAGGCTGTCGATACCAAGCGCCGCAAGGGGCTGATCAGTGGTGATGTCGGACGGATCAAGCATTGCCTGTTCGGCAAGCACCGCAATGATCTGCTGTTCTACATTCATCTGCATTCCTCAGCCCATGTTTGGCGCAATTTACTCGGACTCGGGTAACAGGGATATGGCTTTTTCCAGCGCGGCAACCTTGGCCGCAAGACGTGGCAACCGGCGCAGGGCTTTTTGAATCTCGACGTGGCTTTCCATTTTCACCGCCGGATAGCCCAGCAGAACCCGCCCCGCCGGCGCATTTGTGAAAACCTTGGTCGCCCCGCCACAGATCACGTCATCGCCGATAAAGATATTGTCGTTAACCCCGCATTGCCCCGCCAGCACGACGCGATCACCGATGCGCGACGAACCTGCGATGCCGACTTGTGCGCAAATGAGACAGTCGCGGCCGATCTGAACATTGTGGCCGATATGGACAAGGTTATCCAACTTGGTTCCCGAACCGATGCTGGTGTCGCGAATGGTGCCACGGTCGATGGTGGCATTGGCTCCGATTTCGACATCATCGCCCAACGATACGGCACCAAGCGAATGAATCCGCACCCAGCTTTGCGCTGCAATGCCTTCGCGCTTGCCAAGTGTCTTTCTTATCTGTTCGACGCCCGAGGTTTCCGGCGTGACAAAGGAAAATCCATCCGCCCCGATGACTGCCCCCGGCTGACAGATCAGCCGATGACCCATCTTGACCCCTGCCCCAATCCGCACTCCCTGCAAGATCAGCGCGTCATCGCCAATCACCGCCCCTTCGGCAATGCTGACATGCGAGGCAATGCGGGCGCGCGGGCCAATCTTGACACCCGCGCCAATGAGCACGAACGGGCCGATTGCAGCGCCTTCGCCAATGCTGGCGGTCGCATCAACCAGCGCCATCGGATGAATACCTGCGGCAATCGCGGGGCCTGGATCGAGCAGAACACTGAGCCCCGCCATTGCAAGACGCCCGCGCGGTGCAAAGATCGCCGCTTGCAGCCCCATCGCGCGCCAATCCGCACCTGGCCAGACCACCGCAGCCCGCGCCCGCCCCCTAGCAATGCCCTCGCCATAGCGCGGATCCATCGCCAGTGCCAAATCCGACGGGCCAGCCGCAGCAGGTTCGGCCGCCCGCGTGATCTCAAGGTCCAGATCGCCTTCGGCCATGGCCCCCAGCGCTTTGGCGATGTCACGGATAGAATGAGCCATGGCGTCCTCCGAAATCCCTGACGCTGATTTAGCCCTGAACGCCCCCAAGCACCACCCCTGCATCGGTGAGTGCCCGGAACAGCGCCGCGTCACGACCGTAGATATCGGGGCGATAGCCAATCGCACCCTTTTGCGTGGGCCAGGCTGTGTAGTAGACAAGATGCACCGGAACCGGATCTTGCAGCGAGATCGAGCTTTCGCGGTCGCTGTCCAGATGCTGCTTGAACTCGGCTTGCGGGTCAGACGTTTGTTTGGCCAACAAGGCATAGGCAAAATCAAAGGGGTCGCCCAGACGGATGCAGCCATGGCTATAGGCGCGAACCTCGTTCTGGAACAGCGCTTTGGCCGGCGTGTCGTGCAGATAGATATTGTAGGGATTGGGGAACATGAACTTCACTTTCCCCAAGGCATTGCCATCTGAAGGCGGCTGGCGCAGCGCAAACGGAAAGCTTGACGCGGTATAGGCCGCGAAATTGACCGCCCCGCGCGACACGACACGTCCCCTGCCATCGACCACCTGCAAATGGCCAACCGCATTGGGATTGCGCTGCAAGAGGGGCAAGTATTCCTTGACAGTGATCGAGCGCGGCACCCCCCAACTTGGGTTGACCACCATATATTCCATCTGATCGGAAAACTCGGGGCTTTCCTGATCTGGAACGTTCTTGCCAATCACCACGCGGGTTTCAAAGGTTACCCGCCCGTTGTCGACAATATCCGCCACAAAAGTCGGCTGGTTGACCCAAATATGCCGCGCACCAAGCGGGGTATTGGCCATCCAACGCATCCGCTCCAGCGCAACGGTTACAGATTGCAATCGCGCCGCCGACGTCTCATTCAGGGCGGTGATGGTGGACGCGCCCGCAATCCCATCGGGCACGATCCGTTGATCAAGCTGAAAGCGCTGCACGGCACTGCGGATCTGGCTGTCGTATTCTGCCGAGGCCGAGCGGTCGATGTAACCCAGCTGGATCAGCCGATCGCGCAGGGCCACCACCGCCGTACCTGTATCGCCGGGCTCGACTTTGGTGGCAGCGATCTTGGCTTCGGTGTTTGTCTCGGCTTCTATACGCAACTTTTCCTTGACCAAACGCGCATATTGCGGCGCCTTTGGCGCGAGGCCGCGCAGATAGCTGAACGGGCGGTCCGTTGACGTGAGCCCGCGCAAAAGATCTTGCGATTTCGGCCGAATTATCTCGCGCAAAATGCCGCCCGCGACTTTGCGTGGCGTCAAGGCACCAGAATTGAGATCTGTGGCATATTGCACGAATGCTTTTGAAAACGCCGCCTCAAGCCGCCCACGATCCCCTTCGGTCACCGACCTCTGTGCCGCCGAAATCAGGGCAGCCGCATCGTATCGACGGGCAGGCAAGCCCTGCGCACTGGCCTGCGCCAAAGCCGTCAGCAAAGCCTGACGCCGGGTGGTATCCTTGGCTGTGGTCCAAACAGTTTCATAGCCGTGTTCACGATAGAACTCGGCAATCCCTTGATCTTGCGCCACGGCCTCGGCCAAAGAGCGCGTAAACGGCGTCGATTGCGCATTTGCCGCTGCACCAAGCACCATCAGAACCGACAAAGCGGATGTCATGCGCAATAGCCCGCGCCCGACTGCGGGAAAACAAAAATTCACGGTCAATCCCTAGATTTAGTAACAAAGCAGCGTCGTTAGATCACATTCTGGGTCATGGCCGCGACCGTGTAAACGGTGCATCGCACGCAAACTGCGCTGCCCTCAGAAAATCGCTAAAACACTGTCGCAAATGCGCCACCAAAACCCGCCGCGCGACCCTTCGCCAACCGCATTGGCCGATTCAGCAATTTTTTGCCTATTGCCGTTAGGGTGAGTCGCAGCGGCCATTCTGGGCTTTGGTTTTCGTCTCGAGCATGCCATAACGGCGAGGCACTTGGGGATAAGTGACAGAATGAACTGCTGCACAGGCAGTCGAAGACTAGCTACGGGACAGGCGCAAAGAATGGCAATAACCTCTTCTAACGTGATCACGCGGCGCGGGATGCTGGGTGTTTTCGCCGCGACAGCTGTGATTGCAGCACCAACCTATTCCAACGCATTTGGATTGCTGAGAGGCGCCGGCGATATCCGCCGCGTTCGAATGTACTCGGGTCGCACGGGTGAGAGCATCGATACGATCTATTGGGTCGAAGGCGACTACATCCCCGAGGTTCTCAAGGAAATGAACCACTTCATGCGCGATTGGCGCAATGATCAGGTGGTGACGATGGACGCGCGCAATCTTGACATCATTGCAGCAACCCACCGTTTGCTGGATGTGAATGAACCCTACATGCTGCTGTCGGGCTATCGCAGCCCCGCAACCAACGCGATGTTGCGGTCACGCTCCAAAGGGGTTGCAAAGAATTCGCTGCACATGAAAGGCCAGGCGGCCGATCTGCGTTTGCAATCGCGCTCGGTCTCGCAAATGGCTCGCGCGGCAGAGACGTGCTCGGCCGGTGGCGTCGGCCATTATTATGGGTCAAACTTTGTGCATATGGATTGCGGTCCTGTTCGCACCTGGGGCGGCTGAACGATCGACTTCCTTTATGCAAAAAGGCGCCCTAGGGCGCCTTTTGTATTTTCGCAGATGGATCGGTTATTCGGGCTGCTCGTCAATCGGTCGAAATGACCCCTCCAGGGTCGATTTGCCGCGAAACCCCTGCGCCACGACAAACTTTTCTGAGCTGTCCGCACGGCTGGCCGGCGGTTTGACGTTTGCGACCTTGTTGAACGACTTTTTCAGCTGCGTCTGCATCTCGGCCTCGGCCCCCCCCGCCAAAACCTTGGCGACAAAAGTCCCACCCTCTTCCAGCACGTCAAAAGCAAAGGCCAAAGCTGCCTCGATCAGGGCGATGATGCGCAAGTGGTCGGTGCCTTTATGCCCCGAGGCCGAGGCTGCCATGTCAGACATCACCACATCGGCGGGACCACCAAGCCAGCCTTTGACCAAGGCGTCAGCATCGTCAGACAAAAAGTCCAGCTGATGGATCTGCGCGCCCGCGATCCCGTCGATTTCCTGAAGATCAACGCCCAGAACCGTGCCCATCGGCTTTTTCGGGTTTTCTCCCAACGCATTGACCCGCTTGACCGCAACCTGACACCAGCCACCCGGCGCGCAGCCCAGATCGACCACGCGCGCGCCCGGCACCAGAAAGTTGTATTTGTCATCCAACTCAAGGATCTTATAGGCCGCCCTGCCCCGATATCCCTCTTTTTTCGCGCGGATCACATAGGGGTCGTTCAACTGCCGCTCCAGCCAAAGCGTCGACGACAGCTTACGGCCTTTGGCCGTCTTGACCCGCACCCGCAAGTCGCGCTGGCCCCGTCCTGAGGTGTTTTTGCCCGAAGGCGTCTTTTCCGTCATTGATATGGTCCGTCTTCCAGAACGCCATCCGCGCCCATTTGTGCATAAAGCAGCCCTTCACGCAGGCCACGATCGGCCACCGAAAGGCGATCGGTTGGCCATATCCGCATTAGCGCCTGAAGGATAGCCGCCCCGGACATAATCAGCGTGTGCCGATCGCGACCAATGCGCGGGTCAACCCTGCGTCCCTCGGGCCCCATCGTCAGATATTCACGGATCACCAGATCGATCTGATCCGAACTCATCTGCAAGCCGTCCACCTTGGTCCGGTCATAACGGCGCAATCCCAGATATGACGCCGCCACCGTCGTCACCGTGCCCGATGTGCCGATGATCTGGAACCCCTCGCGCGGTTGCGAGGCGTTATAGGGCGAAAATGACGCCAGATTTTCCTCGAAAAACCAGCTCATCAAGGCAAAGCGCGCCGCATCATCCTCGACATCCTGAAACTGATCTTTCAGCGTGGCGACTCCCAACGGCACGGAAATCCAATCCACCACGCGCGCGCCACCGGGTTCCACTTCAAAGCCGCGGTGCAGCCGCATGATCGCTTTCGGACGCTCGTCCGGGACCACCTGCGACAGATCGATCCAGACAAGTTCTGTCGAGCCTCCACCAATATCAACCACCAACAGCTGTTCGGTGCTGCGATTGACCAAAGGCGCGCAAGAGATCACCGCAAGCCGCGCCTCTTCTTCTGCCGCGATGATTTCGACGATCAGCCCGGTTTCATGCTTGATCTGACGCATGAATTCACGCGCATTGCGCGCGCGTCTGCAGGCCTCGGTCGCGACAAACCGCATCCGTGTGACGCCGTGTTGTTCGATCTTTTTCTGACAGATTCGCAATGCCTGCATGGTGCGCCCCATTGAGGCACGACTAAGCTTGCCCGAGGCCTCTAGCCCCGCGCCAAGCTGGACAGTCTTAGACAGGCTGTCCACAACCACAAACTGACTTCCCCTCGGCTGGGCAATCAGCATGCGGCACGCATTTGTTCCCAAGTCCACCGCAGCATAAAGCTGCCTGGACCCGAGGCTGGGGGCAGCCGACAGGATTGGACTGCGGGATGCGACTTTCTGCGCATCTACCGCCGGTTTTATCGCGTCCGCCCCCCGGGGACGCTTGGGCGCCATCTTCGCCCTCCATGAGTGGTTGCGATCAAGGTAGACCTGTTGGTTGCGACTGACAAGCACCCAGCGCTGAAGATGGAAGATTCACCCCCGCGGCCCGGGGTAAGGCAGCCTAGGCCAAGCCGTAAATACCCAGCGATAGAAGCTGATCGTCAGGAACCGCTGCAGCGCAAGAAAGGCGTCGCAACAAGCGCGCGCCATGTCGAAATCCGACCCTATTTGTCGGGGACGGGCGCATAGAACATGAGAAACACCTCCAGAGGGAATCACAGACCATGCCCGACGTCACAATCGTTTACTGGCGCGATATTCCGGCCCAGGTTATTGTCGGCAAGGGTCGTTCGGGGTCGAAAGTCCAACTGCCGGAGCGCTTTGAACAGGCGATTGACCGTTGCGCGATGAAAATCGGAGCCAAGGACGCCGACGCTTATCTGGCAGAATGGCGCAAGGCTGTGCCCTATCCGGTCGAGGGCGAGCCCGCTGAGATTGCCGCAGCCGAAGCCGCGCGGCTGGACGCAGAATACGATACCGACCGACTGAAAGCCCTGATCCAAGCCGAAGGCCGTGCCGAGGCCTGACACCATTCAAAGGAACCTGAAATGGCCCTGAGTTTCTTCCGCAAAGACACCAAATCGGCACCTGCCTCTGATCAGGTGGAAAGCTTTCTGAAAGGCTATTCCATCGAAGTCATGCCGCGAACCGCTGAAAAGGTCGAAGATTTCCGCGCCTTGCTGCCGAAAGGCACGCGGGTCTATATCGCGCATATCGAAGGCACCCCGATCGAAGACATGGTGGCCACGGCCAAACGCATCGCAGGCGAAGGCTATGATGTGATGCCGCATTTTCCGGCCCGCATCATTGCAGACCGTGCCACGCTTGGCGATTGGATCGCGCGCTATCAAGGCGAGGCAGGCATCAAGCAGGCTCTGCTTTTAGGCGGTGGCGTAAACACGCCTGCGGGTGATTTTGACAGCTCGATGCAGCTGATCGAGACGGGACTTTTCGACGGATTTGACCGCCTGCATGTGGCAGGTCACCCGGAAGGCAACAAGGACATCGACAAGGACGGTGGCGACGCAATTGTGATGCAGGCGCTGAAATGGAAACAGGCGTTTTCTGAGCGCTCTGATGCCAAGATGGCGATTGCGACACAGTTCTGCTTTGAGGCGCAACCGGTGATCGCTTGGGCCAACAAGCTGGCCGCGGCCGGTGTGCAACTGCCAATTCATATCGGTGTCGCAGGGCCTGCCAAGCTGCAAACGCTGATCAAATTCGCCATCTCTTGCGGTGTCGGCGCCTCACTGCGCGTGTTGCAAAAGCGGGCAATGGATGTCACCAAACTGCTGATGCCTTACGAGCCGACCGAATTTGTCACCGAACTTGCAGCCCACAAAGCCGCCAATCCGGCCTTTGGCATCGAGCAGGTGCATTTCTTCCCGCTAGGCGGTATCAAGACCAATGCCCAATGGGTCACCGAAAACGGCGGTGCCGCCGGCACGCCTGCAAACGCATAAGAAAAAGGTTTAACTATGACCCGTACTGTCATTGAATCTAAAACGAAAACCGTAATCATTGGCTTTGACGAACCCTTCTGCGTCATCGGCGAGCGGATCAACCCTACGGGCCGCAAGAAACTGGCAGCCGAACTTGAAGCCGGCAACTTTGAGACGGTGATCAAGGATGCGCTGGAACAGGTGGCGTGCGGTGCCACTGTTCTCGACGTCAACTCTGGTGCTGTTTTCACAAATATGATGGCGCAGGATCCGCGCTATGCCGACAACAACTTTGTCGAGCCGCCGCTGATGAAGGCGCTGATCGAGATCATCCAACAAACCGTAGACGTGCCGCTGTGCATCGACTCTTCGGTGCCGGGCGCGCTGGAATCTGGTCTGATGGCTTGTGAAGGCCGGCCGCTCTTGAACTCGGTCACTGGCGAAGAGCATCGCCTTGAACTGGTGCTGCCGCTGGTCAAGAAATACAACGTTCCGGTCGTGGCGATCTCGAACGACGATACCGGCATTTCCGAAGACCCGGACGTGCGCTTTGCCGTGGCGAAAAAGATTGTCGAGCGTGCTGCCGACTTCGGTATTCCTGCGCATGACATCGTCGTCGACCCGCTGGTGATGCCGGTGGGCGCAATGGGCTCTGCCGGTCAGCAGGTGTTTGCGCTTGTGCGTCGTCTGCGTGAAGAGTTGGGCGTGAACACCACCTGCGGCGCGTCGAATATCTCTTTCGGTCTGCCGCATCGTCACGGCATCAACGGGGCGTTCCTTCCGATGGCCATTGGTGCAGGCATGACCTCGGCGATCATGAACCCGATCCGCCAGCAAGAGATGGAAGCCATCCGCGCGGCAAACTTTCTGATGAACCATGACTCAAATGGCGGCGAATGGATCCGCTTTGCCAAGGTGCTTGAGGCTGTCGAGGCTGGCTCGACCTTTGCCGAGGCTTCGGCCGCGGCAAGTGCGGCTACTTCGGGTCGTCGCGGTGGTCGTCGCTCGCGCTAAGACCTTTCCAAACGAATCCAAGGGGCTCGCGTTGCGGGCCCCTTATTTTATTCGCCGCGCCATATTTGCAATATCGCGCGCGCGCTTGGCATTTTCTTTCGCGGATTTCACGTTGTTGCGCTCGGCCTCGGTCATTTCACTCGGCGCTTTACCTTTGCCCGCAAAGTGATTGACCCCGCGATCCACCATCAGATTAACCACCTTCTTGACGAAGGTGTTCATCACCATCTGCAGAAACTTATCCATTTCAATCCTCGAATAATTCGCTTTGACCTTCAGCAGATTCCTCGTCTTCGCCCGGTCCCGCCAAGCCCCCCGGCAGCGGTCGGCTGTCCAACAAACCTGCCGCGCGCAGCTCTTTCAGACCCGGCAGATCGCGTGCCGATTCCAGCCCGAAATGCATCAGGAAATGGTCAGTCACCACAAAGGTCACCGGCCGCCCGGGTGTCATTCTGCGACGCCCCAACCTGATCCATTCCAGCTCCAGCAGTTGATCAACCGTGCCGCGACTGACCGCCACACCGCGAATTTCCTCGATTTCAGCGCGTGTGACGGGCTGGTGATACGCGATGATCGCAAGGGTTTCGATTGCGGCGCGCGACAGTTTGCGCTGCTCGGCCACCTCTTTTTGCATCAAATGGCCCAAGTCCGGCGCAGTGCGGAACACATAGGTATCCGCAACCTTGACCAGTTGCACGCCGCGCCCTTCATACCGCCGCCGCAAGGTCACCAAGGCTTCGGCGGGATCACAGCCATGTGGCATTCGCGATGCCAATTCTGACAGCGTCACAGGCGCGGCCGAGGCGAACAGGATGGCTTCGACCATCCGCTCTTGCTCGCCCATCGGCGGGGCTTCAAACAGGCTTTGTTCGGGGGCCTCGCCGCTCATCCTCCCTCCTTGCGCCGGATCATCAGGGGCGCGAAGGTTTCGCTTTGTTTCAGATGCACCTGACCGCGTTTGGCCATTTCCAGAACGGCCGCAAAATGTGCCGCCGTGGCAGAGCGGCGACGCGAGGGGCTTTTGTCCCAGCCTTCGGGCATAAAACTGCCCAGATCAGCCCAATCACCGGCATAGCCCAAAAGGCCACGCATTCTTTCCAAGGCATCCTCCATCGTATAAACGTTTTTACGATCAAAGGCATAAGGGCGAAACTCGTCCTTGGTACGGGTGCGAGCATAAGCGCGCATCAGGTCCAGCAAGGTGGCGCTGTAGGTGATCTTACTGCGACGGGTCACATCCTCGGGCAAACCGCGGGTAAAGAAATCCCGCCCCAATTGATCGCGCGCCATCAACCGCGCGGCAATATCGCGCATCGCGGCCAGTCGTTCCAGCTGAAAGGCCAGATGCGCGGCCAGATCCTCGGCAGAGGGGCCGTCCTCGCCAGGCTCGGGCGGCAACAGCAGGCGCGATTTCAGAAAGGCCAGCCAGGCCGCCATCACCAGATAGTCGGCGGCCAGCTCAATCCGCAACGCCGAGGCGCGTTCGACGAATTTCAGATATTGTTCAGCCAGTTGCAAAACCGAAATCTTGCGCAGATCGACCTTTTGGGTGCGCGACAACGACAGCAACAGATCCAGCGGGCCTTCATAGCCATCAACATCGACAATCAACGCCTCAGCCGAAGATGCGTCGCCGGGAGAAAACGGCTCAATCACCGCCCATTCGTCTAAGGTCGTCTCAGCCATGTCCACCTGCGCCGCTCAGGGCAGCAAGGTCCGCCTCCAACGCAGCGATGTCAACCGGTCTTGGTGCAACGCGTTGCGCCAAGGCTGCCGATGCGCGGCTTTGTGTGCGCGGCCCCATGTTGCCGGCCGCCGCCGCAACCTGCTGCATTTCGCTCAGGACCCCCTTGCAATGCAGGGCGATGTCACAGCCCGCCGCAATCGAGCGCGCCGTCCTCTGTGCCAGATCACCCTGCAAGGCCTGCATGTTCAGATCATCGGTCATCAAAAGGCCCGCAAACCCGATCTCTTCCCGGATCACCCGCATCATCTCGGGCGATTGCGTTGCCGGATTTACCGGATCATAGGCGGAAAAGATGATATGCGCGGTCATTGCCATCGGCAGATCGGCAAGCTGGGTGAATGGGTAAAAATCGTTTTCAATCAGATCACTGCGCGGCGCAGTGACTGTGGGCAACTCCAGATGCGTGTCGTTGACTGATCTGCCATGGCCGGGCAAATGTTTGGCAACAGGCAGCACCCCCATGTCAAGATAAGCCTCGGCTACCGCGCGCGCGATCTCGGCCACGCGGTGTGGCGTTTCGCCGTAACACCGGTTGCGCAGAAACGGATGGGTCTCAGAACCCGCGATATCAGCCAAGGGCGCACAATTGGCATCAATGCCAACAGCCAACAATTCGCTTGCGATGATCCGGCTGCGCAGCGCCATCATCTTGGCCGCATTCGACCCCGCCTGCGCGATCGCCTCGAGCGGCGGCGACCATTCCCGCCAATAAGGTGCACGCATCCGCTGCACGCGCCCGCCTTCCTGATCAATCAGGATAGGCGCCTGCCGACCGACCGCCTCTCGCAGAGCGCTGGTCAACGCCAGCAGCTGATCGGGCGCGTCAACGTTGCGCGCGAAAATGATGAAGCCAAAGGGATCATAGTCACGAAAGAAATCCCTCTCGGAAGCCGACAGACTCAGACCTTCACAGCCGAATATCGCGGCGCCCTTGCCGATCATCGCTGGGCGACAGCGATGCAAGAGGCGTTTTCGGCCAGCAGTGCCGCACAAAAGCGGCGTGTTTCATCTTCGCTGTCAAAGCCATGCGCCCGCAGACGATAAAAGGTGCGACCACCGCTTTGAGCGGGTTGAACCACCATTGCCTTGGCACCAACAAGCTCGGGGAACTGACCTTGCAGCTTGACCCACTCGGCCCGCGCGGTATCGGCGTCGTCAAAAGCACCCAACTGCACAAGGCGGGTGCCAGCCGGGATCGAGGCTGCGTCAATTTCGGTCAGGGCTGGGGCATCTGCGGCCGTCGGTTCGCTGGCAGCGGCGGCAACTGCATTGCCAGCGATACTGTCGGGGCGCAGCATGGGTCGAATGGATTTAACAACGGCTGTCGGAGAAACAGTCTCGGTTTCGCTGCCATCCGCCAAGGCAATCGCCAAGGCCGCCGCGACGGCGTCTTGTTGCGTTTCTGGAACAGGCTCGGCCACAGCAATTTCGGAACTGGATGGGTCAGGCAGCGGTGCGGGTGAAATCTCAATGGGTTTGAGATTTGCGCCAATCGGCGAAGACATATTGACTGAAGCATCAATCGCCGCCGGAACCGACGGCAGCCGCGCGGGCGCATTCGCCAGCACGGCGACGCCTGCGGTGTCTTCTGCATCCAGAACCGCAGCCGAAGGCGCCAATTTCACGGTTTCAGGCAATGGCGCTGCCGTGCCAACGGCGGCCACTCCGTTCACCGACAGCCCCTGATGCATTGCGACATCACCGCCAGGATTTTCGGGCGCCACGCGCAGTGGGCCTTCGAGGGCGCGCACAACAGGGATGCCCGTCACATCCCTCACTGCGAGTTTGTATCCCCAAACGACAACCCCGAGCACCAGCGCTACCGAACAGGCCGCACCCGCAAGATGCACCCACCGGCCTGCGACAGTCTTGCCAGATGCGGCATAGCCGCCATCAAACTCATCGAAATCTATATCCGCCATCATCGCCTCGCCTGCGAGTGCGATACATGCCGCCCTCGCTTGTCATTAACTGCCCGACCGGCGGAATGCTTTAGCGCATTTCTTCGACCGGAGTGACGCCAAGAATAGCGAGGCCAGCCGAAATCGCAACGCCCGTTGCGCGCACAAGCGCAACTTTCGCCAACGATGTTGCTGCATTGCCGTCTTGGACAAAACGAAGGCTGGTGTCGTCATTGCCTTTGTTCCACAACCCGTGGAATTCCGAGGCGAGTTCGTTGAGGTAGAAGGCAACCCGATGCGGCTCATTCGCGCGCGAGGCGATCTCGACCAGCCGTGGCCATTCCGCAAGCTTTTTTGCCATCGCAATCTCGGCAGGATGACTGAGCAGGCTCAAATCCGCCGTCGCCAGACTTGCGTCGCCGCAATCCAACCCGGACTCGCGCGACTTGCGCAGCACGGAATTGATCCGAGCATTGGCGTATTGCACATAGAACACCGGGTTTTCTTTCGACTGCTCCAACACCTTGGCGAAATCGAAATCAAGCGTGACGTCGTTCTTGCGGGTCAGCATCATGAAGCGGGTCACATCGGTCCCCGCCTGCTCGACAACGTCACGCAGCGTAACGAAAGTCCCTGCCCGCTTGGACATCTTGAAAGGTTCGCCGTTTTTATACAGCTTTACCAGCTGCACCAGCTTGATATCCAGCGGAACTTTGCCGTTCGACAGCGCAGAAACCGCCGCCTTCATCCGCTTGACATAGCCACCGTGGTCGGCACCAAAGATGTCGATCAGCTCGTCAAAGCCACGCTGCACCTTGTCGTAGTGATAGGCGATATCGGGGGCGAAATAAGTCCAGGAGCCATCCGATTTCTGCACCGGACGATCCACGTCGTCGCCATGCGCGGTCGAGCGGAACAGGGTCTGCACGCGCGGCTCCCAATCCTCGGGCTCTTTGCCCTTTGGCGGCTCGAGCGTGCCTTCATAGATCAACCCCATGTCGCGCAAGGCCTGAATCGCAGCCTCGATCTTGCCGGTGCCGTACAGGGCCTTTTCGCTGGAATAGACATCCATCTTGACGTTCAGCGCCGCAAGGTCGTCGCGGATCATCTGCATCATCATATCGCTGGCGAATTCGCGAATCTCAGCCAGCCAATACTGCTCGCCCTTGTCCAGCAAGCTGTCGCCGTATTTCGCCTTCAGCGCCTCGCCCACAGGAATCAGATAGTCGCCGGGATAGAGACCCTCACGGATTTCGGGTTCCAGCCCGTTCGCCTCGCGATACCTCTCATAGGCCGAGCGGGCCAATACATCGACCTGCGCACCGCCGTCGTTGATGTAATACTCGCGCGTGACCTCCCAACCGGAAAACGCCAAAAGCCGCGCCAAGGCGTCGCCCACGACAGCGCCGCGCACATGGCCCACATGCATCGGCCCGGTCGGATTTGCCGATACGAATTCTACATTGACCCGCCGACCTGCACCAACAGCAGCACGGCCAAAGTTTGCGCCCTCGGTCAGGGCGGTGCGGATCACACCCTGCCAAAGGCTTGTAGCCAAACGCAAATTCAAAAAGCCCGGGCCTGCCACGTCAGCCGCCACGATGCGCGGATCGGCGAGCAAACGCGCGGCAAGCGCTTCGGCGATCTCTCGCGGAGCCTTGCCCGCAGGTTTTGCCAGCACCATTGCCGCGTTCGTCGCCATATCGCCATGCGCCGGATCACGCGGCGGCTCGACTGCGATCTGCGCCATATCCAGACCTTCGGGCAAGCTGCCATTGGCGGCCATTGCGCTCAGAGTGTCGATGACAAGCGCGCGAATTTCGGCAAAGAGGTTCATTTGATCAATTCCTGTCTCGTTGCTTTGGCAATGCCAGAGCAAACGAGACAGGTCAAGGCAACCCTAATTGCCGCCGCTGCGCCAATCGTCCAAGGCAGGGTTATCGTCGCCTGCCCCACCGTTGCTGACACCCGACGGAGGGTTGTTTATGGCCAACCCGACAGGCATGGTCACCGAACGGTTGCGAAAGTAATAGGACTCCCGCGAGCCGAAGTAGAAAGCAACCACC
>JAHEBX010000179.1 GCA_024642045.1 Pseudorhodobacter sp. | reverse complement strand
AATCCTGACCTGCACGACGTGCTTAGCGAAGGCAGTATTGGCTGGGTCATCGCCCTGATAGAAGCAATTCGATCAGCTCGGATGCAGGTTCACGTTCCGGCCGGCCTCAAGGTTGATATGGTGGCCACCCTGCTCGATGATAATGCACGCAAGGATTGGGCCGAGAACGAGGCGATCATCAAACGCCTTGCCCGCGTGGAAGCCCTAACCGAGGGCCCCGCCCCAAAGGGCAGCATTTCTATTGCAGTAGACGGCGCGGCCTTCTCGATCCCGCTTGCAGGTCTGATCGACATTGCCGAGGAAAAGTCCCGTCTGCAAAAGACGATGGACAAACTCGCCAAGGAAATCGGCGGGCTCAAGGGGCGCTTGGGCAACCCAAACTTTGCCACCTCTGCCCCCGAAGACGTGGTCGCCGAGGCGCAAGCCAACCTCGAGGCGCGGATCGACGAGCAGTCCAAACTGCAAGCCGCGCTGAACCGGCTGGCCGAGATCGCCTGACCCCTGACCGCGCGCGGCCAAAGCCCGCGCGTGGTTCCACATCGCAACAGGTGGCGACCTCTATCCCGCATCCGCACAATCAGCCGGGGTGTCGATGGGGGCTGGGCGCAAGCACGACCGTTTCGGACAAATTTTCCCTTGCCAGCGTGTCGATTTCACCGCCAAATCACGCGATGAAAATCTCTGCCCTCACCCCGCTTGCAGCCTCGCTTCCCTCCACCGTCCCCTTCGTCGGGCCCGAGACGACCGAGCGCAGGCTGGGCCACCCCTTCACCGCGAGGCTGGGCGCGAATGAAAGCCTGTTCGGCCCCTCCCCCAAGGCTATCGCGGCGATGCAAAAGGCTGCGTCCGAGGTCTGGATGTACGGCGACCCCGAGATCTTTGACCTAAAGGCGGCGCTTGCGGCGCATCACGGCTGTCGCGCCGAAAACATCGTCGTCGGCGAAGGAATCGACGGGCTGCTGGGCTACCTCGTTCGGCTGATGATTTCGCCCGGTGACCCGGTGGTGACCTCGCTTGGGGCCTATCCGACCTTCAACTTCCATGTTGCAGGCTATGGCGGCACCCTGCACCGCGCGCCCTATCGCGGCGATCACGAAGACCCGCAGGCCTTGCTGGATCTGGCCCGCCAGACGGGGGCGCGGCTGCTGTATCTGTCCAACCCCGACAACCCGATGGGCAGCCACCACCCTGCTGCGGTGATGGCCGAGATGGTCGCCAACCTGCCCGAGGGCACGCTGATGCTGCTTGATGAGGCCTATATCGACCTTGCCCCTGCGGGCACCGCGCCGCAGATTGATCCCGATACGCCCAACCTGATCCGCTTTCGGACCTTTTCCAAGGCGCATGGGCTGGCGGGGCTGCGGGTGGGTTACGCGATCACCCATCCCGAGCTTGCGCTGGCCTTTGACAAGCTGCGCAACCATTTCGGCGTCGGGCGCATCGCGCAGGCGGGCGCGCTGGCGGCGCTGCAGGATCAGGCCTATCTGGCAGGCGTCCGCACGCAGGTCGAGCAAGCACGCCAGCGCGTGAGCCAGATTGCACGGACGCATCAGCTGACACCGCTTGGCTCTGCCACCAATTTCGTGACGATTGACCTCGGCCGCGACGGCGCGTTCGCCCGTGCCACGCTTGCCGCCTTGACCGAGGCGGGCATCTTTGTGCGCATGCCGGGCGTCGCGCCGCTCGATCGCTGTATCCGCGTCAGCCTTGGGCCAGAGCCTGCGCTTGCGGCCTTTGAACGCGCACTGCCAGCGGCGCTGGCCGCCGCTGCGGCCTCACTCGGCAGCCACCTCGGCGGATGAGGCGGGGCCGATCGCAGGCGCCACGCCGGCTGCGGGCTTTTCCGCGGGGCCCAGTTTCGGGGTCGCGGCAGGGCCAGCATCAACGCTCAGGATGCGGGCAGCGGCGGCAACAGCCTCAACACGCGCGCTTGCCACAACGTCGCGCTGAAACACCAACATATTCTGATAGCTGGTCTTTGTGCCGGTAAAACCCACCCGCTCATCGACAGGAAGCGTGTCTGCGCGCAGATACTGCCAGCCATCACGCCCCATTTCGTTCATCAGATTGGTCAGCGCGAGGGCATAGCGTTCTTCGGTGGTCTTTGCCTCACGCGCCTTTTCACCGCGGCGCGGGGCCGGAACAACCTTGTACTCAAACTGCGGCATCAGATTCCCTCACCTTGATCGCGGCAGACTCTACGAGGATTAAACGCCAAGGCCAAGGCCATTGGGCCAGCTTTAGCGGGCTTCGGCCTGTTTGTCTCCGCCCGCACCGTTCGGGATCGCGGGCAACTCGGGCGCCACCAGCCCGGCAAAGGGATCGCGCCATGCCGCAAGCCTTTGCAGACGGCGGTTCCACGCCGACAGCGCCGGGTAATCCTCCAATGGCAAACCGGCCACATCGTTAAAGGGCAAGAACGTCGCCATGCGAAAATCGGCATAAGACAGGCCAGAGTCCAGCAGATAGGCGCGCGTCTGCAAGTGGGTTTCCAATATCCCGGCCGTGCTGGCAAAGCGCTGCAGACCCTCTGCGCAAGCGGCGGCATCATACGGGCCCAAACCATAGCGCGGCTTGGTGCCCCGCTCGAAATGCACCATATCGCAGGCCTGAACAAAATTCGCCTTGCCCCAGGAAATCCAGCGGATCATGTCGGGCATCTCTGCGTCCATTCGCCAAAACGACGACCCTGCACGCATCGAAAGTGCGCAGGCAATCGCATCCGCTTCCCACAGCGATTTGCCCTGGTCCACCATAATCGGAATGGAAAGCGACGGGTTCAGTCGGCGAAACCGATCACTTTGCGCAGGATCAAAGGGGGCAGCCCATTCGAAATCCACGGCACAGTTCAGATAGCGTGCAACCGCGACCGCCAAACGCGGGTTCGGATTGCGCGAAAAGTAAAGCGTCGGTGCCATTGCTTACTCCTCATTTCCAGTCTGGCAGGCTACAAACCCAGTTTTTGCGCAACCATCGCATTGACCACCGCCGGATTGGCCTTACCACCCGTGGATTTCAAAACCTGGCCGGTAAACCAACCCGCGAGCTTGGCATTGACCTTGGCGCGCTCCACCTGCTCGGGGTTTGCCGCGATCAGTGCATCCAAGGCCGCCTCGATCGCGCCCGTGTCGGTGACCGCCTTCATGCCATGCTTGGCCGCCTGCTCGACAGGATCGCCGCCCTCGGTCCAGACGATTTCAAACAGGTCCTTGGCCATCTTGCCGGTGATCTCGCCCGAGCCGATCAGGTCCAGCACGCCACCCAGCTGCGCCGCCGAAACGGGGCTTTCGGTGATCGCAAGGCCCTGCTTGTTCAGCCGGCCAAACAGCTCGTTGATCACCCAGTTCGCCGCCTGCTTGCCATCGCGCCCCTTGGCAACCGCCTCAAAGAACGCAGCCGACTCAAGATCGGCCGTCAGCACATTGGCGTCATAATCGGTCAGCCCGAAATCGCCCATGAACCGCGCCTTCTTGGCATCGGGCAGTTCCGGCATCGCGGCGGCAATCTCATCGACCCAAGCCTGATCAATCTCCAAGGGCAAAAGGTCAGGGCACGGGAAATAGCGGTAATCATGCGCTTCTTCCTTGCTGCGCATGCTGCGGGTCTCGTTCTTGTCAGGATCGTACAGGCGGGTTTCCTGCGTGACCGTGCCGCCATCCTCCAGAATGGCAATCTGACGGCGCGCTTCGACGTCAATCGCCAGCTGGATGAACTTCATCGAGTTCATGTTCTTCAGCTCGCAGCGGGTGCCAAGATGGCTAAAGTCTTGGGTTTCCTGATATTTTTCATACTGACCCGCGCGGCAGACCGACACGTTCACATCGGCGCGCAGGTTGCCGTTCTGCATGTTGCCATCGCAGGTGCCCAGATAACGCAGGATCTGGCGCAGTTTGACGACATAGGCCGCAGCCTCTTCGGGGCCGCGAATATCGGGGCGGCTGACGATCTCCATCAGGGCCACACCCGTGCGATTGAAATCGACGAAAGACATCGTCGGGTCCATATCGTGGATCGACTTGCCCGCGTCCTGCTCAAGATGAATCCGCTCGACCCGCACCAGTCGCGCCACGCCCGGGCCCATCTCGACCAGCACTTCGCCCTCGCCCACAATGGGGTGGTAAAGCTGGCTGATCTGATAGCCCTGCGGCAGGTCGGGATAAAAATAATTCTTGCGGTCAAACGCCGAGCGCAGATTGATCTGCGCTTTCAGCCCCAGCCCCGAGCGCACCGCCTGCTCGATGCAAAATTCGTTGATCACCGGCAACATCCCCGGCATTGCCGCATCCACAAAGGCAACGTTCGAATTCGGCTCGGCCCCCACTTGGGTCGAGGCGCCCGAAAACAGCTTGGCGTTTGAGGACACCTGCGCGTGGATTTCCATCCCGATCACAAGCTCCCAGTCGTGCTTGACCCCGGCAATTACCTTGGGTTTCGGCGTCTCATAGGTCAGATCGAGCATGGTTTTCTCCGTCAGCTTCCCCGCCTGTTTAGGCAGAGCGGGCGGTTTCGGCAAGGGTCGCACTGGCGGAAAGCTGCCGATCCTTGGCGCGCCTGGCCTGCAAAACTTGCTGACGGGCCGGTTTCCCGCGATACCCCCGCAGTCGCGCCTTGCTGCGCGGGGTCACATGATGCGGTTTAATGCGGTTCATCTCCCTTTTTGCAATCGGCTTTTGCGCAGCCCTCGCGCCTTCAGCGCAGGCCGAAGGATTACCCAAGATGCGCTGGGACGGGCATTCGGGCGCCAGCAAATGGACCATTTCCGCGATGGCCGAAGTGTCGAAATACGACAGCAAACTTGCAAGCCGCGTTCCCGCAGATGTCGAAACCTGGTGTCCCGGCTATCAAACCGCCTCGGTCGAAGAGCGGCGCGCCTTTTGGGTGGCTGTGCTGTCGGGGCTGGCAAAATACGAAAGTGGCTATAACCCCAAGGCCTCGGGCAGCGGGCGCTATCACGGGTTGATGCAGATTTCAGCCCAAACCGCCTCGGCCTATAAATGCGACGCGCGCAGCGGGGCGGCGCTCAAGGACGGCAGCGCCAATCTGGCCTGCGCCGTCAAGATCATCGCGCGGCAAGTGGGCCGTGACGGCGTTGTGGCCGGAAAAGGCCGCACAGGCGTCGGCCGCGACTGGGGCCCGATGAGCAAATCCCGTGTCCGTTCGGATATCGCGGGCTGGACCTCGAAACAAGCCTATTGCAAGGCCTAGGACCGCGCCAGCATCCGCGCGGCCATCTCGCCCAGATCGCGGCTTAGCCCCTCGGTCGCCAAGATCCGCTCGAGCGCCGCGCGCATCATTTCCTGACGGTCGATGTCATAGCGCGGCCAGCTTTCAAACCCCGTCGACATCCGCGCAGCCGTCTGCGGGTTCAGCTTGTCCAGCTTGATCAGCCAATCGGCCAGCAGGTCATAGCCCGCGCCATCGGCCTCGTGAAAGCCTGCGTGATTGGCACTCAGCGCGCCAAACACCGCGCGGAACCGGTTTGGGTTTTTCAGATCAAACGCGGGATGCTCGGTCAGCCTGCGCACCACATCGGCCACCTCTTCGGGCTTGGCGGTGGTGACCTGAATAGCAAACCACTTATCCATCACCAGACGGTCGTCTTTCCAATGCTCTTCAAAATTCGCCAGCTTTTGCTTGCCTTCCCCGATCTCCAGCAGCACCGCAAGCGCGCCAAAGGCTTCGGTCATGTTGCTTGCGTCAAAATAGGCCGCCCGCGCTGCGGCACCGCTATCAAGCCGCGCCAAAAGCGCCAACACCACCAGCCGCAAGGCCCGCTTGCCGGCCGAGGTGGCATCGGGCGAATAGGCCCCCGGCACATGCATTGCGGCCTCAAGCGTGCCAAGCCGGGGCCGCATCGCCTTGGCGAGTGCCAGTTGCAGCGCGTCGCGCGCGGCATGAATCGCGGCCGGGTCAGGCACATGTCCCGCCGCATGCAGGGTCGCGGCCATGTCATCCTCGCCCGGCAGCCGCAGCGCCAGCGCGCGGAACGCAGGGTCAAGGCTGTCGTCAAAGGCCAGCGTCTCCATCGCCTCCAACAGTTCGGGCAAGGGCTCTATGCCCTCGACGATCATCCGCGCCAGCACGTCTTTGCACAGGCTGCGCCCCGCCTCAAAGCGGTTGAACGGGTCGGTATCATGCGCCAACAGAAAGGCCCGATCGGCAACGCTCACGTCGCGCTCGACGATCACCGGAGCCGAGAAATCGCGCAAGACCGAGGCGATGGGCCGCGCGCCAAGTCCTTCAAAGGTAAAGCTTTGTTTTGCCTCGGTCAGCTCCAGCACCTGTGTCGGCAGCACCTCATCACCATTGGGTGACAGCAAGCCCACGGCCACCGGGATCAGCTTGGCCTCCTTTTCGGGCTGGCCCGGCGTGGCCGGGTTTTCCTGCTCCAGCGTCAGGGTAAAGCGGCCGTCGTCCCAGGCCTCGCTTACCTTCAGCCGCGGCGTGCCGGCTTGGGTATACCACAGCTT
>JAHEBX010000178.1 GCA_024642045.1 Pseudorhodobacter sp. | reverse complement strand
GTGTCAGAACACTACGGACCGGGGCAGATGATCCTGTCTGCGGCAGGTGGTGTGGACCATGATGCCATCGTCAAACAGGCCGAAGCAATCTTTGGCGGCATGAAGGCGAAACCGGCAACAACATTTCAGCCCGCGACCTTCCGCGGATCTGAGCGCCGCGAGATCAAGGATCTGGAGCAGGTGCACTTCGCCATGGCCTTTGATGCGCCCGGCTACCGCGACCCTGATGTCTATACCGCGCAGGTCTATGCGATGACGATGGGGGGCGGTATGTCGAGCCGTCTGTTCCAAAAGGTGCGCGAAGAGCGGGGCCTGTGCTATTCGATCTTTGCTCAGTCGGGCGCCTATGAGGATGCGGGGCAGATCACGCTTTATGCGGGCACCTCTGCAGAGGAAATCGGCGATCTGACCCAGATCACCATGGACGAGATGAAGCGTGCTGCGGATGACATGACCGAAGCAGAGGTCAATCGTGCGCGCGTGCAGTTAAAGGCGGGTCTGCTGATGGGGCTGGAAAGCCCGTCCAGCCGTGCCGAACGCATTGCGCGACTGCTCGCGATCTATGACCGCGTGCCTGACATTGACGAGGCGGTCGCCCGCATTGACGCGGTTTCGGTGACCGATGTGCGCCAGTTTGCCGGCAAATTGACAGAGGCCGACACGGCGCTTGCGCTTTACGGCCCTGTCGCGGGCGCTCCCTCGTTGGAGGATATCCGCAAGCGGCTGTCCGTGTGATGCTCGGCTTCCGCCGTCGCCCTGCGATCGAGACCGAGCGGATGACCTTGCGGCTGCCGACCCATGCCGACTTTCGCGCCTGGACCGAACTGCGCGAGACCTCCGCGGACCATCTGCGGCCTTGGGAGCCGGTATGGGCGCATGATCACCTGTCGCGCAAAGCCTTTACCAACCGCGTTTATTGGGCGGGGCGGGCAGAAGTGCAGGGCACGGCTTTGCCGCTGTTGATGTTTCGCCGCGAGGATCAGCGTCTGATCGGCGCGTTGACGCTGGACAATATTCGGCGCGGCCCTGTTCAGGCTGGCACTTTGGGGTATTGGGTCGGCGCGCCTTTTGCGCGGCGCGGCTATATGAAAGAGGCCGTGCAGGCTTTGGTTCATTTTGCCTTCTTCACCCTTGACCTCAGCCGGATCGAGAGCGCCTGTTTGCCAGAAAACACCGCCTCGCGCGGGGTTCTGGAAAAAACTGGCTTTAAATATGAAGGCGTTGCGCAATCTTATCTGCAAATCAACGGGCGTTGGCGGAACCATGTGCTATACGCCAATCTACGGCACGACCGACGTGGCCGCACAGACGTGGGCTGACCCTACGCTGGAGCGGTTGGCAGTCGCCCCAGGAGAGCGCCCAATGTCCAAAATCAAAGTCCTGCTGTTGCGGGGCGTCAATGTCTCGGGTGCCAACCGACTGCCGATGCCGGAATTCCGTCAGATGCTGTTGGAGTTGGGTCTGCAGCAGATCCACACCCATATTCAAAGCGGGAACGTGGTGTTTGTCGATCCGGGCGTTGCGGATTTGCAGAAAAAGATCGCAGCAGCGATGGTGGACAGGTTCGGCTTTGCGCCTGCGATGTTTGTGATGGATCTGGTGGAATTTGATGCGATTCTGGCTGCCAACCCCTATCACAAGCAGGGCGCTGTGGATGGCAGCAAGGTGCATATCTTCTTCCTTGGCGCCCCCGTGCCAGCCGCCGAAATTCTGGCGCTGACCGCACTTGCCAAGGATGGCGAGGCCGTGGTTCAGACTGATAAGGCCTTGTATATGCTGGCACCCAACGGCATCGGCCACTCTGCCTTGGCTGAAAAGCTGGAGCGGAACATCAAGGCACCCAAAACCGCGCGCAACTATACCTCAGTCACCGCGATTGCGGCGCTGGCGCGGACCATTACGCTGTGAGGTGACATGCTGAACGCTGCAGACCCGTCTTTCGTTGCTGGCTTGGCGGCAGAGCTGCCTGACGGCACTTTGCTGCCGCCCGAGCCGCGTTATCTGGTCGAGCCACGCGGGCGTTGGATCGGGCAAGCGGGGGCGGTGGCCCTGCCGCGGACGGTCGGCGATGTGTCTGTGATTTTGCAAGCGGCCAATCGGGCGCGGGTTGGAGTGGTGCCTTGGGGCGGGGGCACGGGGCTGGTTGGCGGGCAACTTATGCCCAAGGGACCGGCGCCGATTGTGCTCTCGCTTGAAAGGATGTCGGCGCTGCGCGGGGTTTATCCGGCCGAAAATGCAATGGTGGTCGAAGCGGGGATGATCCTGAGGCAAGTGCAGGCCGAAGCGGAAAAGCTAGGGCGTATCTTTCCGCTGGCTCTGGCCTCGGAAGGCTCGTGCCGCATCGGGGGAAATCTGTCTACCAATGCGGGTGGGTTGAACGTGCTGCGCTACGGCAACACGCGCGACCTTTGCTTGGGTATCGAGGCCGTTCTGCCCGATGGCACTGTTTTCAATGGATTAAAGCGGCTGCGCAAAGACAACACAGGCTATGATCTGCGGCATCTTTTGATCGGGGCCGAAGGTACTTTGGGGGTCATTACGGCAGCAAGTCTGCGGCTGTATCCCAAACCTGCCGAAGCGGGCACAGCCTTGTTGGCGGTGGCAAGTCCTGCCGCCGCGTTAGAGCTGTTGGCTCTGGCCGAGCAACGCCTGTCTGGGATGATCTCGGGGTTTGAGTTGATCAACCGGATGGGCATTGACTTTCTGGCAGAGGTGATGCCGGACGTTTCCAGCCCTCTCGCTGACAACCCCGAGTGGATGGTGTTGATTGATATTGGCCTGCCGTCGGGCTTTGGCGCGGCGCAGGTGCATCTGGCCGCCTTGTTCGAGGCCGCACTTGCCGCTGGTCTGAGTCCGGACGGTGTCATTGCCAGTTCCGAGGCCCAGCGCGCGCGCCTTTGGCGGATCAGAGAGTCGATCCCCGAAGCCAACCGCCGCATTGGCGCAGTTTCCAGCCACGACATCTCGGTTCCACTCAGCCTGATCCCCGAATTCATTGCAAAAGCAGGGCCAGTCTTGGCGCAGATCGGCGAGTTTCGGATCAATTGCTTTGGCCATCTGGGAGATGGAAACCTGCACTACAACGTGTTTCCAACGCGTGGCAAGAGTCGAATCGACCATGAAAATCAGCGTGAAGCCATCAAGACTTGTGTGCATGATCTGGTTGACAGTCTGGGCGGTTCGGTTTCGGCCGAGCATGGCTTGGGCCGCCTGAAAGTGGATGATCTGACCCGCTATGGCGACGCAGGTAAGCTGTTTGCGATGCGGGCGATCAAAGCGGCGCTGGATCCGAATGGTATCATGAACCCCGGTGCGGTGCTCGCAGAATAAAGACGCCCTGCCGGAGACCGACAGGGCGCTGGGGTTGGGCGTGTCACGTGTTTGCAAGCAGCGTGTCACCCAAGGCCATCGGCCCGAGTGTTTCGAGTATTAATGCCATCGGATTAATAAAGCCTTAAACCCCGTCAAAGGCGCAGAGGGCATGAACTTCTATGCCCATCGCTTCCAGCTTTTTGCGCCCGCCGAGTTCGGGCAAATCAACAACAAAAGCGCAGCCGATCACCTGAGCGCCCAGCCGCTCGATCAATTTGATCCCAGCCTCGGCGGTGCCGCCCGTAGCGAGCAGATCATCGACGAGCAGCACCTTTTCGCCCGGCTGCATAGCGTCGTCATGCACTTCGACGACGGCCTCTCCGTATTCAAGCGTATAGGCCTGAGAAATCGTCTGCCCCGGCAATTTGCCCTTCTTGCGAATGGGCACAAATCCGGTTGAAAGCTGATGCGCGACTGCGCCGCCAAGAATGAAACCGCGCGCCTCTAGCCCGACGACCTTGTCGATCCGCATTCCGGCATAGGGGGCAAGTAGTTGGTCCACGCACATCCGAAATCCGCGCGGATCGGCAAACAGGGTGGTCACGTCGCGGAACAAAATTCCCTCGTGCGGAAAATCCACGATCGTGCGGATGTAGTCTTTTACGGTTTTCATCTGCGCGCCTTTCAGAACTCGGATTTGTGTAACATCAGCCTGAACTCTCGGACAAGCGCGCAGAGCGCAGACTTGTTTTCGTCTCGGTGTCGGGTCGCGGAAGGGTGGGCAGGCCAGTCCGTTTACAAAACGCGACCCGCGACGGCATCCAGTTTCGCAAGCAGATCAGGATCGCGTTTGTCCGGCGCTGTCATGATTGCGTGGGTCAGGGCGTGGTCGCAGCCATGCGGGCAGGGCGTGCGGGCGGGCAGCAGCGGGGGCAGCTGTGCGATGGTGTTGCGGGCAGCACTTGCGTTGGCCATCAGGGTTTTGATGACTGCCGCGACATCCACCGCGCCGTGACCTTCGTGCCAGCAATCGTAATCGGTCACCATGGCGAGCGAGGCGTAGCAAAGTTCGGCCTCGCGGGCGAGTTTGGCCTCTGGCATGCCGGTCATTCCGATCACGTCGGCGCCCCATTGGCGGTAGAGGTTGCTTTCCGCTTGGGTCGAGAATTGCGGCCCCTCCATCGCGAGATAGGTGGCCTTGGGATGCACCTTCACGCCGGCGTTTTGCGCGGCTTGCAGGCAGGCGGCGCCGAGGCGGGGGCAGGTGGGGTGGGCGAGGCTGACATGGCCGACGCAGCCCGGCCCAAAGAAGGATTTCTCGCGCGCAAAGGTCCGGTCGATATATTGGTCGACCAGCACGAAATCGCCCGGCGCGTAATCTTCGCGAAGGCTGCCCACCGCCGAGACGGCCACCACATCGGTGCAGCCCAGCCGTTTGAGGGCGTCGATATTGGCGCGGTAGTTGATCGAGCTGGGGGTTTCGACATGGCCGCGTCCGTGGCGGGGCAGAAAGGCCATCGGCGTGCCGTTCAGGCGGCCCACCAGAACCTCGTCCGAGGGTTTGCCCCATGGGGTCTTGACGCGGACCCAGCTTGCGCCTTCGAGTCCCGCGATTTCATAGACGCCCGAGCCGCCGATCACGCCGATCATGGGGTTCATCTGGGATTCCTTTGGCATGGATTTCAAAGGCAGTTTAGGGGGGCAATCGCTGCGGGGGAAGGGGTGTCGCACGGGATGTCGCACGGTTTGTCGCACTGTGCGACAGGTTTCGTCTATTTAAAATCAATGAGTTAGTTTGCTACATTAACCTTTTGATAAGGTGTCGCACAGGATCGGTGCTGCGATCAGTTGGGAAATCGGCGTGTCGCATTGCCAGCGGCGCAGGGTTTGGGATAGCCTTGCGGTCTGGCAAGGCAAGGGGCGGTTATGGCGGAATGGCAGGCGCGGGACGGACATTTGGCGGCGGCGCTGCCCGAGGGCGCGTT
Source organism: Pseudorhodobacter sp. (assembly GCA_024642045.1). Classification (GTDB taxonomy): domain Bacteria; phylum Pseudomonadota; class Alphaproteobacteria; order Rhodobacterales; family Rhodobacteraceae; genus Cypionkella. The sequence continues at coordinate 1,197 of JAHEBX010000178.1, read as the reverse complement.
CCGCTTTATCGCGCTGGATGTCGAGACGGCCTGCGGCGATGCGGCAAGCATTTGTCAAATCGGTCTGGCCTGCGTGCGCGAGGATGGCGCGATCGAGACTTTTGCCACCTATGTCGATCCGCAAATGCGGTTTTCAGCTTTTAACACGCAACTGCACGGCATTGCCGCCGAGCATGTGGCGGGAGCGCCGCTGTTTGGGGCGGCGATTGCACAACTGGGCCCTTTGCTGTCGCGGCACCATTTGATTCAGCACAGCAGCTTTGACGCGCGCGCGGTTCGGGCGGGCTGCGCGCGGTTTGGGGTGCCAGACGTGGCGTGGCGGTGGGGCGATTCGGTCAAGATCGCGCGGCGGGCTTGGCCAGAGTTCATCGGCAATGGTGGCCACGGGCTTGCGCATCTGAAGCGGCAGTTGGGCCTGCAGTTCGAGCATCACGACGCGGGCGAGGATGCGCGCGCGGCGGCGATTGTGGTGCTGAAGGCCGAGGAGCGGATGGGAATGCCGTTCGACGAGATCTTGCACCAGCCCGGGCGGCGTGCGCCCGAGCCGATCTATCCGGTTTCCGACCTTATAGAGTGATCGGCTGCATCACCTGCGGCTCGATCACAGTGACACCCGGTAGGGCGGCCACCAGCGCATCGGCGTTCTGTTCCAAGAGCGGGAAGGTGCGATAGTGGCAGGGGATCAGTGTCTTGAAATCAAAGTATTTCTTGGCAGCGAAGGCCGCGCGGTTCATATCCATGGTGAAATGGCCGCCGCAGGAGAGGATGCCGATGTCAGGCGCGTGATATTCACCCATCCACGCCATATCGGCCATGATGTCGGTATCGCCAGACAGATAAATCGTGTGGCCTTCGCCCGCGATCATAAAGCCCGCCTCGGAGCCCGCAGCCATCGGGCCAGCCTCGCCGCCAAACGACGAGGAATGGCAGGCATTGACCATCGTGACCTTGGCGCCGTTCAGATCAACCGTGCCGCCTTTGTTGAAGCCGACGATTTTCAGCCCGTCGCGCTTTTCCAGCAGGCCAACGAGGTCGTAGATGCCCACGGTGGGGATGGAAAGTTCCTTGGCGATTGCGACGCTGTCGCCGACATGATCGCCATGCGCGTGGGTCAGCAGGATATGCGTCGCGTCCTTGATGGCCGCCGCGCGCTGATCGGCGGGAAACATCGGGTTGCCGGTAAACCAAGGGTCAACC